>CANNCS010000035.1 GCA_947503115.1 uncultured Marivita sp.
CCTACCGGACGTCATCACGTCAATCGGAACCAGAGATTGGGCGAAAGTGGGTCAATGATCGCAGCCCTTGGTATAAGATCCTCTTTGGTTTCTGACACCCAAGGTCGATCAGACAAGGATCACTTGATATGCACGATGATGTGAGCGGCGCGTATCCGCTCAGATTGACCCGGCTTCAACCATGTAATTGTTGGCTGTGCACATCGCCGCATCGTCCGAGGCAAGGAACAGCACCATCCGCGCAAGATAGACCGGTTCAATCAGATCCGGCAGGCACTGCCGATCGCGGTGTTTCTCCAAGGCCTCCGGATTGGCCCACAGCTCTTTCTGCCGCTCAGTCATGACCCAACCGGGAACCACGGTGTTCACCCGAATGCGGTGCCCCCCCAGATCCCGCGCCATCGTCCGGGTCAGACCATGCACCGCCGCTTTGGCTGTGGTGTAGGCAGGCATGTTGCCGCCTGCTTCCCACCAGCTGTTCGACCCCATATTGATGATCGACCCGCCGCCGCCGTCAATCATATCTGGTGCCACCGCCTGAATGGCAAAGAACATGTGCCGCAGATTGGTGGACTGCCGTTCATCCCAATATTCGGGCGAGACCTCGCGCCAGTCGTGACGATCATCACGCGCGGCATTGTTGACCAGAATTTGCGCCGGCCCCAGCTTGGCCTTTAGCCTGCCAAATGCCGCCTGCAATGCCGGAATGTCACGCAGATCGGCCTTTTCCCACGCCACTGTGCCATCGGTTGCATCCGCCAAAGCCTGTGCGCCATCTGCATCCAGATCAACGAATCCCACCTTCGCGCCTTGCGCTGCAAACGCGGAGACGATTTTGGCCCCGATGCCCGACGCCCCGCCGGTGATGAACACGGTTTTGCCGCTCAAGCTGGGATAACGCGCGAACTTGTCTGACATGGGACCCTCCTCTTTTCCTTGTCCCAAGGCATAATGCGCAACGCGCAGGCTTCACAAGCGGCGATCTTCGGGGTACGCGAAGGACCATGTTGAAGACCCGCATCATTCCCTGTCTCGATGTCGCCGATGGCCGTGTGGTCAAGGGCGTCAATTTCGTCGATCTGCGCGACGCCGGTGATCCGGTGGACGCCGCCCGCGCCTATGACGCAGCAGGAGCAGACGAGATCTGCTTTCTCGACATCCATGCAACCCATGAAAACCGCGGCACGATGTTCGACGTGGTGACGCGCACTGCCGAGCAATGCTTCATCCCCCTGACCGTGGGCGGCGGGGTACGCACTGTGGCGGATGTGCGTGCGCTGCTGTTGGCCGGGGCGGACAAGGTGTCGTTCAATTCCGCGGCTGTTGCCAACCCGGATGTGGTGGCCGAAGCGGCCGATCAGTTCGGCAGCCAGTGCATCGTGGTCGCCATCGACGCGAAGACCGTCAGCCCCGGAAAATGGGAAATTTTCACCCATGGAGGGCGCAAATCCACCGGCATCGACGCCGTGGAATTCGCCAAGACCGTTGTCGCAAAGGGCGCTGGGGAAATCCTGCTTACATCCATGGACCGCGACGGAACCAAGGCAGGATTCAATCTGCCGCTCACCCGCGCGATTTCTGATGCTGTCGATGTCCCCGTGATCGCGAGCGGCGGCGTCGGCACGCTGGATCACCTTGTAGAAGGTGTCACCGAAGGGGGGGCCAGCGCAGTGCTGGCGGCGTCGATCTTCCATTTCGAAGAATACACGATTGGCGAGGCCAAGGCCCACATGGCCGCCGCCGGAATCCCGGTGAGGCTGACATGACACTGGAAGAGCTTGAACAGATCGTCGCGGCGCGCGCAGATGCATCCGCCGACGAAAGCTGGACGGCCAAACTTCTGGCCAAAGGCCCCGAAAAATGCGCCGAGAAATTCGGCGAAGAATCCATCGAGGCCATCATCGAAGCAATCAAGGGCGACCGGGAACGGCTGACCTCGGAAGCGGCGGACGTGCTGTTTCACCTGCTGGTCATGCTGAAATCCCGCGATGTGGCACTGGCCGATGTGATGGCCGAATTGGCCCGCCGTCAGGCGCAATCCGGCTTGCAGGAAAAAGCGTCCCGCTCCTGATCTTCTTCGTTTTTTCAAATACCTCGGGGTTTGGGGCGTCGTCCATTGGGCTTGAACTAATGGCGCACCAACGGACGACCCCAAGCGTTTCCAGCACCGGAAACGCCACGATGCGTGGGCGCATCGTGCACGTGCTTCATAGCTTGGACGAAATAATCCCGGTGTTGAACCCGCCCATGCGCAGCTCGCCAAACAGCCGTTGATATTCGATTTTAGGGCAGCGGTTCATCACTACGTCCATGCCCCGCGCCTCGGCCTTGGCGGCGGCTTCGGCATGCTCGACACCGATCTGCATCCAGATGGTCTTCAAGTCTGGGAACAGCTCCAACGCGTCGTCCACGATTGGAGGCACCGCCTCGGACCGACGGAAGATGTCTACCATGTCGACCTTGGCGTCGATCTCTGACAAGGCGGCCTTAACCTCCGCCCCGAACAATCGCTTGCCCGCGTGGCCGGGATTGACCGGAATAACCGTGAAGCCCTTAAGCGACAGATAGCGCGCGACATAATAAGACGGACGCACCGGGTTCAAAGACACCCCCACCACGGCGACGGTTTTGGTCCGTTTCAGGACCTTGCGCAGAAAATCATCGGAATAGTTCATGAGGTCTTTACTAGCCTGTCATGTCACAAAGAAAAAGCGCCCAAGGAAACCTTGGGCGCAAGTGTTGGAACGAGGGACAGTGAAGGTGCTGCGGGTGTTCCACTCCTACGCACCTCTCGTGTGAGGTAGGCACGATTATCGCGGTTTAAAGGGAGAAACCGAGAGGTTTGGTCACATATTCGTTAGAAGTCAGGGCACAAGCGGCTCGGGTACAGCCTCTGGCTGCGTGACATGCAGCGTTTCGTGTATCCGCTCCGATGGGTCGTCTCCAACACGGCGCGCACGCCGATATAGAAACAGCTTGCCCCAGCCCTTCCAATTACCCGAAGACGGCGCGTGCACGTTCTGCGGAAACCGCTGACGCCACCCCTCGGGCAAAGGTAGCCCCACGGCTTCTGCCCGATCAAGCATCCAGACCAAAGGGATATTCGCCAGCGGGCGCGCCTCTTCGTGTCCCCGCAATTGCCCGCCAATGTCGCCGTGAACGCCTTTGAACCAGACCTGTTCGACATGGCCAGTCCACCCCGGCGGACAGAACCACAAGACCGGTTCATAGGCCATGCGGCGTTCGTGATAGGCCAGCGCCTGAAATCCATGTTGAATCGATGGGCCAAGTTGGTCGTTATGGAACGCGTGTTTGTCATTGGTGAACCGCCAGAGCACCGGCAATCGCACCCCCAATGCCTTGACTGTGTCCCAGACACCCACCACCGAAATCACCGGGGCGTCATGGCAAAATCGCTGCACAAAAGCACGAACCGTGTCTGGATCTGCGGGATAGCGATAAAGGCGATAGGCCTGCCGGACATTGCGTTCGGTGGCGTTCTCGGCGCGTAACAGGCCAATCGTGTCGATGACCCCGGCCAGTGACCTCACGGCATAGGCGCCACGGGAATACCCAAAGAAAAAGATCCGATCTCCCGGCTGGTAGCGCGAGGCAAGAAACCCGTAGGCGCGACAGATCTGGCGGTTTATGCCACGCCCAATGGCGATATCAGACGCGCTGCGCCAGTCGGACCATTGTAGACCGGATTCATAGTATACCGACAAATCACCTCCGACGTCTTGCAGAAGGCGATATAGGCATCCGGCGTTGGTTTCCTGACCCGGTCGAAGCGATCCCAATGTGCCATCAAGTATGATGACATGATCCCGTGGGCCCCGGCGTGCCGCAACTTTGGACTGGCCCGCAGTAAACGTACCGCGGAACCAGCCTAATATTTTTTCACTCAGCCGCGATGCGCGCATCCTGTAACATGCCCCAGACCCGCTGCGGCGTGAACGGCATGTCGGCCTGACGCACGCCACGCGACCACATCGCGTCCTGCACTGCGTTGGCAACCGCAGCCAAAGCGCCGACGGTGCCCGCCTCGCCGCAGCCCTTCATGCCCATCGGGTTGGTGACCGATGGCGTCGCTTCGGTTGTAAATCCAATCATGGGAAGATCATCGGCGCGCGGCATCGCATAGTCCATGAACGTTGCCGTGAGGAGCTGCCCGTCCTCGTCATAGACCACCCGCTCGGTCAGCGCCTGACCAAGCCCCTGCGCCACCCCGCCATGCACCTGACCTTCGGCCAACATCGGGTTGATAAGGTTGCCGAAATCATCAACTACCGTGTAGCGATCGACGGTCACATGACCTGTTTCCGGGTCGATCTCGACCTCGGCCACATGCGCACCATTCGGGAAGCTGCGGGCGTCTAGCGTGATCGTAGCATCAAAGGTCAGCAAGTCCGTGCGCCCAGCCTCGCGCGCCATCTGCGCCACTTCGAGCATGGTTGGCGAGACGTTCGATGTCCCGACGCGGAACTGTTCGTCATCAAAGCTGATGTTACCCTCATCGACGCCCTGCTGATCAGCAAGGAACGCAGTGAAGGCGGTGATGATCTTATCCACCGCTGCCAGAGTGGCGGTGTTCTGGATCGTGACCGAGCGCGAACCACCCGTGCCACCGCCCCGCGCGATCAGATCACTGTCGCCCTGAACAAAGCGGATCATGTGGGCCGGGATACCGGTCTGATCGGAAAGGAACTGTGTAAACACGGTCTCGTGCCCCTGCCCGTTCGACTGCGTACCGACATAGATCGACGCGCCGCCATCGTCGTCAAAGGTGACTTTCACATCCTCAACCGGCGCACCAAGAATGCTCTCGATGTAATAGCAAAGCCCCAACCCACGCAGTTTGCCTTCGGCTTCGGACGCGGCGCGGCGGGCGTCGAACCCGGCGCGGTCTGCAAAGCCTTCTACTCGGGACAGAACGCGTTCGAAGTCGCCCACGTCATAGGTTTCGCCCGTCGTTGTCTTATAGGGAAACTGGTGCGGTTTGATGAAGTTGATGCGGCGCAATTCCCACGGATCAAGGCCAAGCTCGCGTGCTGCGCGGTCGATCACGCGTTCCAGCAAGTAAATCGCCTCGGGCCGCCCCGCGCCACGATAGGCATCGACGGGCGTGGTGTTGGTATAGACACCTTCGACCTGCAACCACGACGTCTGCACGTCATAGACGCCCATCAGCACCTTGGAAAACAAACTGGTCTGGATCGCCTGTGCGAAATGCGAGTTATAGGCCCCCATATTGGCAACCGTTTGCACACGGTAGGCGGTGATGCGGTTGTTTTCGTCGAACGCCAGCTCGGCGGTGTGACGCAGGTCGCGGCCGGCATTGTCGGACAGCATCCCTTCGGTCCGTTCGGACATCCAGCGCACTGGCTTACCCAGCATCTTGCAGGCAATGGCAGTCAGGAAGTTTTCGGGATGCGGCATCGCTTTCATCCCAAAGCCGCCGCCAGTATCAGGGTTGGTAACGCGGATGTCCTCTTCGGCCATGTTCAGAACACGGGCGATGTGTTTCTTGTGCTCCCACACCCCTTGGGCGTTGACCGCAAAATGCAGGCGGTCGCCTTCCAGCTCGGCATAGCAGCCGCGCGGCTCCATCGCGTTGACGATGATACGGTTGTCCTCGACATCAAGGCTGACGGTACGGTGTGCAGCCTGGAACGCCGCTTCGGTTGCGGCTTCGTCGCCCATACCCCAATCAAAGGCAACGTTTTGCGTTACATCGGCGTGCAGTGCCTCACCACCCGAAGAGAGGCCAAGATGCACGGGTTTGTCGGTGTATTCGAATGAGATCAGTTCCGCCGCGTCCCGCGCCGCTTCGAGGCTGTCTGCGACGATAAAGGCCAGCGCTTCGCCCACATACCGCACTGAGCCGGTGGCAAGGATCGGGCGAAATGGTGATGCGCCCATTGACCCGTCGCGATTTGGCACCGTGGTGCCCCACATGCCTTGCGTAAATCCCGCCTTGGCCAGATCGGCTGCCGTCAGAACAAGATGTACCCCCGGCACTTCACGCGCGTCGGTCACATCAATCGTGTCAATTTCGGCATGTGCAACCGATGACCGGAATACGTAACCACGCAGCGCGCCTTCTGGGGCGATGTCATCGACATAGCGCCCCGTCCCATTGAGAAACCGCACATCCTCGACCCGCTTGACCGGTTGCGACTTGCCAAATTTATCCATGTTTCCCTCGCGCGTGTGACCTAGGTCTTTCGGCAGGGACACTAGCCTGCGAGGCGGCACTGTCCAGCAGGTTCGACCATGGAATCAAGGTTCAGCACGTCACGTGTTCCGTATCCGTTGAACGGTGTGACCAAGGCAAGGCTGTAGGCGCCTGCCCCACTGATCAGGATGTAGTCACCATCCGCGATCCCGGCCGGCAACATCCAAGGGTCCGGCACCCGGTCGAGGCTGTCACATGTGGGGCCGAAAATGGTGAACGGGTTGGGCCTTCCGACGACAGGATTTCCCTGCGGGGTCAACGCGGTCTGGCGCGCGGGCACCGGCATGTCTCGCCATTCGCCCAATGCACCATACAAACCATCATTCAGTGTCAGCACCCCGTCGCCCCGCGCTTTGACCCGCAGCAAAAGCCACATTGCATCGGCCACCATAGCGCGGCCGGGTTCACACCAAAGCATCGGCGGATGATCCGGGAAATTTGCTTTGGTTGCTGATTTGATGGTGTCGAACAGCCGCTGTCGCAGGGTTTTGCCGCCGCGCGGAAGAGCCGGAAACCCACCACCGACATTCAGTGCGGCAAGCCGCGCCCCTGCGCGATCCGCGACCAAAGCGCAGGCGGCGATGTAATCAGACCAACTGGCTGGATCGGTACATTGGGTTCCGGGATGAAAGGTCAGCGCCGGGGTCATGCCGCGCGCCACAACGGCGCGCAATAGATCGGTGGCGACATCAGGCGCAGCACCGAACTTGCTGCCGAAATCATACGCACCGCCCCCCCGTTTCAACGACAGTCGCACGGCCACTTGTGTGTTGGGGTCAAGCTGCCCCAGCTTGTCCAACTCCGACATCCGGTCCACGGACCACGAGGCGATGCCCAGCGCCTTGGCTTGAGCGATCTCGGACAGCGACCGCACAGGGTTGTGGTAATGCAGCCGCGCGTTGGGCATCGCCTGACGAGCCGCATGCATTTCAGCGATAGAGGCCACGTCGAACGTGCTGACCCCGGCGCCAACCAAGCTGTGCAGAATGTCGAGCGCGGGATTGGCCTTGACCGCGTAGCTGACCTGACCGGGAAACCCGCGCAAAAAACTATGTGCCGTGCGCTGCAACACCTGCGGACGTAGGATCGCCAGCGGATCGTCCGGCTGTCTGTCCCCGATCAGCGCCGCGATGCGCGCCCGGTCGTACCGCGCCTGTGTGATGTCTTGTGCCCCTGCAACCATGACCGCCTCATGTGGTTCTGTTTCCTACAGTCTGCGTCCGCTTCCCGTCGGTTCGTGTCGGCAGTTCTTGCGAATCGGACTTTTTTCCATACAGATTGACGGAATGAGCTTACAGATCGACAAAACAGATACTGCCTTGATCGCCTTTCTGCGCCGTGATGCGCGGATGCCGGTGGCGGAACTTGCCCGCAAGCTGGGATTGGCGCGCACCACTGTGCAGACGCGCATCGACCGGTTGCTTGAAAAGGGTGTGATCGCTGGTTTCACGCTGCGCAGCGGCGATGCGCTGGCGGCACCGATCCGCGCCACCGCGTTGGTTTCAATTGCACCGCGCACGGGGCCTGCGGTTCTGTCTAGGCTGCGCGCGCTGCCGAATGTTGAGGCAGTTTTCACCGTGTCAGGACGGGTCGACCTGGTGGTCGAAATCAGCGCAAAAACAACGCAGGATCTGGACCTAACGCTGGACGACATCGCCGAGTCAAAGGGGGTTCAGAGTTCAGAAAGCTTCATTCACCTGTCGACCAAGATCGACCGACGGGGCTGAGCTCACGCGGCATCAAAGTTGCGTCGCGCCTAGTCTTCTTCGTCAGTGCTGTATTTCTGAAGCAGCCCGGCTTGGGCGATGAAGAAAGCAAATGTCGCCGCCATTTGCCCAACGGTGTCCCAAAGAACGAATGTCTGTTCCGACATGTACTGCCATATCGCAACGTTCAGCACTGCCATCGCGAAAAAGAACCCAGTGACGCGGCGCGTCAGTTGCATCCAACCTTCATCCTGCAAAGGCATCAGTTCTTCCATCACATAGCGCAGCCAAGACCGACCTAAGAGCAGCCCCACGCCAAGGATAGCGCCGAATGCACCATAGATCAGCGTTGGCTTCAGCTTGACGAAGCGATCATCGTTGAACCACACGGTCAGCCCGCCCATGACGATCAACACCACTGCGGTGAAGACCTGCATGCGCCCGATGGTTCCGGTCAGCCACCAGATTGCCGCCATGGAGGCGAGCAAAACCGGAACGAACACAGCTGTTACGGCAACAAAAGCACTGTATTCCTGCCCGCCTACCGTAAAAATATCGTCCTGAAACCAGAAATACGCCAAGAGGAACCCCAGTACCGGGCCCAGTTCCAATGCCGTTTTCACCCATTGAGGGACATGCCGTTCTGCCAAAACTCAGCCTCCGAATTCCACGATGACAGCCCCTAACGCGATCAGGGCCATGAGTGCAATCCTCCGCGGACCCACGGTTTCCTTCAGGAACACCCAACCGATGATCGCGGCAAAGACGGTCGATGTTTCGCGCAGCACCGCCGCTTCGCCCACCTGGTCAAGGCGTGTGGCTACCATGATGGAGCCGAAACTCAAAAAAGCCACCAATCCGCCGATCACACCTCTGACAGCCAGCGGGCCAAGCGCAGGTTTGTGGGTCATGTTGCGATAACGAAAAGCCGCGATGATCGGCATGGCGATGCCGTCGATCATGAAGAACCACGCAAGGAAGGTGAACGGGTTGGCGGTGGCGCGGATGCCGTACGCGTCATAGGTTGTGTAGAGCGCCACGAAAAGCCCTGTGGCGACGGCAAGTGCCAGCGCCACCGGCAGCGTGTCGCGAGCCGTCTGGAGAAAGATCAGGTTGTATACCGCAAGGCCAAAGATACCCGCGAGCAACACCGCAAGTCCCAGCCATTGCGTGACGGAAAAGACCTCTCCAAAAATCAGATACGCACCGATGACAGCAAAAAGCGGCCCGGTGCCACGCACCACCGGATAGACAACAGTAAACGCGCCTTTGGTATAGGCCTGCGCCTGCAAAAGCTTGTAGCCCAGGTGGATGATGAACGCGCCGAGAAAGATCGGCCACATATGCGGCTCTGGCCAAGGCACAACGAACAGCGCAAAGGGCGCGGCCATCAACCCGTAGCTGATATCAATCGCCCCTCGGGACATCCACGGATCGTGTTTTCCCTTTTGCAACGCGCCGAAAGCGGCGTGAAGCACCGCAGCCAAAAGCGCCAACCAGAGCGCAAGTTGCTTTCCAGCTTCGGTGCCTTCGATGGAGACAAGCCAGTCACTGATCATGGGTGGTGGACGGATTTTGTAAAATCCGTCTCAGGGGCGCTGCCCCTCGGCGCTACGCACCTCACCCCGGGATATTTGAAAACCGAAGAAGGGATCATTCGGTGGCAAGCCCCGTCAGGGCTGCGGCGAATTCCTCGGGATCGAAGGGCTGCAAATCGTCGATCTGTTCTCCGACGCCGATGGCATGGATCGGCAGACCGAACTTGTCAGCCAGCGCCACCAGCACACCGCCCTTGGCCGTGCCATCCAATTTGGTCATTACGAGGCCGGAGACATCCGCAAGCTTCTGGAAGGTTTCAACCTGGCTCAACGCATTCTGGCCAGTGGTGGCATCGAGCACCAGCAGCGTGTTGTGGGGCGCGTCGGGATCTTTCTTGCGGATCACGCGAACGATCTTGGCCAGTTCCTCCATTAAGTCCTGACGATTTTGCAAGCGACCTGCAGTATCGATCATCAATAGATCCGCACCGTCGGCCTGTGCTTTGGTCATGGCATCGAAAGCAAGGCTGGCGGGATCCGAGCCTTCGGGAGCCGTAAGAACCGGAACCCCGGCGCGGTCGCCCCAGACCTGCAATTGTTCAACTGCAGCAGCGCGGAACGTGTCGCCAGCCGCAATCACTACCTTTTTGCCAGCCGCACGGAACTGACTGGCGAGTTTACCGATGGTCGTAGTCTTGCCCGAGCCATTGACACCCACAACCAGCACAACCTGCGGTTTGGTCGGGTAGAGCGGCATCGGTTTGGCGACCGGCTCCATGATGCGGGCCACTTCACCCGCAAGCAGTTCCTTGATTTCGCGCACGCTTAGTTTCTTGCCATAGCGGCCTTCGGCGATGTTGGCGGTGACACGCAGAGAGGTATCGACGCCCATATCGGCTTGGATCAGCAGCTCTTCGAGCTGTTCCAACATCTCGTCGTCCAACTCGCGCCGGATTTCGGTGGGAGCTGCTGTACGACCCAGCAGGCGACCAAGAAAGCCGGGCTTTTTGGCATCTTTTGCCGGGGTGTCTTCGACCAAACCGACGGACTGCACCGGCACCTCGGTGGGGGGGGACGGGGGTGTTGGCCGTGGGGGGTCGGGGACCGGGTCGCTGGGCGGCGGGGCTTCTACCGGTGCAGGTGGTGGGCTGACCGGGGTGGGTGCAGGTGCGGGCACATCCGGGCTGGGCGTCGGCTGGGTGTCCGGCAGTAGGTCGGGTTGTGGGACCTCTGGCTCGGGCCCGGGCAGATCGGGTTCGGGGAGATCAGGTTGAGGTTCCTCGACCGGCACGGGCGGTTCCGGAAGACCGGGTTCTGGCACCTCTTCCGGGGTCGGAGCTTCGGGCACAACCAGCGGAGGCGTTTGCGGCTCTGGCGCAGACGGCGGCGTCGGGTCGCTGGGCGGTGGCGCTTCGGGGGTTGGAGTTGCCTCACCACCGTCCGAGACGATGGCGTCCAACCCTTCGTCCAGCTTGGACGAAGATTTGAAGAGCTTTGATTTCAGCTTGCCGAAAAAGGACATAGGGACCGTCCGTGTCTGGGTCGTTCCCCTTTCACCTAGTCCTTATCCGGGCAAGATGGAAGGCTCAGACCTCGTCTGGGAAATGCTTCATCGTCAGACGGATGGGGTTCGGCGCCGCCTGCCCCAACCCGCAGATCGACGCATCAGCCATCGCGGTGCAAAGTTCTTCGAGCAGCGGCTGGTTCCAGTGATCGGCCTGCATCAGCTTGACCGCCTTTTCGCAGCCCACGCGACAAGGGGTGCACTGGCCACAGGATTCATCCTCGAAGAAGCGCAGCATGTTGAGCGCGGCATCGCGGGCGCTGTCTTTGTCGGACAGAACAACCACGGCGGCTGACCCGATGAAGGACCCATGTGGTTGAAGCGTGTCGAAGTCGAGCGGAATGTCATTCATTGAAGCGGGCAGGATGCCCGAGGATGGCCCACCCGGTTGGTAGGCCTTGAAGCTGTGCCCGTCGGCCATACCGCCTGCTGCATCGAGGATATCGACGATCGTGCTACCTGCGGGGAGCAGATAGACGCCGGGATTGGCGACACGGCCTGACACCGAGTAGGAGCGCAGGCCCTTGCGGCCGTTCTTTTCAGTTGTGTTCAGGCATTCCGGCCCTTCGCGGCATACACGGGCGACCCAGTAAAGGGTTTCGATGTTATGCACCAAAGTGGGGCGGTCGAAGAGGCCCACCTGAGCCACGAATGGCGGGCGGTGGCGGGGCATACCGCGTTTGCCTTCGATAGATTCGATCATCGCGGATTCTTCGCCACAGATATAAGCCCCTGCCCCGCGCCGCAGGTCGATATAGCCCGGGGCAACCATGCCGGTTGCTTCCAAAGCTGCAATTTCGCGGCGCAGGATGTCCAGAACCGCAGGATATTCGTCGCGCATGTAGATGAAGCAGGTCTCGGCCTCGATCGCCCATGCGGCGATCAGCATACCTTCGAGGAAGATATGCGGCACGCGTTCGAGGTAGAAGCGGTCCTTGAACGTTCCGGGTTCACCTTCGTCGCCATTGACGGCCAGATAGCGCGGGCCGGGATTGGCGCGCACGAAGCCCCATTTCTTGCCAGACGGAAAGCCTGCCCCGCCAAGGCCGCGAAGGCCGGAGGCCAGCATTTGATCCTGTACGTCTTCCCAATTGCCATTGGCGCGCAATTGGGTCAGCGAGGAATACCCGCCTGTTTTCAAATATGCGTTCAAATCCTGATAGTCCGGGATGTGCGCGTGGGTGTCCCCCGCCGCAATGGCGGCCTGTACTTTTTCAGGGGTCGCGTGATCGATATGGTTGTGGCCCAATTCCAGTACGGGGGCGGTGTCGCAACGGCCCATACAGGGGGCGCGAACAACGCGCACCTCTGCCGGGGCAAGCCCGTCTTCCAGTGCCTGCTGCAAGGCCTGCGCACCCGCAAGTTCGCAAGAGAGCGAATCGCAGACCCGGATGGTCAGCGCGGGCGGCGGGGCTTCGCCTTCTTTCACCACATCAAAATGCGCGTAGAAGGTGGCGACCTCGTAGACCTCGGCCATACTCAGACGCATCTCTTCCGCCAAAGCCCGCAGATGTGCCGCGCTCAGATGGCCATATTCGTCCTGCACAAGATGAAGGAACTCAATCAGCAGGTCGCGGCGACGCGGACGGTCACCCAGCAACGTCTGGACCTCGGCCAAAGCCGCGTCGGTGTATTGACGGCCCTTGGGCGTCTTGCGGCCTTTACCGCGTCCGGATTTCCAAACACCTTTGCGTTCGTCCAATGCCATCGGGGTCGTCCTTTGTTCGCGTCTGGCGGCAAACTCGCACAAGCGCGACATCGTCACGAGCCTGAAAACGACGCTAAACGCGATCCAACCGCCTTGCCGTCGGCGTGCATGGGCAACCTATGTGGAATTTCGGAAATCTTACGCCGATGTCATTTGTACCGGGGGCCTGTCTTGGCTAGGCTTCTTCCATGAGAGAGACATTCCGATCAGCCATGTTGGCAGCCTTTCTGGCCATGCCTTGTTTTGCCGCCGAGCCGATGAACGGCGCACAGTTCGAGTCCTATGTTGAAGGCAAAACACTCTATTTCGGACAGAACGGTCAGGCTTACGGGGTCGAGGAATATCTGGACGATCGGCGCGTGCGGTGGTCATTCCTCGATGGTGAATGCAAAGACGGAGTCTGGTATGAAGATCAGGGCATGATCTGCTTTGTCTACGAGGACAACCCGGCACCCCAATGCTGGTCGTTTTTCCAAGAAGCGAACGGATTGCGGGCGATTTTCGAAAATGACCCGAACGCGACGACGCTATACGAGGCGCAACAGAACGATGATCCGATGATGTGCCTTGGACCCGAGGTCGGCGTCTGAGGGCAATGCCAACTTTTACGAGTCCGGGCGCCCCCGACATCAGGCACAGACCTAAGCTTTTCATGAAGCTTTAACGACTTGCACAGAAACTTCGTACGAAGTTTCTAGGGTCGCACCATAAAATTCTGGTAGGGCGCGACTGTGCGAGACCGTCAGCGGAAGACACAAAAAAAGGCCGGTCATGTGACCGGCCTTATCATCTTGGAGAGCGGCGTCGCTTATTCGCGGTTGCCGAAAAGTTGCAGCAAGAACATGAACATGTTGATGAAGTTCAGGTACAGGCTCAACGCGCCCATGATGCCCGACTTCGCCATCCACTCGCTGTCGCCGTGCGCGGCGTGCTGGAGATAGGTGTTCTTGATGTTCTGCGTGTCGTAAGCGGTCAGACCCGCGAAGATCAGCACACCGAGGATCGAAATCGCGAACATGATCGCGGGCGAACCGAGGAAGATGTTGACGATGGATGCCACGACCAGACCGATCACACCCATGATCAGGAACGTGCCCCAGCCGGAAATGTCTTTCTTTGTGGTGTAACCATAAAGCGACAGACCCGCAAAGGCGATCGACGTCACAAGGAAGATCTGTGCGATCGACACGCCCGTGAATGCGACAAAGATCCATGCAAGGCTCAGGCCCATGACGGATGCGAAGACGTAGAAGAACGTCTGTGCGCCTGCCGCCGACAGTTTGTTGATCGCAGCGCCAAACAAGAAAACCATGCCCAGCGGAGCGAACATGACAATCCAGCCGAGGATGTTCGGCTGCAGCGTTGCCGGGTCACGGAAGACCGCGAGCAAGTTCGGGCTTGTGCCGACTGCCCAAGCGACAGCAAAGGTCAGCAACATGCCAATCGACATGGTGCCATACACCTTATTCATATGCGCGCGCAGACCTTCATCAATCTGGGCGGCACGGGCGCCAGCAACGCCGGTCGTCCGGATTGTGTTATACTCAGCCATTCATCCCTCCGAAACAAAATGGATGCCCGCCGCACCTGCGGGGGCAGATGAACAGAATATCGGGGCTTCGGGTCGATAATTCAAGCAGTCCGGCACATTCCAACCGTCAAAAAGTGCATGGAATATAGATTTTTAGGCAGAATATGTGCCGGACCGTCTGTGATCACTTGGTCCATGAGGCCGGTGCGTCCCAAAGGGGGCGGTTCGCCTCGGCGTCGGCTGTGGAACGATCCAGACCGATATCATCAAGAAGATGGGCATCCAGCGACGCCAGACGCGCACGCGAGCGATGCAGCGCCATGGCATTCGAGATACGTGCCAACAGGCCACGGCGGGGGGTGGACAAAGTTGCGCGGCCCAGACCGGAATTCACCAAACTTTGCATGTCGTTTCCTTTCCATTTTGTGATGCATTGAGCATCAATCATCGTGTTGCCTGATGTATATGGCCCTGCTATCATCATTTGTGAAACGAATGTTATTAAACTCAACCATCATGGATTGTGATATATGAGAAACCTCGACATCACGACGCTCCGCTCATTCATCGCAGTCGCTGATGCCGGGGGCGTCACACGGGCCGCGTCTTTTCTCAACCTGACACAGTCGGCAGTGTCGATGCAGATCAAACGGCTCGAGGAAAGCCTCGGCCTGACCCTGCTGGACCGACAAGGGCGCGGTGTCTCGTTGACATCGGCCGGAGAGCAACTTTTGACCTACGCGCGGCGGATCGTTGATTTGAATGACGAGGTGTATGGTAAGCTAACCAACACGGTCTGGGAGGGCGAAATCATCCTAGGCGTGCCGCATGACATCATATACCCCGCAATTCCCAATGTGATGAAGGCGATGCAGCGCGATTTTCCCCGCGTGAAGGTACAACTGCACAGTTCCTACTCCAGCGATCTCAAGGAACGGTTTGCCCGTGGCGAGGTGGATGTGATCCTCACCACGGAAACCAAACCCGACGGTGCCGCAGAGGTTCTTATGGAAGTCCCTTTGCGTTGGTATGGCGCGCCGGGCGGCCAAGCCTGGAAAGTGTCGCCGCTTCCCGTCGCGTTCTGCAACCATTGTTCATTCCGGCCCGTGGCGCTGGGAACCTTGGAAAAAACCGGCGAGAAATGGGACCTGGTTCTGACTTCTGACAGCGACCGGGCCATCGAAGTGGCGGTGAGCGCCGATCTTGCGGTGACCTCGGTGCTCGAAGGACACGAACCGCCTCAGTTCGAAGCGATCCCGTCCAATGCAAACCTGCCAGATCTTGGACACCAATCGGTGGCGCTTTATCGCGGCACGGCCCGACCGCAGATCATTGAACCGCTTTGCGATCTTTTGCGACGGGAATTCGCGGCGATCTCGGGCGTCGATCTTCGCGCGGCAGAGTAATGGCCTGCGAAGGGCCTTGGACGCGGCACCAAAACCGCACCCAAGCGTCATGTGATACGCTACTCGGCAATGGTGATCACAACCTTGCCGGTTGAGGCCCGGCTGCGCAAAAGCTCCAGCCCTTCAGCCGCCGCCTCTAACGCAAGAACATGGCTGACATGCGGCTTCAGCCGACCATTGCAATACCAGTCCATCAGAGTCGCTAGGCTGCCAGTCACCACATCGGGTCGAAACTGAAGGTAGCCGCCCCAATACACCCCCAGCACCGACAGGTTCTTGACCAGCAAATGGTTCGATTTGATCTGCGGCACCTCTCCGCTGGCAAACCCAATTGGCAACAGCCGCGCCTCTGGTTTGCAAGATCGGAAGGCCGCCATGAACTGTTCGCCACCAACCGGATCATAAACCACATCGGCCCCGCCCAGCGTTTTCATCTCGGCTCGGATGTCTTGGGTTTCGGCGTCGATCAGGTGATCCGCGCCTGCCGCCTTGGCCGCTTCAAGTTTGGCCGCGCCGCGCGCGCAGGCCACGACTTTTGCCCCCATCAGCTTGCCGATTTCTACTGCCGTTAACCCGACCCCACCGGCCGCACCCAGCACCAGCAAGGTTTCGCCGGGCTGCAACCGAGCCCGGTGTTCAAGCGCCAAATGGCTGGTGCCGTAGGCAATTTGAAATGCCGCCGCATCGACCATCGACATCGCATCCGGAAGATGCACGGCCCGACGCGCATCGAAACAGCCGTATTCGGCCAGCCCGCCCTGCCCTCCGAACACCGCCACACGGTCCCCCAGAGCGAATCCCTCGACCTCTTCACCCAAAGCATCGACGGTGCCCGACACCTCCATTCCGAGAGCGAACGGCAACCCTGGCGTGTCCTGATAGGTGCCTTTAACCATCAAAAGATCGGCAAAATTCAACCCGCAGGCATGGATTCGCACTCGAATCTCACCCTTATTAGGTTCGGGAACCGCCACTTCTCGGATTTCAGGTGCGGCGTTATGACTTTCGACCAAGAATGCCTTCAAAGCGGGCTCCCATATTAAATTTTCATGATGTGACTTTGGCTTACACCAACATGCCTGTCACGAGGCACAATCAATGTTTGCGCTAACAAAACCCGAAAATTGGTCAAATCGTTGTCTTTTGTTAACCATTTCCTGATGCTGTGCGCCAATTTTCTTGCCCTCATTCCTGCCATGCTATAGCGTCCGGCCATCAATAATCGGATAGGTTGTTCTGCTTAAAGCTTGCTAAAGCAATAAAACCTATCATCCTATCCGACAGAAAAAGACGAACGTTGCGTTTGGCGAAAGGGAGCAAGATGGCACATCCTGTTGACGTACATGTGGGAAAGCGGGTTCGGCATCGGCGCTGGCTGGTGGGTATGACCCAGCAACAGCTTGCTGAAAAAGTCGGGATCAAATTCCAGCAGATTCAGAAATACGAAACCGGGGCGAACCGCGTCAGCGCTTCCCGCCTCTGGGATATCGCCGATGCGTTGGACGTGCCGGTCGCATTCTTCTTCGAAGGTATCGAAGACGCAGAAAAGAAAGACGCGCCCAACATGTCGACCGAGTCGATCCCGGCCGATCTTTTGGGTGACAAGGAAGCGCTGGATTTGATCCGGTCGTACTACGCGATCCCCGAAAACCAACGTCGTCGCCTTTTCGAGCTTGCGCGCGTCCTGTCAGACGTCGCTTGAGCCGACCAGTCACCTGAGGTAGCCCTTGGTGGGCTGCTTGCAGGAGGCACTTCATGACAGAATTCACTTCGGACGATGCCGCTGACCTTTGGTCAGTGGCCGAACGCATGGCCGATGCGGCCCGAGCGGTAATCCTACCGCATTTTCGTTCGGTTGGACTGGCTGCTGACAACAAGCTTGCCGGTGGGTTCGATCCCGTCACCATCGCCGACCGCGCGGCCGAAACCGCGATGCGCGACGTGCTCGCGGATCTGCGTCCAGATGATGGCATCCTTGGCGAAGAGCACGGCAGCGTGTCAGGTACCAGCGGCCTGACTTGGGTACTTGACCCGATCGACGGCACCCGGTCCTTTATCAGCGGCACCCCAACCTGGGGCGTTTTGATCGCACTTTCGGATGACACCGGTCCGATCATGGGGATGATTGACCAGCCCTATGTCGGAGAACGGTTCATGGGCGGATTGGGGCGGTGCAATTGGACGGGTCCAGGGCGCGCCAATCCACTTGGCACCAAATCCACCACCACGTTGTCCGACGCCATCCTGTTCACAACCTTTCCTGAAATCGGCTCTCAGGATCAGCGAACGGCCTTCCAAAAGGTCGCCCGCGAAGTCAAACTGACCCGCTACGGCTGCGATTGCTACGCCTATGCGCTTCTGGCCGCCGGGCAGATCGACCTCGTGATTGAAGCCGGGCTCAACGCCTATGACATTCAGGCCCCCATCGCCGTCATCGAAGCAGCCGGTGGCGTGGTCACGCAATGGGACGGCTCACCTGCCCATGACGGCGGCACCGCGCTGGCAGCGGCCACGCCCGAATTGCACGCAGCCGCCCTCGCATTGCTCAATGGCTGACAAACGCAGCTTTTCGCGTTACATCTGATCCCGCCCGGGCGAGTCCTTCCGCTCCTTTTCTGTCGCCCCGGCGGGTTATCTACTCCGAAAAGGGCACATTTTGTGTGGAGGGAACGGCATGGCCATCCTGATTAAGAACGCAACCACCGTCGTCACAATGGACGCCACGCTAACGGAACTGGCACACGCAGACATTCGCGTCGAACACGGTGTCATCACGGACATCGGCACCGGGCTGGACAGCACGGATGAAACCATCGACGCTTCGGGATGTGTGATAACGCCGGGGCTGGTGAACACCCATCACCACCTTTACCAGACCCTGACTCGTGCGGTGCCCGGTGGGCAGGATGCACTGCTCTTTGGCTGGTTGCAGACGCTCTACCCGATCTGGTCGCGCTTTGGCCCCGACGAGATGTTCACCTCGGCCCAGATCGGGTTGGCGGAACTCGCACTGTCGGGGTGCACCCTGACCTCGGACCATCTCTACCTGTATCCCAACGGTGCCCGGCTAGATGACACCATCGCAGCGGCACAGGAAATCGGGATGCGCTTTCACCCAACGCGTGGCGCGATGAGCATCGGCGAAAGCGATGGCGGTCTGCCGCCGGATTCGCTGGTCGAGGATGAGGCGGCGATCCTCGAAGACTGTATCCGTGTGATCGACACCCATCACGACCCCCGCGAAGGGGCGATGGTGCGGGTGGGTGTTGCGCCCTGCTCGCCCTTTTCGGTCAGCCGTGAACTGATGCGCGATGCCGCCCTTCTGGCCCGTGACAAAGGGGTAATGCTGCACACCCATCTGGCCGAAAACGACGAAGACATTGCCTACAGTCTGGAAAAATTCGGCTGCCGCCCCGGCCAATATGCCGAAGACCTTGGCTGGACTGGCCCCGATGTCTGGCATGCGCATTGCGTGAAACTCGATGGACAAGAGATTGACCTCTTTGCCAAATCCCGCACCGGGGTTGCGCATTGCCCTTGTTCCAACTGCCGACTGGGGTCCGGCATCGCGCCCGTACGCGCCATGCGGGATGCAGGCGTGCCTGTCGGTCTGGGGGTCGACGGATCGGCCAGCAACGATGCGGGCAATCTGGTGGCTGAGGCGCGGCAAGCCATGTTGCTACAACGGGTCGCCAACGGGGCCAACGCCATGAGCGCACGCGAGGCACTTTTCATCGCAACACGCGGCGGAGCCGAGGTTTTAGGCCGTACGGACTGCGGCCAGATCGCCATCGGCAAACGCGCCGACATCGCGATTTGGGACGTGACCGGTGTAGAAAGCGCCGGCAGCTGGGACCCCGCGGCGCTGCTTCTGGCGGGGCCGACACAGGTGAAACATCTTTTGGTTGAAGGACGTCAGATTGTGCGCGACGGGCGTGTGACCAGCATCGACCTTCCACGCATGGTTGAGCGCCAGAATGCCTTGGCACGCGGCTTGATGGGGTGAGATGCCAAAGCTTTTCGAAAAGCTTTGCCAGATGCTTCGAAGCATCTGGCACACGGCGCATGATTTGTTAGTGTCGCGACAGACCAGTGCAGACCAAGAGGCCGAGCCGATGACGCGCATCATGACACTCCATGTCGGATCGCTGCCGCGCGCACAGAAGGTGCCGTGCCGCCGATGGGACACCTCTGAGCGATGATTGAACCCGTCGTCTTTCTACCCGGCATGATGTGCGATGCGCGGCTGTACGAGCCGCAAATCCGGGCCTTTTCCGCCACCCATCCGGTCATGGTTGCGCCAATCACCTCGGGTCAACGTATCGAAGAGATCGCGTCTGGGCTCTTGCCGCTGCTACCTGCGAAATTTGCTTTGGCGGGTCTCAGCATGGGCGGCATCGTGGCGATGGAGCTCTTGCGCCGCGCCCCCGAACGGGTGACCCGTGTGGCGCTGATGGACACCAATTGCCTTGCCGAAACACCCCCTGTGGCCGCCAACCGCGAACCGCAGATCGTCAAGGTGAAGTCAGGCAAGCTCACCGAGGTGATGCGCGACGAGTTGAAACCCAATTACCTGGCCCCCGGTCCGCACCGCCCTGCCGTGCTGCAAACGGTAATGGACATGGCGCATACGTTGGGGCCCGAGGTGTTCATTGCCCAATCCCGTGCATTGCAACGCCGCCGCGACCAGCAGTCGACCCTGCGCAAGATCCGCCAACCCGCGCTGGTGCTGTGCGGTGCACATGATGTCCTGTGCCCGGTCAAGCGACACACCTTCATGGCGGAATTAATCCCGCACGCGCGGCTGGTAGTGCTGGACGACGCAGGTCACCTGCCAACACTGGAAACCCCGGACGAGACCAATGACGCGCTCTGGGAGTGGCTGCACCAGCCTTACGTGCTGCGTTAACGTACCGGATCGGCGCACAGCGATCCGATAGATTGGGGGGTCTCCCCCCCAAACCCCCCGGCATATTTCAGAAAAGAAGAAAAACAGGCTTTGGCGTGATCGCATGGTGATTGACCGCAACTGGCGCTTGCCCTACCCCACATCTCGCGCGGAGGGCCGGATGGCCGCCCCTGTAAGGGGGAGGAAAGTCCGGACTCCCTGAAGCAATGGTGCCGGGTAACGCCCGGGCAGGGCAACCTGACGGAAAGCGCCACAGAGAACAGACCGCCCCGATTTCGATCGGGGTAAGGGTGAAACGGTGGGGTAAGAGCCCACCGGGGGGCTGGCAACAGTCTCCGCATGGCAAGCCCCACCGGGAGCAATGCCGAATAGGGGGATCGCGCCGCGCGTCGGCAGGGTCGCTTCAGCCCAGAT
This sequence comes from uncultured Marivita sp., assembly GCA_947503115.1. Taxonomy (GTDB): domain Bacteria; phylum Pseudomonadota; class Alphaproteobacteria; order Rhodobacterales; family Rhodobacteraceae; genus Marivita. Next base: position 21,015 of record CANNCS010000035.1, read on the forward strand.
CCCCGGGTTGGCAGCACGAGGCCGGTGGCAACATCGGTCCCAGAGGAATGGTCATCTAACCTTGGGGAGACCCGAGGGGGACAGAATCCGGCTTACAGGCCCTCCGCGCGTTTTTCTTGTCGGTTTGCGCAAAGAACCCCGCAAGAAGGGTTGACTCAGTCGTGCGCACGGGTAGAAGGCAGCCTTCAAGATGATATTTACGGGCATCCTTTGCCCGGTGCAGGAGACGACCCATGGCGAAGCCGACCACAATCAAAATCCGCCTGAACTCGTCTGCGGGAACGGGTCATTTCTATGTGACCAAGAAAAACGCGCGGACGATGACGGAAAAGATGTCTGTTCGGAAGTACGACCCCGTCGCGCGTAAGCACGTCGAGTACAAAGAAGGCAAAATCAAATAAGCCTTCTGTTCACACGGACAGTGAAGAAAAAGCCGCGCTGGGGAAACCCGACGCGGCTTTTTTCTTGTGTGGCCAGCCCCGGCAGCTGCATGCAAAATCCCCGAGAGATATATTTTTTGCCAAGGCGCGACGGATTAGGCCGTGCCGCCCGTTTTAACTTTGTGGACGGTGCCCAAAGGGCTACCGCCAGAGCGCAAGCGCTATGCGCACAGCACAAAGAGGGACAACATGAACATCGGCAAAAAACCGAGACTTTTCAAAACACTCAACATTTCAATCCAGACGACGGCACTCTGTTGCCTGTCATTATTTGCGGTTTTCAGTAATCCGGCGCGCGCGCATGAAGACCTCACAAACACCATTCTTTTGGATCGCTCTGCAAATTGTTCAGCCTATGTCGACACCTACTCGGCACAGGTCACAGATGTTCAGAACGCCAAACATTTCGATGCCTCTGTCGTGATCAGCGTCAATGGGGACACTTGCTCGATCACATCAAACGCCGTCCCCAATCACGACTTCAACGCGTCCGGGCGCTTTGTGACGCCGCTTGCCGAACAGAGCCAAGTGTATTTGGTGCCCACAAATCCCACCCTTGCGAACCAACCAACGTCGTTGAGCCTTCAATTTGACAACGCGGTTTTCCTGAACGGCGTGAAGCTAGATCTGCTTGCGGCGGGGTGTTTTGGCGTGGGCAATGGCCGGATCGGCTGCAACGACATGACGGCACCCTATCGCTATGATCCGATGGCACCGAGTGCCGGATTTGGCGCGGATGAACATAACGCCCATACGCAGCCCAATGGCGCCTATCATTACCACGGCAACCCAATGGCATTGTTCGAACAGGACAACGCGACGGCTCCGTCACCGGTGATCGGTTTTGCGGCAGACGGCTTTCCGATTTTTGGCAGCTATATCGCGGACGGCGATACGATCCGTAAGGCAAAAAGCAGCTACCGTCTCAAGTCAGGAACACGTCCCGATGGTCCGGGTGGCACATATGACGGAACGTTTGTCGACGATTGGGAATATGTTGCCGGATACGGCGATCTTGATGAGTGCAACGGGTTTGTTCAAGACAGCGTCTACGGCTATGTCGTGACCGAGACCTACCCACACGTCATGGCCTGTTTTTCAGGCACCCCCGACGCGTCCTTCAGGAAACGGCGCCAGTAGTCAGAACTGACGGTCGCCCTCGGGGTGTTGAACTGGCGGCATCCGCGTTGTGCTGATGCCCGCCATACTCTGACGGTTCCGTCACATCGCGGATTGGCAACCGTTACGCCCGCTTCTCTCCCATCACCCAAGCCCCGGACACCGCCCGGTCGTCCCCCATCATGATTGTCGGGAACACCGCCTCCCAGATATCTGCCGCGCGAGTGCTGCGTTGGGCGATGGCGGGTGTTGAGCGCAAATCAAGCGTGATGAAATCCGCCTCAGACCCCGGTGCCAGCGTTCCAACCCGATCCGCGATCTGCAAAGACCGCGCCGAGCCTTCCGTGGCGAGCCACAGCAACGCCGAGGGATGCAAAGCCACCCCACGCAATTGCGCCACCTCATAGGCCGCCGCCATCGTGCGAAGCATGGAAAAGGACGACCCACCGCCAGTATCCGTGGCCAACCCGACGCGCTGGCCCTCAGCCACCAGCCCCGCCATGTCGAAGAGCCCCGATCCAATGAAGGTGTTGGAAGTTGGACAATGCACCAACGCCGCGCCCACCTCGCGCAAGCGGTCGCGCTCGCGGGGTTCGAGATGGATCGCATGGCCGTAAAGGCCGTTTGCGCCCAAGAGGCCGTGCGTTTCGTAAGTATCCAGATAGTCCCGCGCCTCCGGAAACAAGCCCCGCACCCAAGCGATCTCGTCAGTCTGTTCGCTTAGATGAGTCTGCATCAGGCAATCGGGATGCTCGGCCCACAAAGCACCCAACGCGGACAATTGCTCCGGCGTCGAGGTCGGCGAGAATCGCGGCGTGATGACGTAAGAGGCCCTACCCTTCCCGTGCCATCGGTTCAGCAGCGCCTTACTGTCCTCATAGGCCAATTGCGCAGTATCCAGCAGCCCGTCAGGCGCATTGCGGTCCATACAGGTCTTGCCGCCCAACACCCGCATCCCACGCGCGTCCGCTGCCATGAAATAGGCGTCCACGCTTTGAGGGTGGATCGTGCAATAGCTGCACATCGTCGTCGTGCCATGCGACAGCGCCAAATCGAGATATCTCCCGGCGATCTCGGTCGCATATCCTGCATCCCCGAACTGCATCTCTTCGGGGAACGTATAAGTGTTCAGCCAGTCGATCAGCCGCTTGCCCCAGCTCGCGATCATCGCAGTCTGGGGGTAATGCACATGGGCGTCGATGAAGCCGGGCAGAATCAGCGCCTGCCCATGATCCTCGACCAACGCTTGCGGGTACTCGCGACGCAGATCATGCGCCGTGCCACGCGCCAGAACGTAACCGTCCCGTATTACGATCCCCCCGTGCGAGTCGTGATGCGCGACATTCGGCCCAGCAATCGTGGGATCGCCGCTGAACCAGAGCGTCTGGCCAAGGTGAAGCGTGATATCTGACATGAAATACTCTTTTCGAAACTGGCTTTGTGAACCTATCTCTAGAAGCGGAGTTGGTAAATCACGCGGACGCTCTGTTTTCTCCCGAGCCGATTGCGTAAAGGTGTGACAAAGCGCACAGCGAGGGGGCAAGATGAGCGACGACCAAACCATCGAGGCACCCGAGGTCGAAGACACCGAGGACGCCTACAGCCTTGGCCGTAAGGCCGTAGCGCAAATTCTCTATGCCGTAGACCGGGAAGACCGCGATCAGCTTGTCGAGTTGATGGACCCGTTGCACCCAGCTGACATCGCCGACCTTCTGGAACAGATCAACGCCTTCGACCGGATGCGTCTGATCAAACTCTACGACAAGGAATTCGACGGCGACATCCTGTCGGAACTGGACGAATCAATCCGCGAAGAAGTGATCGGCATTCTGTCACCGCAGGTGCTGGCCGACGCGGTACGCGAGCTGGACAGCGACGATGTTGTCGATCTTCTCGAAGATTTGGACCAGCCGCAGCAGGACGCGATTCTCGACGCGCTGGAAGACAGCGACAGGGTCGCGGTTGAGCAATCCCTGACATTCCCGGAATATTCAGCCGGCCGTCTGATGCAGCGCGAAGTCGTGATGGCGCCCGAGCATTGGAATGTCGGTGAAGCTATTGATTACCTGCGCAATTCGGACAACCTGCCGGAACAATTCTACCACGTCGTTCTGGTCGACCCACGACTCCGCCCAGTCGGCAATGTGACGCTGGGCAAACTGATGGGATCGCGCCGCGAAGTGATGTTGCAATCACTGGTCGAAGACACGTTCCACGTCATCCCGGTGACGCAGTACGAAGGTGATGTCGCCTACGCGTTCAACCAGTACCACCTGATCTCGGCTCCGGTGGTCGATGAAAACGAACGGCTGGTTGGGGTCATCACCATCGACGACGCGATGGCGGTGCTTGACGAAGAGCACGAAGAAGACGTTCTGCGTCTGGCTGGTGTGGACAGCGAAAGCTCGCTTTCAGACCGCGTTCGCGAAACAACGAAGCGGCGGTTTCCATGGCTCTTGGTCAACCTGATCACGTCGATCCTCGCAAGCCTTGTCATTGCACAGTTTGAAAACGCCATTGCCACCATCGTCGCTTTGGCGGTGTTGATGCCCATCGTCGCTTCGATGGGAGGCAATGCCGGAACGCAATCGCTCACCGTCGCGGTGCGGGCGCTAGCCACCAAAGACCTGACCGGATCGAACGTCTGGCGGGTGATCCGACGCGAGGTGCTGGTGGGCCTGATCAACGGTGTTGCCTTTGCGGTGATCATGGGGATCGTGGGCTATGTCTGGTTCGGCTCGCTTGCGCTGGGGGGCGTAATTGCCGCGGCGATGGTGATCAACCTTGTGGTGGCCGGGCTTGCGGGCACGGGTATCCCGATTGTGCTTGAAAAACTGGGTGTTGACCCGGCGCTAGCTTCAGGCGCGTTTGTGACCACCGTGACCGATGTGGTCGGGTTCTTTGCCTTCCTTGGCCTCGCCGTCGTGGTTCTGCTGTGACGTTGGAAGAGCGCAAGGCCGCCGCCCGCAAAGCCGCCTTTGCCCGCCGAAAGGCAGCGCATGAGGTCGGTCATCGGGGCGCTGCTGGGCATTTGAGCGAAGTGCTCGCGGGCTATCGTGGCGTTCCGGTCTCGGGCTATCTGCCGATCCGCACCGAGATCGACCCCCTGCCCGCCATGTCCGAGGCCGCAGCACACGGTCTGGTAGGTGTCCCCGTGATCCGCGGTGCGGGACTTCCGCTGGTGTTTTCACAATGGGAGCCCGACTGCACGCTGGTCGATGGCCCTTTCGGTGCATCGGTACCGGCGGTCGAACGGCTCATCACCCCCGAAGTGTTGATCGTGCCTTTGGTGGCCTTCTCGCGTGCGGGTGGTCGTTTGGGCTATGGCGGCGGGTTCTATGATCGCACGCTGGAAGGCCTGCGCGCCCAGCGCCCGACACTGGCCATCGGTTTCGCCTATGCCGCGCAGGAAGCAGACGCCCTACCGCTTGAGCCGACAGACCAACCGCTTGATATGATCGTGACCGAACGGGAGGTTATCGAGATCGTGCGGTCGTCCTGACGACGCATGGGTTGCCATGTTGTCTGTCGCGCGCGATCGCTCGGAAGCTGGGGTCGGCCTTCAGGACCGTCCGTTCCATTACTTCAAGCCCATGGATCACTATGTGCATGGATGCATAAAGGAATGTCTAGGACGGGTGCAGGATGGAGTGTCGACGGACATCTAGACATCAGCCGCTCTGCGAGCTTGTACCCAAACAAGGTCTCGTTTTTCAGAGCTTCATCAACACTTCCACATTCAACCGGGCCGTACCCACCTAAGATCACTCCGCTCGTGGCCCGTTGTAATCGTCGTCCGCCACATGCTCTTGCCAATCCGCCGTCTTGCCTTCGACCGCAGTCTGCACGGCGAGATGGGTCATGGCACAATCGGGTGACGCACCGTGCCAGTGTCGTTCTCCGGGTGCGAACCACACCGTATCACCCGGGCGCAGAACCTGCACCGGCTTGCCTTCTGACCCAGCCAAGCCCAGCCCCGACACGATGTGCAAAGACTGACCTGCCGGGTGCGTGTGCCATGCAGTCCGTGCGCCGGGCTCGAACGTCACCATCAGGATTTTGACGGCGGACTCATCGTCGCCAGAGACAACCGGGTCCATCCGGACGGTCCCGGTGAAATAATCAGGGCTTGGCGTTTGCGAAGGTCGATCCCCGGCGCGGTGGATTTTCATGGTGTGCTCCTATTTTTTGCCTGTGTCTGAGATAACGCGGACGAGATGAAGGGAAAGCAACGAAACCAGCCCAGACACATTCGCGCACCGGGCGAACAGGTCACCGATCTGCCGGAGGGATATCACGCAGCAGCAGGCTCAGGTGTTCCACATCTTCTGCCGTCCAGCGCGAATGCACACGTGTGGTGCTGGCGGGCTGATACCCCAGCCCAAGTGTTTTGCCCGCCCGGTGCGCACCCTTGGGTCGGATCGGGCGTGGCGTGAACCCGCCTCCGCAGGTGGCACAGACATTGTGAAGAACGGTCTCAACGCAGTGGGCGCAATAGGTACATTCATAGGAACAGATGCACGCGTCCTCGGCATCAGGCGGCAAATCCTTGTCGCACCATTCGCAATTCGGTCGAAGTTCAAGCATGACAGCCTCGGCAAAAAAGATCGGATACCGGATCAAAACCTCTATTGCACTTAAACTGCAAGCACCGCGATCAGGCGGCTCCGGTCTTCAACCACGCTTCAGCTTCGTCACGCTCTGTCAGATCAAACGCCTTGATGTCGAACCCGGGGATCAACGCCCCTTCCACCTCGGCGGCGGTGCGCAGCCACGACGTATCACTCAGAACAGCGCAGCGATCAAAGCGCCCCAACAGGCCGAAAAGCTTGGGCAAGCGCGCCATCTCGGCCGCAATTGCCCCCAAATCGGGAAAGGCGAAGGACGTGATTGTATAAAGCATCTTGCCGTTGTTCACATCTTGCGACTGCTCAAGCAGATCATCGAGCCCCTGAGCCATCTCGTCCGACGAGATCTTGCCGGACAGGTCGATATCAACGCGGTTTTCTTCCGGTTTGGTGATTGTCAGCATAGCGCCCTCCATTGGCTGGATCTCAAGTCCACACCAAATGGCGTAAATGCGCCATGACTCAAATCAACCTAAGCAAGAAGTCGCTTCATAAAGACGGCGGGGAACGAAATACCCGGGCGCAGTTCGATGTCGATCTCTCCCTCCGCAACAAAACCCATGCTTTCGTAAAACGGCACCGCGGTGCGGGTGCTTTGGCAGTGCAACTGCATCATCCCGCAGGCATGTGCGTGCAGGATGATATGCTCCATCAACCGCCCTCCTATGCCTTCTCGGGTACGGCGGTGATCAGTCACCACATGGCGAATATGGCCAATCCCCCGCATCCCCGGTTTGCCACCCGGTGCCTGCATCGTCCACCCCCCTGCGCCGACAATATCCTCGCCATCACAGATGACAAAGAATGTTCCCGAAGCAATCAATGCGGGCTGCGCCTTTGAAATCAGCGGCACGGCCGTCACCAGCACCGATGGCGGGTAATCCGGCTTGAGCAAAATCGGATAGCTTTGCCCGAACAGCCGGTCGAGCGCTTCCGTGTCCGACGGCTCTGCCGGGCGCAGCGTCAGGGTGTCTCCAGTCATCTTGGCCTCCAATGAAGGTCTCTGTCGGGAACGTAGTACCAGACGTCCATAAGGCCAGATCAGGTCCAGATCAGGGGACAAGGCAAGCTGGTCAAACCGATCCACCGGTGGACGGCACCCGATACATCAAAGCCTCACGTGTTATCAGCCCTGATGGGTCAGAATTTGCATCCAGATCGCGGTTTCGTCGTACAGCGTCCATTCCCGGCGTAGCCCACGCGGGCCGAATTCGGCGTGGGAAATTCCCATCACATGAACCTCAGCCCCCGAAGGTGCGCCGAATGCACCCCAGCCGTCATGTTTTCCGGTCAATGACCAACGGATCGCGGCGCGAGGCGGCATGTTAGTCTCTTCCATGCCGATCTGATGGTGAACCTCGAATGTGGCCGACGGAAAGGATGATCGCAGACCAAGCCAGAATGCACTAACTCCGCCCGTACCATGGACGGTTTGACCGCCGGGATACTCTGCCTGTACGGCGCGGTCATACTGATCGGAGATGACCGAAAACTCCGCCGCCATGATCCGTGTCAGCAGCGCCGCAAAGGCTTCACCCCATTGGTTGTGGTTGCCGCGGCCCATATAGGGGCCCTGCACATCGATCGAAGGGCGGAACGGCTGGGTTTCGGGATCAAGCGCCGCGATCCGCGCATGAGCCCAATTCTTCAGATCAAATCCCAACTGCCGGACAATCGCGCCATTGTCGCAGATCAGCCATTCGTCACTGATCACATTGGTCTTTGCAAAACACTCGGCCATAACACGCGCCGCGATCTTGCGCCCCGTGGCCGGTCCGAACGGTCCGTCGTTCACATGGGTCGCCGTTGACAGGATGCGGTGCGACGACAGCATCCCGACCTCCGGCGTGCCTGACCAGATCACATCCTCGCCCAAAAGCTGGCGGTCCGGGAACTCATGGCAAGTCGCCATAGTGGCCGCCGTTATCGCCAGATCGCCAAAGCCGATGCCGCCGGGCGTGCGAACAATCACCTCGGGATGGTAATAGTCCTTTATCCGCGCCCCAAGACCGCGATCCTCCCAGATGTCTTTGGTGACCCCCAAAACATAATCGGGGAAATCCGTGAAACGGTTGTCGAACCCTCTCATGAGAAGCCTTCCGGTAGGCGGGCCGATCCACGCAGAATCAGAGGCCCATTGATTTCTGTCACCTCCGCTTGCGCTGATTTGTCTTCGATTTGGTTAATAAGTGCCGTCACAGTCGTTTTGACCATGTGCCCGGCAGGCGGCCCGCCTGCCCGCGATTAAACAGCAACACGGGACTCCCCTCCGCCTTGGCCTTGCTCGCGGATGCCACTAAAAATACGGCTCACCGCCGATGAATTAATCCCGCCCGTACGGCCATATCAAAGGACGTGACCCGCCGCGTCACCCTGCGGTCCAACCTCCATCGACCAAAAGTGACGTGCCGGTGACCAATGCGCTCGCATCCGAGGCAAGAAACAGGCACGCGCCCATGATGTCCTCGACCTGCCCGACACGCGGCAGTTTGATCTTGCTGGCGATCCAAGCGCGCTTTTCGGGATCGTCAAAAGTCGGTTTGGTAAGCTCAGTCAGAATAAAGGTCGGACAAATCGTGTTAACCCTGATCTGCTCCGGGCCCCATTCAATCGCCATCGCCTTGGTCATTCCCTCGACCGCATGTTTCGTTCCACAGTAAACCGCCCGGTCGATACCGCCGACATGCGCCATCTGACTGCTGATCTGGATGATCGATCCACCACGCCCAAGCATCTGCCGCGCCACCGCCTGTGCCAAAAAATATGCGGCCTTGATATTGATTGCTGCAACAGCATCAAAATCGTCGGGCGTCGTATCCAGCGCCGGGCTGTGCCGCGCAAGCCCAGCCGAATTCACCAGAATGTCGATGGGCGCCAACGCGGCAATCGCATCCTGCACTGCCGCGACATTTGTGACGTCAAGCACCAGCGCCTCTGCGCTCAGACCCTCTTGCGCCATCTCGTCGACCGATGCTTGAACCTGCGCCGCGCCACGCGCTGCGATGACCACATGCGCCCCGGCCTCGGCCAGCGCCACCGCACAGCCAAGCCCAATCCCGCGCGAACCGCCCGCGACCAACGCACGTTTACCATCAAGCCGGAAAGAAGGGGTTCTGGGCAACGACATAAGGACAACTCCAAGATTTTGCAAAGGTGTAAAAAACGCACGCTACTCTGGGCAAAACACACTGTCCAGTTCACGTCTTATGGATAATAAATCCCTCGAAACGTTGGGAAATCCGCGTAGCGCTGCGCCCGCTGACCATGCGGTTCGGATGGCTCTGCTCCGGCACGAACCAAAGTTCCCTTCGGCGCAATATAGCTATCGATCCGCCGCTGCGGCTTAGGCCGCCACGCGATGTTGAACGCGCAAAGCTTCGGGAAAAACCACGTTTCGGCAAACGGGAGATGATCATACAACCACCATGCCAGATCACGCCAATCGCGCCCCTGATCATATTGGTCGGCAAACCACGGGATGACGATGCTCGCCCCCGCCACTTCGACATCCGGCAAGTCCCAGATGTGACACTCCAGTGGATAGTCGTTGCGCGCGCAATTCAGCCCATTCTCATTCCCGAACCGGTTGAGATCAGCCGACCGAAAGCCCGACCGCACCGCGATCCGGCCAAAGGTCTCCTGCAAAGGATCAAGCAACGTTTCGCAAAACGCGCGCCCCCGCGTGATCGCCAAATCGGGCTGGTCGGGGATGTTCTGCCGCGCGTGATAGTTCCCGATCTCGGAATAAAGAAACTCGCGCATGTAAAAATGCCGAGACAACCGGACCCGGCCCAGAGTCTCGAGACTCCACATACTTTTCGGGCGTCTCAATGCCCATTCCAGCGGAACGCGCCATCGCCCTCACGCAACGGCGAAAACGGGTTATGTGCCACTTCCCAAACATGCCCTTCGGGGTCACTGAAATAGCCGTGATAGCCCCCCCAGAACACCTCCTGCGGTGGCTTCAGAACGACGCCACCCGCTGCCACGATCCGACCCAGAACGTCATCAACACCAGCCCGATCCCGCGCATTGTAGCCCAGGGTCAGGGCCCCGCGCCCCAACTGCGCCACGTCGATCCCGATATCTTCGGCCAGCTTCTCTAGTGGATAAAGCCCCAAGGTCTGGCCCAACAAATCATAGGCAATCACGCCGTCCTGCGTCTCGACTCTGGCCCAGCCAAGCGCATCGTAAAACGCAGCAGACGCCGCCGCATCCATCACACCCAACGTGATCAAAGATATTCTCTGCTCCATGTCCCCTCCGACAGCAGGGCGGTCATCCCCACCCACAGCCGACCTTAAGAGCAGAGCAGCCGCGCGGGAACCCCAGGACAGCGCAGCGCGAACTCACGCCTGCGCTCCCGGTTTCGACTTCTTCTTTTCCGAAATATGCCGGGGTCTGGGGCAGCGCCCCAGTGTTTCCGTGCACGGAAACAGACGATGCGTCGACGCATCGTCCCTAACGCCAACTCACTCCGCCGCATCCCGATATGGCGCGCCCTGCCCATAAGGTACATTTACCCCGCCATACCGCCGCACACGCACGTTGCATTGCTCGGCATGGCCGACAAACCCTTCAAGCATACACAACCGCGACCCGTACTCGCCAATCAGCGTCGCCGCCTCGTCGGTGGTGATCTTCTGATAGGAATGGGTCTTGAGGAATTTGCCCACCCAAAGCCCACCGGTATACCGCCCAGCCTTCTTGGTGGGCAAAGTGTGATTTGTCCCGATCACCTTATCACCATTCGACACATTGGTCCGCGCGCCAAGAAACAGCGCGCCGTAGCAGGTCATGTTCTCGAGATACCAATCGTCCCGGTCTGTCATCACCTGCACATGTTCCGAGGCAATGTCATTGGCAACCGCCAGCATCTCGTCATGGTCGGAGCAGAGGATAACCTCGCCATAATCGCGCCACGACACAGACGCCGTGTCCCGCGTCGGCAGGATCTCCAGCAGTCGGTCAATCTCGGCCAAGGTCTCTTCCGCCAGTTTCCGCGAATGCGTCACCAGCACCGCGGGCGAGTTGTATCCATGCTCTGCCTGCCCCAAGAGATCCGTTGCGCAAATCTCCGCATCCACGATGTCATCCGCAATCACCATCGTCTCGGTCGGTCCCGCGAACAGATCAATCCCCACGCGCCCGAACAACTGCCGCTTGGCCTCGGCGACAAAAGCATTTCCCGGCCCTACCAGCATATGCACTGGATCAATCGTTTCTGTCCCGATCGCCATCGCGCCAACCGCCTGAATGCCACCCAAGACATAAATCTCATGCGCCCCGCCCAGATGCATCGCAGCGATCACGGCGGGGTTCGGTTTGCCCTGCCATGGCGGCGTGCAAGCAATGATACGCGGCACACCGGCCACGCTGGCCGTCGCCACCGACATATGGGCCGAGGCCACCATCGGAAACTTCCCTCCCGGCACATAACACCCCACCGACTGCACCGGGATGTTCTTGTGGCCCAGGATCACGCCCGGCATCGTTTCCACCTCAATATCCAGCATCGACTCGCGCTGCGCCTGTGCGAAGCTCCGCACTTGCTCTTGCGCAAATTTGATGTCCGCAAGCTCACGCGGCGAAAGCTCTGAGATCAACGCGTCGATCTCGCTTGGGGTCAGGCGAAAGCTCTCAGGCGTGTAATTGTCGAACTTTGCTGCCAGATCACGCACCGCCGCATCACCGCGCGCTTCTATATCTGCCAGTGTCGCTTCAACCACGGCACGGGTTTGGGCATCGTCTTCAGCACGTTCGGCTTCGGGTTTGCCCCGCTTGAGATATTCGGCCACATCCACCTCCCCGGTTCTTTTGCCCGGCTGAACATAGCGGGGCGATCAGCCCTCTCAAGTGAATCTTGCACACGATTGCAGAGCGGCTCAATCAGGCAAGCACCTCAAGAATCGCATCCTCAATGTGACGCAGGTTCTGCGGTTCGGAAAAGCGGTGATCGGTGCCTTTGACCAACGCCAGCCGCAGGTCGGGACTTTCGATGTGATCAAGCAGTGTCAACGCCGTTTCGCGGCTGACAGCGGTGTCCTCGGTCCCCTGCACCAGCCGCACGGGATAAGGCATGTGCAGCGGCGATCGCAGAACAAGATTGTCGCGACCGTCTTCGATCAATCGGCGGGTGACGATATACGGATCACCATAATCAGACGGCAACGCGACCTGCCCGTCCTCCATCACCTTGCGCCGTTCCTCTTCGGAAAACCCCGCCCAGAACCCGTCCTCGGTGAAATCTGGCGCGGCAGCGATGCCGACAAAACCCACAACATGCGCCAACCGCTGCGTCATCAGAGATGCGATCCAACCACCCATCGATGATCCGACCAGAACCACGGGTCCGTCGCAGGTCGTCTCGATTACCGCCTGCGCGTCGCGCGCCCAGTCACCGATGCATCCATCTTCGAACACACCGCCCGACACGCCGTGCCCGGAATAGTCGAACCGCAGAAACGCACGACCGGTCAGCTTGGCCCATGCCTCCAGATGCACCGCCTTGGTGCCCTCCATGTCCGACTTATAGCCCGACAAGAACACGATCACCGGCCCCGAGCCCTCGGTCTTGGCATAAGCCAACCTGTGACCGTTCGGCCCGTCGATGTGTTTGATTGCGGTCATGCCTGCCTCCGTTCCGGTTTGACGCGACTTTACGCAAAGTGCGCCGGAACCCAAGAGCTGACCGCGCAGATCAACCCTTTTCCACCTCATCCAAGCGCAGCGCAAGCAATCCACCAGCCAGCGACAATACCGCAAACCCGATCAGCGACGCCACTGGACCCGCCAGCGCCAACACTCCACCAAACGCCCCAGCGATCAGCAAAAGCACACCAATCGCGGTGTTTGCCAAGGCGGCATAGGACGACCGCGCATCTTCGGGTGACATGTCCACCAGATAGACTGACCGCGCCGACCGGACGCCCTGATAAGACAACATGAAAAAGAACAGGATCACAGGGATCACCCACGCGGTCCCGGTCCAGCCGCTCAGCTCTGCGAAAACCGCCAGCGCCGCAAACACCGCAGCCAGCACCCCCGACAGAAACAGCACCCTGCGCGAGGATGTGTCAGACAACCGCCCCCAGACATAAGACCCCGCAAACGCCGACGCTGCCGACGCCAAAAGCAACGCGCCCAAACCTTGCAAGGCCGACTGCCCACCGCCCAGCAGGACGAAATAGGGCGGGGCCAATGCCGTCACCGTCAACAACCCACGCACTGCGATGAACAATCGAAACTGGCGATCTTTCTTTAACAATGAGAAATCGACCGATGCATCTTCGGTGTCCGCCGAGGCCGTTTCTTCCAACCCAGAAAACACGAACGCCGACGTTCCCCACATCGCCGCAGCGAACGTGATCGCAACAATAACCGGCATCACGTCGCGCAAAACGCCGGACATGAGCAACACGGCAAAAACGATCACCGCAACAGAGGCCACTGACCCGGCAACACCCGTCACTGCACCGCGACGGGTTTTCCCAACCGTCTTGCCCAGAATGTCCTTGTTGCTGACCGAACACGCCGCCCGCGCCACCGCGAGCAGCGCCAAGGCGGCACAAAGCGCTAGGCCAGCAGCGAAGCCCTCCAGCGTCAAAGCAATGAACACGATGGCAAGCGCAGCGATCCCCTGTCCGGCAGACCCGATCACCCACGCCCATTTGCGATGCCGCAAGGATTGGACCCAACCCGCAAACACGATTTGCGGCAGCAGCGCCCCCGCCTCGCGGATTGGCACCAACAACCCGGTCAACGCGGCAGGCGCGCCCAAGGCACCAGCCAGCCAACTCAGCACCAGCTTTGGGTCAATCAACCCATCCGCCACCTTCGTCATCGACAGGCTGACCATGTGGCGAAGCCCGTTGCGCGCCTCCCGGTCCCGGACCTCTTCCTCCGCCCCTGTGATTCCTTGATAGGCGTCGGTAACGGGGTGGGTCATGGCGTGTTTCCTGTGGCTGTGAACGACCGTAGCCAAACGCACCAACAACCGAATTGTTCCCAGAAGCTGCAAAATCCCGCATGAGATCAGAGGCTTGGCCCAAAACTCAACCCCATTACGTTACCATATTGTCACGTGACTATAGAATCACCTATAGTCAATCGCATGGACATGATCTTCAAAGCCCTCAACGACCCCGCCCGCCGCGCGCTGCTAGACAGTTTGCGGCGCAAAGACGGGCAATCACTCAGCGAACTGGAAGAGCAGCTCGATATGAGCAGGTTCGGCGTGATGAAGCACCTCAAGGTTCTCGAAGACGCCCATCTCGTCATCCCGCGCAAACAGGGGCGGTTCAAATACCACTACCTGAACGCGCTTCCCCTGCAGGAAATGCTCGACCGTTGGGTCGCGCCGTTCCTGCAGCCCCAAGCGCAGATGATGAGCGATTTCACACTACGCGACTCTGATCCTCAATTGCTTCTTGATGGCTAATTTCCTACCGAAGAATGGTATGCCCTCAATTG
>CANNCS010000036.1 GCA_947503115.1 uncultured Marivita sp.
CCGTTGGCTCAGGCTGCGTAACCATCAAATCCGCAGCGTCGCCCGAAACGCTTTTCAACATCGTTCGGGACATTCCCCACTCGATGCCGGCGGGGTCTTTGATGCAGATCAGCCAGGCGCGTTTGTGAATCTCATCACCCGTAAGGCGCGGCCGAAAAAAGTGCCGGACAATACGCCCAAAAAGGCGTTGATGCCGGCGACAAAAATTGGGCTCATCGCCACATCCGGGGCGATGCCCGTCACAGCTCCGTTCACGAAGTTTAGCAAAAACATGCCCATGATCGTTACCATGGTAAGCCATTCGCCTCGGATGGTGACATGACGGTGGGTGGCGTCTGCGATCCATTTTGCCTGAGCGAGAAAGCCAAATATTGTGCCGACAGTGTAGCCCAAGGCAAACAGGACAATGGCCAGTAGGTGCAGATCGAAAGACAGTATGGTTCTAAGCGACAAGAGGCCGAGTAATGGCAAGCCGTAGATCAATAACTTTGGCACCTTTCGTGATCTCGTGGCGCGCAGGCTGATGATTACGAGGCCAATGAAAAGCGGTAAGACCCACAATGGAACGTTGGCGAAAAAGGTGATCATGTTTTGTCTCCTGACGGCTGTTTCGTCCATTTGTTCAATGCGAACAGCAACTGCCAGAGATCATGCGTGGTGCGCGGTCTAACTGCGTGAGTTGCGGACAAATCCGTTTACGAAGCGCCAATGGCAGGTCGAAATATAGATGTCCGGCAAAAAAGGCCCCGCATCGCTGCGAGGCCTTGGGTTTGGTCTTGGATTGGTTGTCGTTCAGATCAGCCAAGCAAGCGGCGTGCGATAACCTGTGCCTGAATTTCAGCGGCACCTTCAAAGATGTTGAGGATCCGTGCGTCGCAAAGAATGCGACTGATCTTGTATTCAAGGGCAAAGCCATTGCCACCATGAATTTGCAGCGCGTTGTCCGCAGCGGCCCATGCCACACGGGCACCAAGCAGTTTGGCCATACCCGCTTCCAAATCGCAGCGGCGGCCTTCGTCCTTTTCGCGAGCCGAGAAGTACGTCAGCTGCCGCGCGACCATGATCTCGACCGCCATCATTGCGAGTTTCGACGCGACACGCGGGAAGTTGATGAGCGACTTGCCGAACTGCTTGCGGTCCTGGGCGTATTTCATGCCTTCGTCGAGTGCGGACTGCGCAACGCCAATGGCGCGGGCGGCGGTCTGGATGCGGGCCGATTCAAACGTCTCCATGAGCTGTTTGAAGCCTTTGCCCTCTTCCATTCCCAGAAGGTTCTCGTCCTTCACTTTGAAGTCGTCGAAGTTGAGCGTGTATTCCTTCATTCCGCGATAACCGAGGACTTCGATCTCGCCGCCGGAAATGCCCGGGTCTTGCCACGGCTCTTCGTCGGTGCCGGGTGTTTTTTCAGCGAGGAACATAGACAGGCCACGGTAGTCAGTGGTGTCGGGGACCGTGCGGGCGAGCACAGTCATCACATGTGTCCGTGCGGCGTGGGTGATCCATGTCTTGTTGCCGTTAATCACCCAGTCGCCGTTGTCATCCTTGACCGCTTTCGTGCGCAGTGATCCGAGGTCAGAGCCCGTGTTCGGTTCTGTGAAAACCGCGGTTGGGAGGATTTCACCAGAGGCGAGACCAGGCAGCCACTTGGCCTTTTGTTCGTCGGTGCCGCCTGCAATCACCAGTTCGGCTGCAATCTCGGACCGTGTGCCCAAAGAGCCGACGCCGATATAGCCGCGCGACAGTTCTTCGGAGACGACGCACATCGAGTTCTTGGTCAGGCCAAAGCCGCCATGTTCTTCGGGGATGGTCAGGCCGAAGACGCCCATTTCAGCCAGCTCGTCGATGATTTCCATCGGGATGAGCTCGTCCTTTAGGTGCCATTCGTGGGCGTAGGGTTCCACTTTATCAAGAGAGAAGCGGCGAAACTGTTCGCGGATCATGTCGAGTTCATCATCAAGACCGCAAGCGCCGACGGTCAGTTCCGCGCTGCGTTCCTGCATCAGTTCTACAAGACGAACACGGGCCGCTTGGGTGTTGCCGCTTTGGGTCAGTTGCATGACCTCGGGCGTCATCAGAACACGCATGTCGTCCTGACCCAGACCGATATCCTGAAGCCGGACCATTTCGCCCTGGTTCATCTGGATGCCGCCATAGATCTGCCAGAGGTATTCGCCAAAGGCGATCTGGTGGATCAGTTGTTCCACTTCGCCGAACTTGCCATCAGCAGTCAGGCGTTCGGCCCAGCCCTGCATTTGGCGCAGCGATTCAACATAGGTGGCGAGCCACGCAAAGCCGTGCGCTGCGGTCTGGTTTTCTTCGATCAGGGCGCCGGATACGCGGCCATCCGCTTGAACCATGTCGCGCACGCGGGCATTTGCCATCTCAAGGATTGCGTTCGCCGGTTCGATTGCCGCGCCTGTCAGTGTCAAGAGGTCGGGCAGGATCGTTTCGGTGGTCAGGGTCAGGTCTTGTCCGTCATGGGCCATGAATCGTGTCCTTTTCAGCTTTGGCGTTGGATATCTATTTTGCAGGTGCAGCGCAACAAAAATACCCATGTAGCCTTAAATTTGTTTCAATATTTCGTATTGAATTGCTGCTTTGCAGCGCTAGAGCGGATGCGCGCGCAGAAACGAAAAAGGGCGGGTGCACTTGAGTATGGTGCACCCGCCCCTCTATTTCCAAGCGCCTTTCGACGCAGGGGACTTAGCCGATGGCTGCCGCTTTCACGTCGTCATCGATATGGGGCACGTATTGCGCGAAGTTATCAGCGAACATCTGGACCAGCTTGGACGCTTGGGCGTCATATGCCTCTTTGTCGTTCCAGGTGCGGCGCGGGTCGAGCAGCATGTCCGGCACGCCTTCGACCATGATTGGAACTTCAAAGCCGAAGTTGGGATCCTTGCGGAACTCTGCCTCGGCCAGGCTTCCATCGAGGGCTGCGGTCAGAAGTGCGCGGGTTGCCTTGATCGGCATCCGCTGGCCTGATCCATACGCCCCACCGGTCCAACCGGTGTTGACCAGCCAGCAGGTCGCGCCGTGCGAAGCAATCTTTTCGCGCAGCAGGTTGCCATACACCTCGGGGCGGCGCGGCATGAAGGGCGCGCCAAAGCAGGTCGAGAACGTGGGTTCCGGTTCGGTCACGCCACGCTCTGTTCCGGCAACCTTGGAGGTGAAGCCCGACAGAAAGTGGTACATCGCCTGCGCTGGCGTCAGACGTGAGATCGGAGGCAGGACACCAAACGCATCGCAGGTCAGCATGATGATGTTCTTCGGGTGCCCGCCAAGTGCGCTTTCCGACGCATTCGAGATATACTCGAGCGGGTAGGCGCAGCGCATGTTTGCGGTCAGGCTGTCGTCCTTGAAATCAAGTTCGAAGGTCTCCGGGTCGAAGACCATGTTTTCGATGACGGTGCCGAACTTGGTGGTTGTCGCGTAGATTTCCGGCTCGGCCTCGGCTGACAGGTTGATCGTTTTGGCATAGCAGCCACCTTCAAAATTGAAGGTGCCGCGGTCGGACCAGCCGTGTTCATCATCACCGATCAGAACGCGGTTCGGATCTGCCGATAGTGTCGTCTTGCCGGTGCCCGACAGGCCGAAGAAGATCGCGGTGTCGACCGGGTTGCCAACCGCGTGATTGGCAGAGCAGTGCATCGGCATGATGCCCTTTTCCGGTAGCAGGTAGTTCAGCAGCGAGAAGATGGATTTCTTGTTTTCGCCCGCGTATTCGGTGCCGCCGATCAGAATGAGCTTCTTGTCGAAGTTCATCGCGATCACGGTCTCGGATCGACAATTGTGTTTCTTGGGGTCTGCCTGGAAGGACGGGCAATTGATGACCGTGAAATCAGCAGTAAAGCTGTCGAGATCCTCACGCTCGGGACGGCGCATCATGTGACGGATGAAGAGGTTGTGCCACGCGAGTTCCTGAACGAAGCGTACATCGATGGAGTGCTTGGGGTCGGCACCGCCAACCAAGTCCTGAACAAAATACTCGCGACCCTTCATGTGCTCGAGCATGTCGGCATACAGCGCGTCGAACCCTTCGGGCGACATGGGCGCGTTGTTTTCCCACCAGATCGAGTCAGCGACGCTGTCGGTTTTGACCACGTGCTTGTCCTTTGGAGACCGTCCAGTGAATTTGCCGGTGGTGACAAGGAATGCCCCGCCATTGCCAAGCGTGCCTTCGCCGCGTTTCAGTGCCGCTTCGATCAGAGCAGGCTCTGTGAGGTTGTAATAGACATCACCAAGCCCGTTGATCTGTTGATCTTCCAGCCGGAATTCCGGGTTCACCCGTCCAAATGTCATTTGCCAAGCTCCTGTAGCCGCGCTCGATGCGGCGATATTGAAGAGGGACGAAGAGTGCGCGTCCCACTCGCGGCAGTGCGCCGGAGATGACCGCCTCTTAGCATGTCGTTTCCGAAACTGAACAGGACGCAATCGCGCAGTTAGCGCAACCAGTGGGAGTTTAGCGCAACCATGGCCGCTCTCCGCCGAGCAGTGTGATGCAAATTAGCCATCCGTAAGGAATTTTCAGTCTCAATAACGCTGCGGCAGATGAGTGATTCGCAGATTTGAGTTGGCGCAAACGGAAAAAAACCACATAATGGCGAAAAAAACATAATTGAGAGCAGAACAAGGAACAAACTCCATGTCGAAAATCGCCCTTGTGGACGATGACAGGAATATCCTGACATCGGTCGCGATCACCCTTGAGGCTGAGGGTTTCGAAGTTGAGACCTATAACGACGGACAGGCCGCGCTGGACGCATTCAACAAGAAAATGCCAGATATGGCCGTCTTTGATATCAAAATGCCGCGCATGGATGGCATGGACCTGCTTCAGCGGGTGCGTCAGAAATCCAAGATGCCGGTGATCTTCCTTACGTCCAAGGACGACGAGATTGACGAAGTGTTGGGGCTTCGTATGGGCGCGGATGACTACGTTAAGAAGCCGTTTTCTCAGCGCCTTTTAGTGGAGCGGATTCGCGCGCTCCTACGGCGTCAGGATGCGATCTCGGGCGACGCCAGCGGTGTTGAGGTTGAAGAGACCAAACTGATGGTGCGCGGTAACCTGAGCATGGACCCGCTGCGGCACTCGGTGTCGTGGAAGGGGCAAGATGTGTCCTTGACGGTGACAGAGTTCCTTTTGCTGCAAGCACTGGCGCAGCGTCCTGGCTTTGTGAAGTCGCGCGACCAACTTATGGATGTCGCATATGACGACCAAGTCTATGTCGATGATCGCACGATCGATAGCCACATCAAGCGTCTGCGCAAGAAGATGCGCACTGTCGACAATGACTTCTCGGCTATCGAAACGCTTTACGGGATCGGTTACCGTTACAACGAAGAGTGACCATGGCACTGGTTGAAGGTGTGACCCACGGTAAGGACGGCGGGCGAAAGGATGCAGACTTGGTGCTCGGGGACGATTGGGTCGCCCCCGACCGAACAGTCGAGTCCGAGGTCCGCAACAGCCGGGAAAAGCGAGGGCTTTTCTCTCTTAACCGGTCGCCGCTGACTCGTAAGATCATCACCTTCAACCTCGTTGCGCTCAACTTCCTGGTTGCGGGCATTCTGTTTCTGAACTCGTCGCGCGACACGCTGGCTGAACAAAAAGCCGAAGCTGTGCGCGTCGAGGCGGAGCTCATCGCCGATGTCTTTGAAGCGCAGACGACTCAAGTGGAGAGCGTGAACCTTGCCTCGGGCGACGGCGTCGACGTGTCCGAAACCTTGGATAATCTCGAAATGCGACCGGGCTTGCAGGTCTTCGTATTCGATGCGGCAAGGTTTCTTGTGGGCAATGTGGACGTGACTTTGGCGGGGGGCAGCAGTCTAGCGGTTGCTGAAAAACCGACAGTAATTTCTGACTTCCTGCTCACAGTTTGGAGCAGTGTGTCATCCGTGTTCAAGCCCGATGTGAACCTGCAACCGCTTACACTTGAAGACATTTTACGTCGTCAGATTGAAGAGACCGATCCAACGCTTACACGTGTTGAACGGTCCGAAGGGCCGAACGGCGAAACCATTTTCACTGCACTCAGCCCGATAGAGGTCGATAGCGGTGTTGCTGGCACGATCGCTTTGGTCAGCTATGCCCCAGAGATCGATGCGGCGGTCCGTCTGGAACGCGAAAACGTGTTGCAGATGTTCGTGATCGCGACACTGGTGTCGATCGGTCTGAGTCTGGTTTTGGCGTCGACCATTTCGAACCCGATTTCGAACTTGGCGGACGCAGCGGAAGTTGGTCGAGATCGCAATCGGCGCAATGTAGCGTCCGGCCGCATTCGCATACCTGATTTGACTGCACGGCCCGATGAAATTGGTCGTCTGTCAGGTGCTTTGCGTGGCATGGTCGCGGCTTTGTATGACCGGATTGATGCGAACGAACAATTTGCGGCGGATGTCGCGCATGAAATCAAAAACCCGCTGGCCTCTCTTCGATCCGCCGTCGGCACATTGCGTCTTGCCAAGCGACCTGATCAGGTTGAGCGGCTTTTGGATGTTATCGATCATGATGTGCGTCGTCTTGATCGCTTGGTAAGTGATATTTCCAACGCATCGCGTCTGGACAGCGAACTGGTCAAAGAAGAAGAATCCGAATTCAACCTTCTCGATATGCTCAAGAACATTTCGCAATTTCTCGGTGAGGACGCGAAACGCCGGGGTATCGAATTCATTTCGGACCTGCCGGATCGACCGATCCTTGTGCATGGGTTGGAAGCGCGATTGGCTCAGGTGTTCGTTAACCTGATCACCAATGCAATCAGTTTTTGTGAAGACGGTGATGCCATTCGGATCTGGGCGCGCCGCCGAGAAAACCGAGTGTTGATCGTGGTTGAAGACACCGGGCCCGGCATCCCGGATGAAGCGTTGACCAAGATTTTCAAACGCTTCTATTCGCAGCGTCCAGAGACAGATTTTGGGAATAATTCTGGGCTTGGCCTGGCGATCTCGAAACAAATCGTCGAGGCGCATGGTGGCGTTATCTGGGCAGAAAACATTCGCCCAACCGAAGCTGACGCGACCTCGGAACCGCTTGGCGCCCGCTTTGTTGTCGGCTTGCCGCTTTAGCCGCAGCAATGACTAATCCCGGACCAACCGTTCTACATGCGACCGCCGTATCGGTCGAAGGTAAGGCTGTCCTGATCATAGGCGCGTCAGGCAGCGGAAAGTCGTCTCTTGCTCTCGAAATGATGGCCCGTGGCGCGATCCTTGTTGCTGATGATCAGGTCATCCTGACGGAATCCGATAGTGGCGTGGTTCTAAGCTGTCCTGACGCCCTTCGCGGCATGATCGAAGCCCGTGGAGTTGGCCTACTGCACGCGACGCACCGTTCGCCAGTGGTCCTCACCCTGGTTGTGGATATGGATCAAATGGAATCCGAACGTTTGCCGCAACACCGTTCCATCACATACCTTTCCGAAACGTTTCCTTTGCTTCACAATGTGGACTCACGGCATTTTCCTTCTGCCGTTTTACAATATCTACGCAGCAGTGGGCGCGCGGACGAACGTGCCTGAACGCGAAGGCAAAGACATGTCACCTCAGCCCCGTCCAACTCGTGTGGTTTTGGTAACCGGCCCGTCGGGTGCGGGGCGAAGCACTGCAATCAACGTGTTGGAAGACCTTGGTTTCGAAGCGATCGACAATATTCCACTTCGCATGATCCCCCGCCTGTTCGAAGCCGAGCCGCTGACACATCCTCTGGCGTTGGGCATTGATGTACGGAACCGGGATTTTTCACTGGCGCGGCTGTTGGAGCTCCACGATTCATTGTTGTTTCAGACCGAAGGCAACGCGACACTGCTTTATCTTGATTGCCGTCCTGACGTCCTGTTGCGCCGTTACTCCGAAACTCGACGTCGCCATCCGCTTGCACAGGATGAAACACCTGAGATTGGTATTACACGTGAAATTGAGCTGTTGCGTCCGGTTGAAAGACGGGCCGATATCCTGATCGACACGTCGCATCTATCGCCACATGACCTCAAGGGAGAGCTACATCAGTGGTTTGCGGATGCGACATCGCAAAAACTGGCGGTCGCACTTCAGTCATTTTCGTTCAAGCGTGGCATTCCGCATGGCGTCGATATGGTTTTCGATTGTCGGTTTCTCGCGAATCCGCACTGGGAGCCAACTTTGCGCGCCAAGACGGGTTTGGATGCAGAGGTGCAAGAGTTTGTCGCGCAGGACAGCCGTTTGCCGACGTTCCTTACGAAAATCAGCGATATGCTTACGTTTTTGTTGCCCGAGGTCGATCGTGAGGGAAAAACCCATGTTTCGATCGCGATCGGGTGTACCGGGGGGCAACACCGTTCGGTTGTCGTGACGGAACAGGTCGCGCGGACCCTTGCGGAGCAAGGCTGGCGGGTGTCAATTGGCCATAAGGAATTGGCGCGTCGGGGGATCGCGCCGTCAGGCAATACAGTCGTGCCAGATATTGGAGGAACGGCGGAGTGATCGGGATCGTGATTGTGGCCCACGGTGGTTTGGCGCAGGAGTATCTCTCTGCGGTCGAGCATGTTGTTGGTCATCAACCCGGCATGGCCGCTGTATCGATTGATGCCGATCATAACCGCGATGCCAAGCAAAACGAGATTTGTAGATTGGCTGACGACGTTGATACAGGCGACGGTGTGGTGATTGTTACAGACATGTTTGGTGGGTCGCCTTCGAACTTGAGCCTGCGCGCGTGTCAGCCGGAAAACCGGCGCATCGTGTATGGCGCAAACCTGCCAATGTTGATCAAATTGGCAAAAAGCCGCGACAAATCGGTGCCTGACGCCGTGCGCGCCGCGCTTGATGCGGGGCGGAAATACATTGACAGCCAAGACATAACTCTGGATCAGAGCGCCTGATCACAAGGGGTGAGGGAGGTTCGGCATCATGTCAGCCACGGCGCAACGCGTTTTGAAAATCGTAAACGAAAAGGGTTTGCACGCTCGGGCGTCAGCAAAGCTCGTGGAAGTCGTCGAAGGATTTGACGCAACAGCAGAGGTGCGCAAGGACGGGATGAATGCGTCAGGCGACAGCATCATGGGGCTTTTGATGTTGGCAGCTTCCAAAGGAACCTCTATTGAGGTAGTCACTTCCGGGCCAGACGCTGAGGCCCTTGCCACCGCAATCGAAACCTTGGTGGCCGATCGCTTTGGAGAGGGGTGCTGATCTGATAGATCGGCTGGACCGACCGGGAATAGGACGTCACGCTGCCATATGGTTGAAAGCTATCAGCACACCTCGACAGACGCGCGCCATGTGGCGCCGGGCGATGTGCCGTATGATAAGCGAAAACTAAGCTACGCGAATACGTTTACCAACCCGTGGAAGGCCAACACCATCCGCGCGATGGAGTGGATGACTGGTAAAATTCCCTTGCTGCGTTTGGTGCGGCGTTTTGAGCGCATGGGCCCGGCCGAGGGGCAGGCATTCTGGGGACAGGCCCTGGAGCTAATGAAAATTCCCCTTGAGACTCCTCAGGAACAGATTTCTCGCATTCCAAAAGAGGGGCCGGTGATCATTGTCGCCAATCACCCTCATGGGTTGGTCGACGGGATGATCCTTGCGGAATTGATTGGTCGGGTACGGACTGACTACAAGATTTTGACTCGCTCTTTGTTGACCGGCGTGACCGAGATCGAAGAATTCATGATCCCAGTTCCGTTTCCGCATGAAGAAGATGCGCGGGAACAAAGCCTTGAAATGCGGTCGCGGGCGATGGGCCATCTGAAAAAGGGTGGTGTGATTGCATTGTTTCCATCGGGGGTGGTCGCGTCCAGCGACACCTATTTCGGCCCCGCGATAGAACGTGTTTGGAACCCGTTTACGGCCAATTTGATCCAGCGATCCGGGGCTACCGTGGTGCCGATCTTTTTCCCGGGACAAAACTCCCGCGTCTATCAGGTTGCCAATCAACTGTCGGCAACCTTGCGGCAGGGGTTGTTGATTCACGAGGTCATCCATGCCTGCGGCAAGCCTCAGGCTCCGGTCGTTGGTGAACCTATTGAGGCAGAAGCGATTGAAGCTTTTGCCGGGCGCAGTCGCGAGTTCGTAGCATCCCTGCGCGAGACGACCATGGGATTGGCCGAAAAGCCTTAACGTGTGGGAACTGGGGTTTCCCCTCGGTAATCGTAAAATCCACGCTGTGTTTTGCGCCCGAGCCAGCCCGCTTCGACGTATTTAGTAAGCAGTGGGCAAGGGCGGTACTTGGTGTCTGCCAATCCATCGTGAAGTACGTTCATGATTGCGAGGCATGTGTCGAGCCCAATGAAATCCGCCAGTTCAAGCGGACCCATCGGATGATTGGCGCCCAGCTTCATTGACTGGTCAATGGAATTCACGTTCCCAACACCTTCGTAAAGTGTGTAAACCGCTTCGTTGATCATCGGCATCAGGATGCGATTTACGATGAAGGCGGGGAAATCTTCGGCGGAAGCTGCCGTCTTGCCGAGTTTTTCGACAACGCCCAGACAGGTTTCGTAGGTTTCCTTGTCCGTCGCGATGCCGCGGATGAGTTCGACCAGTTGCATCACGGGAACCGGGTTCATGAAGTGGAACCCCATGAATTTCTCTGGGCGGTCAGTGCGGCTGGCGAGGCGAGTGATCGAGATCGACGACGTGTTCGAAGTGAGGATCGTATTATCACTCAGGTGTGGCAGAAGGCTGTCAAAGATCTTTTGCTTGATGACTTCCTGCTCTGTGGCGGCTTCGATGATCAGATCGGTCTGTGCGACTTGCGGCAAATCTTGGGTGGTGATGATCCGTGCCATCGCTTGATCGCGTTCGGATTGTGTAATCTTTTCGCGGCTGACCTGACGATCCATGTTGCGTTCTATCAGGTCGATAGCTCGTTTCAGAGCGTCTTCGCTGATGTCATTCAGGACAACATTAAAGCCGGCCAATGCCATCACATGAGCGATGCCGTTGCCCATTTGGCCCGCGCCGACCACGCCGATTGAATTGACCGTCATGCGAATGCTCCGTTCGTTTCGCGGCAACAATGACTTGTGGGGAGGGGGGCTGCAAGGCGGATCGCGGTGATCCGTCGATTTTTAGCTTTAGGAATTTGGGAACCGAATCGCCGCAGTTTGATCCTTGGGTGAGAAAAAGGTTGGGTGCATGGATATTTCCTCCACGCGCAATCAAGTTATTGATTATGCGCCGTGTCGCTATAGTGGATCGCGACTTTGGTTTCGAGGACCGCTTAGGTCGTTGCGAACGTCCTATGTTGCCTGTCTGGGCGGGTGTGGCGTGTACGGACGCTATGTGACACGTCCTTGGTCGCAGCAACTCGAAATGAGTATTGGCCGAACCGTGGTCAATTTAGGCGTCGAGAATTCAGGAATCGATGCCTTCGTGAACGACCCGGGTGCTCTGTCAACGGCAGCAAACGCGCGGGTCACGTTGATCCAACTAACCGGTGCTCATAATACATCCAATCGTTTCTACGCGACCCATCCTCGCCGGAACGACAGGTTCCTTAAGGCGTCGCAGTCGTTGGCATCGTTATACCCGGAAATGGACTTTACCGAGGTTCACTTTACCAGACACCTGTTGACGAGTTTGCACGACATTTGCCCACAACGGTTCGGCATCGTCGTCGAAGAAGTACAAAATGCCTGGCAGGCACGTATGCGATCGCTGATTGCGCAGATGAACGGGGATGTTTTCCTGCTGTGGTTCGCAGCTCAGGCGTTCCCGGATGTGGTAGATGGATTGACTGAAAACGAATTGTTTCTAACCAGAGCGACCGTTGGGCCACTTGCGATGCATGTTAAAAAGTTAATCGAAGTCGTCCCCAAAACATGGCGGGCCGATGATGAATTTTTAGACGTACCCGAGATTGAGATGTCGCGCGCAGCGCACCTACCCGGACCGAAAGCGCATCGCGAAGTGGCTGAAGCTGTTGCGCAGGCGATCATCCCGGCCTTGCAATAGAAAACGGCGCGCCCATATTTGGGCGCGCCGTCTATTTGTCTATCGCAGTTAAACTCAGCCGAGCTTTTCGGTCAGTTCCGGGACTGCATCAAAGAGGTCTGCAACGAGGCCGTAATCCGCCACTTGGAAGATCGGGGCTTCTTCGTCTTTGTTGATGGCAACGATGATTTTGCTGTCTTTCATGCCTGCAAGGTGCTGAATCGCACCCGAGATGCCGACGGCAATGTAGAGGTCAGGCGCAACCACTTTACCGGTCTGGCCGACCTGCCAATCGTTGGGGGCAAAGCCCGAGTCGACAGCGGCGCGTGATGCACCGACGGCGGCACCCAAAGTATCGGCCAGCTTTTCGATCATTGCAAAGTCGCTTTCCGACCCAACGCCACGGCCACCGGAAACAACGACACCCGCCGACGTCAGCTCGGGGCGGTCGCTTGCGGCAACCTTGTCTTCGATCCATTCCGACAAGCCGGGGTTGTCGCCCGCTGCGATGGTTTCCACAGCGGCGGAGCCACCTGTTGCGGCCGCGTCGAAGGTCGACGTCCGGAAAGAAATGACCTTGGTCGCGTCCTTGGATTTGATCGTCTGGATCGCGTTCCCGGCGTAGATCGGACGCTCGAATGTGTCGGCATCTACTACGGCGGTCACATCGGTCAGAACCATCACATCAAGAAGCGCAGCAACGCGCGGAAGGATGTTCTTGGCGTCGGTGGTGGCGGGGGCAACGACATGGCTGTAATCGCCAGCAAGCGATGCGATCAGCGCTGCGACCGGCTCTGCCAGACGATGTCCATAAAGCGCATCCTCGGCCAACAGAACCTTGGATACACCGTCGATGGTCGCTGCTTCGTCGGCGGCAGCCTTCGCGGTCGCGCCTGCAGCCAGAACGGTGACGTCACCCAGAGCCTTTGCGGCGGTCACTGCTTTGGATGTGGCATCCATCGCCAACGCGCCATCGGTGATTTCGGCAATCAGAAGAACGGCCATTATACAGCTCCCACTTCTTTGAGTTTCGCAACCAGTTCGTCGACCGAACCCACCTTGATCCCTGCGGCGCGCTCTTCGGGCTCGGAGGTTTTCACGATCTCGAGGCGCGGGGTCACATCGACGCCGTAATCACCGGCTGTCTTTTCATCCAGTGGCTTTTTCTTAGCCTTCATGATGTTTGGCAGCGACGCGTAGCGCGGCTCGTTGAGGCGCAGATCCGTCGAAATGATTGCGGGCATCTTGACCTTGATGGTCTGCAAGCCGCCGTCCACTTCGCGGGTCACAACAGCGCTGTCGCCGTCGATGTCCACGTTGTTGGCATACATCGCCTGCGACCAGCCAAGCAGCGCCGACAGCATCTGACCGGTGGCGTTCATGTCATTGTCGATGGCCTGCTTGCCAGAGAGCACGAGGCCGGGCTCTTCTTCCTTGACGATGGCGGCAAGGATTTTGGCAACGGCCAGCGGCTCGATGTCGGTGTGCACGTCATCGGCAGCAACCACGAGGATCGCGCGGTCTGCGCCCATTGCAAGCGCGGTGCGCAGGGTTTCCTGGCTCTGCTTGACGCCGATGCTGACGGCAACGATTTCGTCGGCCTTGCCTGCTTCCTTTAGACGAATGGCCTCTTCTACGGCGATCTCGTCAAAGGGGTTCATCGACATTTTGACATTGGCGAGATCGACACCGGAACCATCCGCTTTGACGCGAACCTTCACATTGTAGTCAATCACGCGTTTGACAGGTACCAAGACCTTCATGGGCGCGTTCCTCTCGTTGGGATCACAGGAAGACCTGCGATTCTGACGTTTCGTTCCGGGAAGGGATACCCAACCCTGAACACGGGAAACAGGGCAAAATCGTCACGTTAGCGCCATCGGACGTCGCGTTTTCCAGTTAAATCGCCATCCAATGCTGTGATGCGGCATTAATCGCAGATGTTCTGAAGCGCGCGCCATTCCTGTGCCGTGAGTAAAGGTACGGCATCAAAGCCGTCTGGTGTCGCATCGCGTGCGGCCTGAATGCGGTCGCCAAGCGATGGATGGCTAAGGAAATGCGCAACAAATGGTGTGGCATCGCCACCGAGCGCGCGAAACCGTTCAAAGATCGTGGCCAGTGCTGAGGGTGCAATTTCAGCCTTTTGTAAAACGGCATGTGCGAAAAGATCGGCGTCTGATTCAGCCTCTTGGCTGTATTGCGCTTCGATAAGTCTTTCTGCGAGCAACAAGACGGCGGCGCCGCCCGCGAAATCGCCAAATAGCAGCCCCAGTACTCCTAGAGAACCGGCGGAACGCAAGGCGTGTCTGGTCGGATCGCGGCTCACAACGTGACCGATCTCGTGCGCGAAGACAGAGGCGACTTCCTCGGGCGTCTGCGCCTTTTCGATCAGGCCGCGAAAAAGAACGATGTAGTTTCCCGGAAGTGCAAAAGCGTTAATCATCTCGTGATCGAGAACAGATACTGTCAGAGCCTGGGGCTCTGGCAGTGCCGATTGCAATCGGGCTTCCATCTTCGCCAGAGCGGCCAGACCTTCAGAGTTTTCACAGACGGGAACCGGGTTCAGGCCTGTCTGATCCAACGCATTTTGTATCTGTTGCAGAGTGACCTGCCCCAACGCGCGCTCACCTTCGGGCGGGATGAAACGGGCCAACTGGTTTGCCATTACCGGGACGAGAACGAATATGATCAGCGCGACCGAGGTTAACGCAGCAG
The DNA here is from genome assembly GCA_947503115.1 of uncultured Marivita sp. Lineage (GTDB taxonomy): Bacteria > Pseudomonadota > Alphaproteobacteria > Rhodobacterales > Rhodobacteraceae > Marivita. The sequence continues at coordinate 14,626 of CANNCS010000036.1, forward strand.
CGGCCCAGCCGAACAAAGGTGCGCGTTTTGTGACTTTTGGTCTTTTGCGGCGGTGGGGTAGGCGGGGTGCGAGTGAGTGGTCTGTCAGGACAATACGCTGGACCGGATCATCCGTCAGTTGCAGCACCATCTGGTCAGCGCCGGCTTGATCGGGGACTTCCCGAATGTTCACCAATGGCCAATGGACTTCGGCCCCTGTTTCGGCCAACCCGACAAGTGCCTTGGTCTCTTCGTCCACTGTGAGTTCAATTGTGGAAGGGACTGCTTGGGCGCCATCGAAATACGTACCACTGGCAGAAAAAGGTCTGGGTGTGCGGCCTACGCGCAAGATAGTCATAGCGAGGCCCCCACATCCAATGCATCCGCAAAGCCTTCGGCCTCGGCAAATTCATCACGTGGCCGTTGGCGGATGTCTGACACAGCTGCGGCAGGTGAGAGTGCTAGCGACGAAAAATAGTGGCGTATCACCGGTAGAGTGATGAACACATTAGTCAGAGCAGACCAAAGCAGGAAGATTGTGAAGTAGATCATCACACTCAGTACGATGATGGCGTATCGCCCCATACCGGCAATCGGCGCGACCATTTCTTCTACGCCCATTTCGGTCAGAATATCAGCTGACTGGATGAGCAGAAGCAATACACCCAAGATCATGAAGGGAACAAAAACGGCAGCGGACGCCAGAAGCGTTCCCAAAACATAAATCATCATCACGCGAAACGCGCTAGGTGACAGGGAAAAACTTGCCCCGTTGATTGACTTGGCTTCTGTTAGCCGTCGAAGGCTATCGACCCGATAGTAAAACAAGCCGTAAAATCCGATGAACGCCGCAAAGATGCCAAGACCAACGCCAATTGAAATGCTTTCGTAGATGATTGCTGTGGCACTGGCTATTGCGACTGCCAGAGCCAGGAACATTGGCTTCATCGAAGGATAGAGCATGGTCCATGTACCGCCCTGCGCCATGCGTGCTGTCCCAAAGAAAGTGCGGTCAGTTTTGTATTTTTCGAGCGAGAACGTCATATGTGGCAACAGCAATCCTGCGCTCAGGATCGTCACGATCCAGTGCAGCACGGCGCGCCATGCATACCCCCATGCGCCAGGCTCCAACCCAAACCTTAAACCGCGCCATCGCGTTCGTGCGAGGACATACCGGCGCGCGCGGTATTGGGCGAAAAACCACAGGGGAATGACGCCAACGAGGCTGGTGGCGTAGGCTGCGAAATTGTCCTGAAACAGCGAGAAGCTTGCGAACATCAAGATCAGGTTCACGATGCCGATATAGAAGGCTAGAATGACAACGGCGAAAAGGAACCCCAAAAGCTTTTCGACCGGGTCGCCCACGTATTCCAGAGGGTGACCGCCGGGGCGTATGGACGACCAGTACCAGCGGCGCAAACGCGTTCGCATCCAGAAGCGATAGAAGCCCAGTGTCAGGACAGTTAGAATACCGGTCTTGAGCGCCAACCAGAACAAGGTCTTTCGAGTGCCGACAACCTCGGTTCGCAGGGTATCCGTGTCAGGTGAAGGTGTTGTCTCTGGGGAAACCGCGCGGGGCCATACGCCCTGTACCGGCGCGTTTTCCTGTCCACTCTGCAAGTTCTGCTTCGGTTCTGGTGCGTCCGGCTGGGTCGCGCCAGGTGAGGCCTTCTCCCAGGGTGAAGGTGGTTGCATCCGACAGGCCCCCGTCCTTGTACTTTTGCAGCCGCACGCCTTTGCCGCGTCCCATCTCGGGTAGTTCGTCCAAAGCAAAAACCAGCACTTTACGGTTCTCGCCGACAACTGCGACTGCATCACCATTCACAGGCTTGCACACTTTGGCGCGGACGTCGCCCTTGACGTTCAGTACCTGTTTGCCCGCACGAGTCTGCGCAACCACTTCGGTCTCTGGTACGACAAATCCGTCACCCGCACTTGAGGCGACCAATAGTTTTCGCTCCGCGTTATGGATGAAAAGGTCCACAATGGCGGCTTCGTTGGGCAGATCTACCATCAGGCGCAAGGGTTCACCCATCCCACGTCCGCCGGGAAGGTTCGCTGCAGGGACTGTGTAAAACCGGCCATTGGACCCGAAAACCAGCAATCTGTCGGTTGTTTCGGCGTGGAAGATGAAGCGAGGCCCGTCACCATCTTTGAATTTCAATTCTCGGTTCAGGTCGATGTGACCCGTCATCGCGCGAATCCAGCCCATTTCCGAACAGACCACGGTGATTGGTTCGCGTTCGATCATCGCTTCGATCGGCACGTCTTCGACTTCGCCAGCTTCGGCGAATGTCGTGCGGCGTTCGCCGCCGGGGTAATTTTTGCCGAAGGTCTTTTGGGTCTGGCGCAATTGCTCGGAAATCGCATCCCACTGCAGATCACCACTTTCCAGCAAATCTTCGAGCCCGGCGCGTTCCTCCATGAGGCGATCGCGCTCGGCGACAAGTTCCATCTCCTCGAGTTTGCGCAAAGACCGCAAACGCATGTTCAGGATCGCTTCGGTCTGCACTTCTGTCAGGCCAAGCTCGTCGCGTCCCGTGACCATCGGAGGCGACACGTAATCGGCCTCGTTCATGGCGCGTACGTGATCCTTGCCCCAGTTTTCGCGCATCAGAGCCGCCTTGGGGTCGTCATCATAGCGGATGATGTCGATCACGCGGTCAAGGTTTAGGAAGGCGACAATCAGGCCTTCCAAGACCTCAAGGCGGTGGTCGATCTTGTCCATTCGGTGCTGGCTGCGCCGGATCAGAACCTCGCGGCGGAAATCGAGGAAGGCGCGCAGCACTTCCTTCATCGAGCAGACCTTGGGCGTCAGCCCGTCGATTAGGACGTTCATGTTCAAGCTGAACCGCGTTTCCAGATCGGAATTGCGGAATAGCATGTTCATCAGAACGTCCGGGTCCACGTTCTTTGAACGCGGCTCAAGAACCATGCGGATGTCATCGGCGGATTCATCGCGTATATCGGCGAGGATCGGCACCTTTTTGGTCTGAATTAACTCGGCAAGTCGTTCGACAAGTTTGGACTTTTGCACCTGATAGGGGATTTCGGTCACGATGACCTGCCATTGTCCCCGCCCAAGGTCTTCGATTTCCCAGCGGCAGCGCAGACGGATCGATCCACGGCCAGTCCGGTAGGCTTGCGCGATGGAATCGCGGTCCTCAACAATCACGCCGCCAGTCGGAAAATCCGGCCCGGGCACGTAGTTGAGCAGCGTATCGTCCCGCGCGTCAGGGACTTTGATCAGATGCAAACAAGCGTCAATCAGTTCGGCGATGTTATGCGGCGGAATGTTGGTCGCCATGCCGACTGCGATCCCGCTCGAGCCGTTGGCAAGCAGGTTCGGAAATTGGGCTGGAAGGACAACGGGTTCTTCCAACGTGCCGTCGTAATTCGCCCGGAAATCAACGGCGTTTTCATTCAGCCCGTCAAGCAGCGCTTCAGCAACAGCCGTCAACCGCGCTTCGGTGTAACGCGCCGCGGCGGGGTTATCGCCGTCGATGTTGCCGAAATTACCTTGACCGTCGACAAGCGGGTATCGGACGTTGAAATCCTGCGCGAGGCGCGCCATTGCATCGTAGATCGCCGCATCGCCATGCGGGTGATAGTTGCCCATCACATCGCCGGAGATCTTGGCCGACTTTCTGAAGCCGCCACTGGAACTCAATCGCAGTTCGCGCATTGCATAAAGGATGCGGCGATGCACAGGTTTCAGCCCGTCGCGTGCGTCGGGAAGTGCCCGGTGCATGATTGTTGACAACGCATAGGTCAGATATCGCTCGCCGATAGCTCGGCGCAGCGGTTCCGCAAAGTCGCGGGGGGTCATCTTGGGGTCATCGACATCATCAGCCATAGATGATGTGATACTCACCGCCTCTGAGGCCGTAAAGCAATTGCGGGAATATTTTTTCTCTTTCCCCTTCGGGAGCGATGGGGAATCGCGGTATTCGTCTTTGCGTGGTAGACCTTAAGTCTGCTTGGGGGTGTTATGAACAAGTACATTTTGATCGCTTTTGCGGTCATGGCGATGGCATTTTACGAGTTGTCTGGGGGCGCGGATTTCAAGCCCGGCGAAACATCGCTGGTCATCTTCGCTGAACCGAAACCCTACGTCGCAGAACCGAAGAAACCAGCAGAACTTGTCGCACGGGCGGACACAGCTTCTTCGACCTTGACCGATATTGCGCCCGCGCGTGCTGTTATCGCTCCGGTCGCGACAAATATCGTTCCGGTTGTCACGCCTGCTGCGCTTGAGACCGAAGTTGAATTGGCGGCATCAGGAGATGTGATCGTTTTGTCGGAGCAAGCTGCGCCTTTGATCCAAGAGGTTGCTACAGCGCCTGCAACCCAACCCGATTTGCGCTTTGTTGATGGCGATCGTGTAAACGTGCGCGGTGGCCCAGGTACTGAATTTGCGGTTGTGGGAAAGCTTTTTCGGAATGATATGGTCGAGATCATAAACGACGAAGGTAATGGTTGGCTGCACTTGAGAGACACTGTGACTGGTGACGAGGGTTGGATTGCCGACTGGCTTGTGACGGCTGCAAATTGACGTGAAACCAAAGACAATCCTGATAACTGGCTGCTCTTCCGGAATCGGCCTTGATACGGCGCGGCGGCTCAAGGCGCTGGGCTGGACGGTGTTTGCTTCGTGTCGATCGCAAAAGGATTGCGAGGCGCGTGTTGCCGAAGGGTTCTCGGCCCCGCAGCTTGACTATGAAGACCCCGAAAGTATTGCGCGGTGCGCCGAGGTCGTTTTGCAAGGGACCGGCGGTACTCTGGATGCGGTGTTTCACAATGGTGCGTATGCCTTGCCGGGACCTTTGGAAGACATCCCCGCAGAGGGGATGCGCACACAATTTGAGGCCAATTTCCTTGGATGGCATGATCTCAATCGCCATCTGATCCCGGTGATGCGCGGCGCTGGCAAGGGGCGTATCTTGTTCAATTCCTCCGTACTAGGAATTGTTGGAATGAAGTATCGCGGGCCTTATGTGGCAACCAAGTTTGCGTTGGAAGGCTATGCCGATGTCCTTCGCATGGAGATGGCGGATGCGGGTATTCAGGTCGTCCTGATCGAGCCGGGGCCAATCGAGTCCGACTTCCGTAAGAACGCCATCAAACAGTTCGAAAAATGGGTCGATTGGCAGTCTTCAGCACGGCGCGCGCAATACGAGGCATCATTGCTTGATATGCTTCGAAAGGGCGGCAGCTCGGGTGTGCAATGGCCTGCGTCTGCCGTGACAGATGTCGTGGTCAAGGCGCTGAGCGCAAAGCGGCCGAAAGCTCGCTATCGTGTCACCACTCCAACTCAGGTGATGGCAGTTGCGCGACGTCTTCTTCCAACGCGCGCACTGGATTGGGTTTTGTCCAAAGGCTGACTTTTCATTCGCCTTGAGGCGCGATACGGCTACATCCCCGGGAACACCAATCGAAGGAAGACCCTGTCATGCTGCAAGATCCATTGTTCATCATAGCTGCCATTGCCTGTTTGGGGGTGGTTGCTATTCTTTTGTTTGGCATTGGCAGCTTTGCCAAGGGTGGGGATTTCAACAAAAAATACGCCAACAGAGCGATGCGCTGGCGGATCATCGCTCAGTTCGTGGCAGTGATGCTGATCCTGCTGTTCGTCTGGCTGCGAGGAGAATGATCAATGGTCGTATTGAACAAGATCTACACCAAGACAGGCGATGACGGCGAAACGGCTTTGGGGAATGGGGCGCGTGTCGCAAAGCATTCCATGCGCGTCACGTCTTACGGGACTGTCGACGAATTGAACGCGATCGTAGGTTTGGCGCGTTTGCAGGCCGAAGGTGAACTTGATGTGCAGCTTTCGGCTATCCAAAACGACCTGTTCGACCTGGGAGCGGACCTGTGTCGCCCTGACATGGAAAAGGATGCGGAAGCCGAATACACACCGCTGCGCATCGTCGCGTCACAGGTGGATCGACTTGAAGCAGAGATCGATGCGATGAACGCCAAGCTGCAACCGTTGCGCAGCTTTATCCTGCCCGGTGGAACAGCTTTGTCTGCATATCTGCACCAGTGCCGCACTGTGGCGCGGCGGGCCGAGCGATTGACGGTCGAGCTGGCCACTATGGAAAGCGCGAACCCGGCGGCCGTCAAATATCTCAATCGTCTCAGCGATTGGTTTTTCGTGGCAGCCCGCGTTGCAAACGATGACGGGAAAGCCGACGTGCTTTGGGTGCCGGGCGCGAACCGCTAGTACGGGTCGTTTTGGCCAACCAAAACGGGCGATGCGTCCATGCATCGCCCGGCGTAAATGATCAGCTTTCTTTGTCGGTCACGTTCTCTTTGAATGCGACTTCAAATGCCGCTTTCTGCGAATCGCTTGCTTCGGTCTGATAGCGTGCTTTCCATTCGGACATCGGCATTCCGTAAAATGCCTCGCGCCCGGCATCCTTGTCCATCTTGATGCCGCGCTCGTTTGCGGCTTCCTGATACCAGCGGCTCAGGCAGTTTCTGCAGAACCCGGTCAGGTTCATCATGTCGATGTTTTGCACGTCGGGGCGATCTTCGATCAGGTGCTGGCGCAAACGGCGAAACGCGGCTGCTTCGATCTCTAGTTGGGTCTGTTCGTCCATCTTTTCTGTCCTTCGGTTCAGTCTGTCACCTGTGCCAAGGCCGCTTGAAGCAACGGTGCAAGGCGCTCACCCCAAGCTGTCTGGGTGGCTTCAGTCGCGATCAGGTCATTACGCAATTCGATAAGTGTGTTTTGGCGCCCATGATGCAAGGCGTGGCGATCAATGGCATCGCCGGGCAGATGGCCCGGATAGGGTTCATTGCGACCAACCACCAGATCGGGTTCTGCCTCGAGCGATATGATCAACGGGTCTGACAAGCGGCTGTCATAGGCGTGCAGGATCCCAACATGCCAAGGTCGACTTGGGCGTGATTTAAGTTGTCGGGTGAAAGAATGCACTGCCACGATCACTGTGTCCTCGCGCCGAGCTGCCAAGGCATTGAGCGCGTCATGATATGGACGATAGTAAGCGTCTAGGCGACGCGCTTTTTCGGCGGCATCAGCGTTTCGATTGCCCGGAATGACGGAGCCATCGTAAAGCCGCATGAGAAGTGTCGGATCATCTTCGCCCCGGTTTGGGTCAATGACGAGGCGGGAAAAGTTCGACATGATGGCGGTTCCGCCTAACGCATCGGCTAAAGCGCGTGTCACACCTGCTGCGCCGGGATCAAAGGCGATATGCCGAGCCATATCAGCTTCGGGTAGGCCAAGCGTTCCTCCAAGGTCGGGCGGCACCGTGTTCGTCGCGTGATCACAGGTGATCAGCCAACGTGAGGATCGGTTCTCTCCATGCACAAAAAATGGCACATATGTCATAGGTGTGTGATCTCCCGAGCGCATCAGATAGTTGAGTTGCGCAGGAATGTGAAATGGGCAATAACCCAGAGCACAAGTTAGCGGTAACATGGCAGTGTCATCTTGCCCCATCGCGTGTGATTCTAGTGAGCCTTGATCGGCAACGGGGTCGCCCAGAACACAGTTGAAGGACGGAATTCCCGATGAGACGTTTGCGGAGTGTGAAAATCGTGGCCACCCTTGGCCCAGCCTCGAGCACCTATGAAATGATCCGAGCCCTGCACGAGGCCGGAGCCGACGTCTTCCGCTTGAACATGAGCCACGGGAGCCATTCCGAGATCGCCGAGCGCCATGCCATCATCCGGCAGGTCGAAAAAGACCTGGACAGCACGATCGGCATTTTGGCTGACCTTCAGGGTCCAAAGTTGCGGGTGGGCGTGTTCGCCAATGGTGAAGAAGAGCTGGTTGAAGGCGCGTCATTCCGGCTTGATCTGGCAGACGAAGAAGGGTCGATCAGCCGCGTGACGCTTCCGCATCCCGAGATCTTTGCCGCACTGGAGCCTGGCGCGCATCTGTTGGTGAATGATGGGAAAATTCGCCTCAAGGTCGAAGCCTGCGGAAAAGACTTCGCGGATTGTTCGGTGGTGACTGGAGGAACAATTTCCAACCGAAAAGGCGTGAACGTACCGGACGTCGTGCTGCCACTCGCAGCCCTGTCGGAAAAGGATCGCGGCGATCTAGAATTCGTGGCCGATCTTGGTGTTGACTGGCTCGCGCTCAGCTTTGTGCAGCGGGCGCAGGACGTGATTGAAGCGCGTGAGCTGTGCAAAGGTCGCGCGGCAATCCTGTCAAAGATCGAAAAGCCAGCGGGCGTCAAAGCGTTCGATGAAATCCTTGAAGTGTCCGATGGTATCATGGTTGCTCGTGGCGATCTGGGTGTGGAACTGCCTGTGCAGAATGTACCGCCGATCCAGAAGCGTCTGATCCGTCGATGCCGGGCTGCCGCGAAGCCGGTGATCGTGGCGACACAGATGCTCGAATCAATGATCGAATCGCCGATGCCCACCCGCGCCGAAGTGTCGGATGTGGCAACCGCGATCTACGAAGGTTCTGATGCGATCATGTTGTCGGCGGAATCCGCGGCTGGCGATTATCCGATCGAAGCTGTGACGACCATGAACAACGTTGCCATCGAAGTGGAGAGTGATCCGACATATACCGAGATCATCGAAGCCTCCCGTGCGGCCAAGCGGGCCACAGTTGCCGATGGCATTGTTGCCGCCGCCCGTGAGATTGCCGAGACGACAGACATCAAGGCGATCTGTTGCTTCACATCTTCTGGCACGACCGCGCTTCTGACAGCGCGTGAACGCCCGCGTGTGCCGATCATTGCGATGACCAATTCAGTCAAGACCGCCCGCCGTCTTGCGCTGACATGGGGCACGAAATGCGTGATCACCGGTGAACTGGAACGGTTCAAGCAGGCCGTCGTGAATGCCGCGCGTGCGGCGCGCTCTGGCGGGTACGCGGATTCCAACGATCAGATCCTTGTTACGGCTGGTGTGCCGTTTAACACGCCGGGGACAACCAACATCCTTCGTGTTGCGCCTTGCGACGAACGTATGATCTACAACACTGATCCCGAATAATCTGCCATCTGTCTAATCCTGCGGTCGTCTCTTCCATACCAAAGGAAGAACGGCCGCAGATCGCTGCCACCACGCTAAAGATCGTGGGCGCGATGATGGTCTCGGCTATCTCAAACAATCAGGTCATGTATTCGATCGAAGTTATGCCTGCAGAGGCCAAACGTATGCTGCAGGGCTTTTCCGGATCATGGTGCCAGACGTTTGTGACGTTCGATCACTATAGATCAATCTGATTTATGCCTTTAGCTATTTTCTGAAAAGCACCGCCTGTCCCGTGAAGGGGCGGGACGTTGCATCGGGAGGAGAATGGCATGACACCAGAGGCGCGTCCGTGGACGGCGTTTTATGGTCCGGCAGTCCGAAAGGATATCGAGACCGCATCGTATCGCACCATTGCGGATTTGATCCGCTCGGTGTCGAGCACTTTTGGCACCGCACCGGCATTCACGACCTGTTTGCCCAACGGCATGAACGGCACGTTGAGTTTTCAGCAAGTCGACGAAATGTCCGACGCCTTTGCCGTATATCTGCGCGAGGTGGCGGGTTTGGGGCAGGGGGATCGTGTCGCGCTACAGATGCCGAATTGTCTGTCTTTCCCGATTGCCGCCTTCGGCGTTCTCAAGGCGGGCTGCATTCTTGTGAATGTGAACCCGCTTTATACTGCAGAAGAGATGGCCAAGCAGTTTGTCGATTCAGAACCACATGCGCTGGTGATCGTTGATATGTTCGCCGACAAGATCCCGGCGGCAACCCAAGGGCATCCGATCCCCAATATCATAGTCACGCGGGTCGCCGAATTCCTTCCGGTCTTGCCACGCGGCATTGTTGGCTTGGTGCAAAAGCATTGGGACAAGTCGGTCAAGCCGATTGAGGTGGCTCATATCCGCTTTCCCGATGCTGTGACGGCCGGGCGCGATCACATGCAGCGCGAACGGATCGAGGCCGATGTCTACACCCAAAGCGTCGATGCCCATGACGTAGCCTGCCTTCAGTATACCGGTGGCACAACAGGTGTCGCCAAGGGTGCGATGCTGACCCATGCGAACCTGATCATGAACATGGAACAGACGATGGAGATGCTGGAAGGCGTGGAAAAGGGCAAAGAAGTCGCCCTGACGGCGCTGCCGCTTTATCATATCTTCGCTTTCACGGTGAACATGCTGGCGTTTTACTGGCTTGGTGCGCGTAACATCCTGATACCCAACCCGCGACCGCTATCGAACCTCAAGCGAGCGTTCGAGAACTACAAGATCACTTGGATGAGCGGTGTGAACACGCTGTTCAACGGACTGAGCAATGAGGTTTGGTTCACCGACAGCCCGCCGAAACACCTCAAGTTTTCGTCTGCGGGGGGCATGGCGCTCCAGGCGGCTGTGGCGCAGAAGTGGGAAGGCATCACGGGAAAGTCGGTTTTGCAGGGATATGGCCTGACCGAAACCTCCCCGGTTCTTACGTTCAACCCGCTTGGCAAGACGTGTGACGGGTCAATCGGAATTCCGGTTCCTGGAACGATGGTTGTTTGTCTGGACGAAGCCGGAAACCCTGTTCCGCAAGGTCAAACCGGCGAGGTGGCCGCCAAGGGGCCACAGATCATGGCCGGGTACTGGAACAAACCCGAGGAAACTGCGCATGCCCTGCGGGATGGATGGTTCCTGACCGGCGATATCGGCGTAATGGACCCGAATGGCTATTTCCGCATCGTGGATCGGAAAAAGGACATGGTGGTTGTGTCCGGGTTCAACGTCTACCCGAACGAGGTTGAAGACTGTCTCGCGCAACACCCGGGAATCTTGGAGGCGGCGGTGATCGGCGTGCCTGACGACGGAACGGGCGAAGCGGTAAAAGCCTTCGTTGTTAAACGTGACAGCGGGCTGAGCGAGGCGGAGATCCGGGCGCACTGTAAGAAACATCTGACTGCCTACAAAGTACCCAAGCGGGTCGAGTTCCGCGATGAGCTGCCGAAATCGAACGTCGGTAAAATCCTCAGAAAAGACCTGCGCGCCGAAGAACTGGCCCGCATCGCAGCGGAGTAAACAGCATGGTTGGAGCATTTGAACAAGCGCTGCTGGCGCTTATGATCTTCGTCATCATGCTGGGCATGGGCGCGTCCCTGACACCGCGTGACTTCTATTTGGCTCTGCGACGCCCCTACGGCCTCGCCATCGGAGTGATCTCACAATACGGGTTCATGCCGCTCATTGGGTTTCTATTGGCGAGCTTTCTTGTAGTGCCGGAAACCATCGCGCTAGGCATTCTGATTATGGCCTGTATGCCGGGTGGGACCACGTCGAACATTTTTACCTACTTTTCCAAAGGCAATCTGGCCCTGTCTGTTCTGATGACAGTGACATCGACCGTGACCGGCGTGGTTATGATTCCGCTGGTACTGGTTCTATATGCTTCGGCGCTAAACCTAGAGATCCCACGGGAGAACATCATAGCGACTCTGGTTCTGTTGCTTGTCCCGGTGGCCATTGGAATGGTGATGCGCAAAATCAGCGCGAATGTAGGCGCAGTCACGGAATTCTTTGGCTCGGCCTTGGCGCTATTCTTTATAGTGTTCCTAATGGTCAGCTGGATACCGCGAAACTGGCAGTTCCTTCTCGAAACCACGTCGGCCACCTATATCGCGTCGATTGGGCTTGGCCTTTTGGGCATCAGTATTGGGTATCTCTTTGCTCGCGTGCTTCGGCTGCATCCGCGAAATGCACGTACGGTCGCGCTTGAGACTGGCATCCAGAACGGGCCGTTGGCGATTGCGATCATCGTTTTCACCTTTCAGGGAACCGAGGCGCAAGCGATCATGGCAGTTCCCGTACTGTATTCGCTGTTCATCGTGATTGTGTCGACCTGCGTGACCATGGTCTTCCGTCGCGCGAACACAGCAGCCGAGCAGAAAATCCCGGATAGCCTGCTCTGAAACAGTTGCATTGCCTGAAAAGCCCGCCTATACGGCGCGCTCTACCCCGTGCGGCCGGTCGAGTTGGCATACCGAGTCGCGCGTAAACCGACCCAATGACAGGAGACGGAAATGCCGAAGATGAAGACGAAATCGAGCTGCAAAAAGCGGTTCAAGGTGACGGCCTCGGGCCGCATCAAAGCAGGTCAGGCTGGCAAACGCCACGGCATGATCAAGCGCCACAAGAAGTTCATCCGCGACGCGCGCGGAACAACCGTGTTGTCCAAGGCTGATGAACAAATCATCAAGCCGATGATGCCCTACGCGCGCTAAGGAGGAATTGATATGTCCCGAGTAAAAGGCGGAACCACCACACACGCCCGTCACAAGAAGGTTATTAAGGCCGCCAAAGGTTACTATGGCCGCCGCAAGAACACCTTCAAGGTTGCACGTCAGGCCGTCGATAAGGCCAACCAGTACGCCACGCGCGACCGCAAGAACCGCAAGCGCAACTTCCGCGCGCTGTGGATCCAGCGGATCAACGCGGCTGTGCGTCTGCATGACGAAGCACTGACATATTCCCGCTTCATCAACGGCCTGAACTTGGCTGGGATCGAAGTGGACCGTAAAGTTCTGGCCGATTTGGCCGTACACGAGCCCGAAGCGTTCAACGCGATCGTTGATCAAGCCAAAGGCGCACTGGCCGCGTAAGCGATTAGAATTTGCGAATTTTGAAAGCCCCGCTGTTGCAGCGGGGCTTTTTGCCTTTCTGCCCCTAGGAACCGTTGACCGAAAAAGCTCGAAAAAAGTTTCCCTAGCGTCATAGGGCCGCTGTTGGCACTCTCAGGCCACAAAACCACAAAAATTCTGGGAGGAAATAATGCTCGACTCTACACTGTCCGACACAACGCAAGCGTTTCTCGACGAATTCGGGAATGCGCTGGAAAGCGGCGACGTCGCCCGCGCGCGCGAGATGTTCGCAGACGATTGCTATTGGCGCGACCTTGTCACCTTTACGTGGAATATCAAAACGATCGAAGGCAAAGACCAGGTTGAGGACATGCTGAAACACCAGCTTGCGACAACCAAGCCGCATAACTGGACCATCGCCGAAGGTGAGGTTGTGACCGAGGACGGGGGTATTGTGACCGCCTGGATCACGTTCGAAACGGAAGTCGCGCACGGTTATGGTTTGATTCGGTTGCGCGAGGGCAAGATTTGGACGCTGTTGACCACGATGGTCGAACTTAAGGGCCATGAAGAACCTAAGGGGTTTGATCGGCCGTTGGGGGCCAAACATGGCGCAGGCAAGAACCGCACGACGTGGGCAGAAGAACGCGAAAAAGAAGCAGCCGATTTGGGGTATACGACCCAGCCCTACACTCTCATCATTGGTGGGGGACAAGGTGGGATCGCTCTTGGCGCGCGTCTGCGCCAATTGGGTGTACCGACCATCATTGTCGAACGAAACGACCGCCCCGGCGACAGTTGGCGTAAGCGGTACAAGTCGCTCTGCCTCCATGACCCGGTCTGGTACGACCATCTGCCCTACATCAAGTTCCCCGAAAACTGGCCTGTCTTTGCGCCGAAGGACAAGATCGGTGACTGGCTCGAGATGTACACCAAGGTGATGGAGCTGAACTACTGGACCCGCACCACCGCCAAGTCCGCCACCTATGACGAGGCCAAGCAGGAATGGACCGTTGTGGTCGACCGCGACGGTGAAGAAGTCACCCTGCGGCCCAAACAACTGGTCATGGCGACGGGCATGTCCGGCAAGGCGCGTATGCCTGATTTTCCGGGTATGGAGACGTTCAAGGGCGACATCCACCATTCCTCCCAGCATCCGGGGCCGGATCACTACAAGGGCAAAAAATGTGTTGTAGTTGGCTCGAACAACTCGGCGCATGACATTTGTGCCGCCCTTTGGGAGCACGATGCCGATGTGACGATGGTGCAGCGGTCCTCGACCCATATCGTACGCTCGGACACGCTGATGGAGATCGGTCTGGGGGATCTCTATTCCGAACGTGCGGTGAATGCCGGTGTGACTACCGAAAAAGCTGATTTGATCTTCGCGTCCTTGCCCTATGCCATCCTGCACGAATTCCAAATCCCGGCCTATGCCGCGATGAAGGAGCAGGACAAGTCATTCTATGACGGGCTCGAAAAGGCGGGCTTCTGGCTTGACTGGGGCGACGACGACTCCGGTCTCTTCATGAAGTACTTGCGGCGCGGGTCCGGCTACTACATCGACGTTGGTGCAAGTCAACTCATCATCGACGGTGAGATCAAGCTCAAACGTGGGCAAGTGACCGAGATTGTCGAGGACGGTCTGATCCTCGACACAGGTGAAAAGCTTGAGGCTGATCTGATCGTCTTTGCCACCGGCTATAATTCGATGAATGGCTGGGTGGCCGACCTGATGGGCCAAGATATGGCCGATAAGGTGGGAAAGGTTTGGGGCCTTGGTTCTGACACGACCAAAGACCCTGGCCCTTGGGAAGGCGAACAGCGCAACATGTGGAAGCCGACGCAGCAGGATAACCTATGGTTCCATGGCGGAAACCTGCACCAGTCGCGCCACTATTCCCAGTTCCTTGCCCTGCAGATCAAGGCCCGGATGGAGGGCATTCCAACCCCGGTCTATGCGCTTCAAGAGGTGCATCACACAGGCTGACGCAAGCCTGGGGCGGGGCAATTGGCCCGCCCCAATGCACGTAGTCGTGAAAGTGCCGTTCTGGACACGCGGTGGCGGGGCGTTACACCCAAACCCATGATGTATCGCCGCACTTTTCTAACGACGACAGCCGCAGTGCTGTCCACACCGTTCATCGGGCGGGCGCAAACCGACGACCTGCGAAGCGCCATTGACGCCCTGCCGCAGCTGCATTCGCTTCAGATCAGTCGAGGTGCCGATACGCTTTTTGCCGATGCGCCACGGGGGCCGGGGCTGGACCGTCTGGCCAATATCAAATCCTGTTCAAAGAGCATTGTAGCGCTTTTGCTTGGTGCCGCCATCGATCGGGGAGAGGTGACCTCGGTGCAAGTGCGGCTGTCTGAAGTTGCGCCGAAAATCCTGCCGTCGAATGCAACTCAGGGAGCAGAGGCCATCACACTTGAGGATCTCGTGACGCTACGTGCCGGTTTGGAACGTACCTCTGGACCAAACTACGGCGCATGGGTGAATTCCCGCAACTGGCTCGCTGACGCGCTGTCGAGACCGATGGTCGCTGAACCCGGTGGTCAGATGCTCTATTCGACCGGATCGACACATATCCTGGGCGCGGCACTGGCCGAAGCCACGGGCCAGAGCCTTTTGTCACAAGCGCGCGAACGGCTGGGGCGCCCCCTCGGCATCGAAATCCCGCCGTGGACCCGCGATCCGCAGGGCTACTATATGGGGGGCAACGAAATGGCATTGCGTCCGACGGCCATGCTTAAGCTTGCAAAGCTGATGCGGGACGGTGGGCAACACGACGGCGCACAAGTGATCCCGGAAAGCTGGGTTGCGGCGTCAGTACAGCCCTATGCTCGGTCGCCATGGTCAGGCCTGTCCTACGGCTACGGCTGGTTCTTGTCGCCCTCGGGGTACACTTTGGCGCGGGGCTATGGCGGTCAGATCATCGCGGCGCACAAGGCGCGCAATTTGGCTGTAGCGATCACCTCGGACCCGACCCAGCCCGCGCGTTCTGGAGGCTATTTCGGAGACCTGTTGCGCCTTTTGGATGGTCCTGTTCTGGCGCTCGCCTGACACAAACTGCCCTTGCCTTCGCCCGGACGCTCCGCAAGATGCGGGAACCCTAACAGTGGAGTTATCATGCCCACAGCGCCCCTTTGGCTGCTTGTCGCCTTGCAAGCCACCGTCTCTGCCGCCTCCATGGT
Organism: uncultured Marivita sp.; assembly: GCA_947503115.1. Classification (GTDB taxonomy): domain Bacteria; phylum Pseudomonadota; class Alphaproteobacteria; order Rhodobacterales; family Rhodobacteraceae; genus Marivita. The sequence continues at coordinate 30,380 of CANNCS010000036.1, forward strand.
CGTGGAAATCGTTGCTGGGCGTATGTTGGCCCCGTATGTCGGCATGTCCCTGTACACGTGGACATCGGTGATCGCCGTCGTGCTCGCGGGCTTTTCCGCCGGGCATTGGTGGGGCGGCCGTCTTGCGGATCGCCCCGGCATCAACCCAATGACGGCCACTGCTTGGGCATTGGTCGCAGCAGCGGTTACAACCGCATTGGCGGGTGTTGCCTTGCGCGCCTCGGCAGAGCCTGTGCTGTCGGCTTTCCCGCAACCTGTCTGGGGCATCACGGGTTTGACACTGGCGGCTTTCTTTCTGCCCTCGCTTTTTGCGGGCATCCCAGCCCCTTTGCTGACGCAGGTGTCGCTGTCTGGTCCATCGAGACAAGGACAGGCATTGGGCGCCATGTTCGCTTCGGGTGCTATAGGGGCGATTGTCGGAACACTGCTTGCGGGATTCGTCTTCATTTCTTGGCTGGGCAGCCTGTGGACGTTGACCACTGTAACACTGGTTTACACGGCAGGTGCTGCGCTTTGTTTTGCCTTGGGCAAAGGGTTGCGGGGGGTGCAAGGGGCAAGCCTTGTCGCACTGATCGCGCTTGCGCTGTCCTCGGGCCTCTCAAAAGGGCCATGCACGCTGGAAAGCCGATATTTTTGCCTGCAGTCAGTCGATGTGTCTGCTGATGCGTCGCGCCCGACACGCGCTATGGTCATTGATCATCTGGTGCACGGCATATCCGCCCAAGACGCGCCGAGCATTATGTTTACCGATCATGCTGCGATGCTGGATGCCTTGACCCAACTGCGCGCGCCGATAGCTGATCCCACGACGTTCCATATCGGCGGTGGTAATTATGCACTTCCTCGTGCCTTTGCACATCGCGGTTTCACCCAGACGACGGTGGCCGAGATTGATCCAGCAGTGACCGATCTGGCGCAGCGCGATTTCTGGTTTGATCCGACGGACACCCGCGTGCTGCACATGGATGCGCGACGGGCGCTTTTAACCGAGGATCAGCGCTACGACGTAGTGATCGGGGACGCTTTCACTGACACCGCAGTGCCGCAGCATCTGGTGACCGCTGAATTCTTCGCTATAATCCGCGATCGCCTCACACCGGACGGCACTTACCTAATGAACGTGATAGACTATGCGGATCGGATGCAAGCAGTTGGCAGCCTTGTCGTAACTCTGCGCAGCGTGTTCCCAGTGGTGGAAATCTGGACTGAGGCACGGCGTCCCTTGCCGGGGGAACGGGTTGTCATGGTGATCGCAGCAGGTGTGTCGGAAACGCCGACGAACAGCTTTTCGGTGCCTGCCCCCGAACAGACAACGTTTGCCGCGCTGGGACCGGACTTTGTGGATCAGCTCGCGTCAGCAGGTGTATATCTCACCGACGATTACGCGCCGATTGATCGCTTGGTCGGACCGCGCGATTAACGCGACCCGACCAAGCCCATGCCAGCGCCCTCGCCGGAGTGGCGCTGGATGTTCGCTTTATGCCGCCTTGAGCAGCTTCTGAGGCTCGGTCACTTCAAGACCAAGCGCCTGGCCAACCGCACCATAGGTGAGTTGACCTGCATGCACGTTCAGGCCTGCCAGAAGGTGAGGGTCGTCGGCACAGGCCTGTTGCCAGCCCTTGTCGGCAAGCGCTAGCATGAACGGCATGGTGGCGTTGCCAAGCGCGATGGTCGATGTGCGGGCAACAGCGCCGGGCATGTTGGCGACGCAGTAATGCATGATGCCATCGACCTCGTAGATCGGGTTTTCGTGCGTGGTGGCTTTCGATGTCTCGAAGCAGCCACCTTGGTCGATTGCAACATCGACGAGAGCCGAACCCGGCTTCATCAGGCCAAGGTCGGCACGGCTTACCAGTTTGGGTGCTGCGGCACCGGGGATGAGCACGGCACCGACCACCATATCGGCGGTTGTGATCATCTCGGCAATGTTTGCCTGGCTGGCATAGCGAGTACGGAAGGTGCTGCCGAAAACGTCATCCAAATAGCGCATGCGGGGCAGGGACCGATCCAGAACAGTGACGTCTGCGCCCATGCCTGCCGCCACGCGGGCCGCATGGGTGCCGACAACACCGCCACCGATCACGACAACCTGTGCCGGGCCAACCCCCGGTACGCCGCCCATTAGAACGCCACGACCACCATTCGCCTTTTGCAATGTCCATGCACCGACTTGTGGCGCAAGCCTGCCCGCTACTTCGGACATTGGGGCTAGTAGGGGAAGACCACCACTGCGATCGGTCACGGTTTCGTAGGCGATGGCCGTACAGCCCGAGGCAAGCAGATCTTGTGTCTGCTCGGGGTCCGGTGCAAGGTGCAGGTAGGTGAATAGCAGCTGACCTTCGCGCAGCATCTTGCGCTCGATCGCCTGCGGTTCCTTGACCTTGACGATCATGTCAGCTGTGGCGAACACCTCTTCCGCGGTGTCGATGATTTGCGCACCAGCAGCGGTATAGGCCGCGTCGTCAAATCCTGCGCCAATGCCAGCACCTTTCTGAATCAGAACTGTGTGGCCATGCGCAATGGCTTCCTGAGCCGCACTCGGAGTAACGCCGACGCGGAATTCCTGGGGTTTAATTTCGGTGGGGCATCCGATTTTCATGACTGTATCCTCCGACTCTGTCTGCAGAGAGGATGCGCCTCTTTTCTCGCAATTTTATATGGATTTTTGGCGGCATGTAATGCATCTTTCGAAAACCCTTCGAATATTATGGGCTAAATCGGGAGGAAACGTGCGACATGTCCTTGGATGATACAGATCGACGGATTTTACGCGTCTTGCAGCGCAAGGGTCGCATCTCGAATGCCGAGCTGGCCGACTCGGTGAACCTGTCGGCATCTGCATGCCATCGCAGGGTTCAGCGGCTCGAGGCGGATGGGTATATCCGTGACTACGTCGCGCTTTTGAATGCGCGAAAGCTGGGAATCCCGACAACTGTCTTTGTTGAAATCAAACTCAGCAGTCAAGCGGATGAGCTGCTAGAAGCTTTCGAAAAAGCGGTCGCGCGGGTACCGGATGTTCTGGAATGTCATCTGATGGCGGGCACGGCGGACTACATTCTCAAGATCGTGGCCGAAGATACCGAAGACTTTGCCCGCATCCACCGCCAGTACCTCACTCGGCTTCCGGGCGTTGCACAGATGCAAAGCTCATTCGCGTTGCGTACGGTTTTCAAGACAACCGCACTTCCGGTCTAGCGCTAGGGCATCGGCATAATAGGCCGCTTCGGCACAGCGTGTGAAATGCGCTCTGGCATAGGTGGTTTGTGTCTTTGCCGCCGTTTTGGTAGTGTTTGCGAACACGCCGGAGCACCCGCCTGAGATGCGGCCTCCCACACTCATCCCCCGACACACGGAGATTTCATGAGCCAGGTAAAAACGGGCGATACCGTTTCGATTCATTATACCGGAACCCTGTCTGACGGTTCGACATTCGACAGTTCCGCAGGGCGCGACCCGTTGGAGTTCACGGTCGGCGCAGGCCAGATCATCCCGGGTCTCGATCAAGCGATCCCCGGCATGGCCGTGGGCGACTCGAAAACCGTGCAAGTGCCGGCCGATCAGGCCTATGGCCAGCGCGACCCCAATGCACAACAAGCTGTTCCGCGTGCAGAAATTCCAGCGGACATCCCGCTCGAGCCGGGCACACAGTTGCAGATGCAGACGCCGACGGGCCAAGTTGTTCCTGTCATGGTGGCCGAAGTGACCGAGACCGAGGTGACTTTGGATGCGAACCATCCGCTTGCTGGGCAGGATTTGACGTTCGACGTAGAACTGGTCGAAATCAAAGCGGCCTGAAGATTTCCGGGCTGTTTTGCTCCATGCTATAAGCAGCCCGGAGCCTTGCGCATCCAGAAGCATGTTCCGGGCCGTTTTTCACGACCTACCAAGAAGCGCGACGATTTCTTCGATTGCCGCACGCACCGGCGGATCGTGCCGACCGTCCTGATGGGCTACCAACCACGACTCGTGCTGGAGTTCTGCTATAGGCTGATTTTGTTGAAAAACTCTTACTTGATTGGCGGTCGATCGGCTGATTCAATTCTCTCAACGAATGGGAGGATT
>CANNCS010000037.1 GCA_947503115.1 uncultured Marivita sp.
GCCATGGAATCAGAGCGCGGGCGAGCTGGGAACCTCAGAAATCCCTAATGAGTCAGAAGCCAGCCCCTTTGGTATGAGCCGTTTGACTGTGCGCCTGCGTTGAAGCTGGAAGGCCACGAGCGGGTCACACAATTGCGGTTCGAGGGCATTTCGGGACGGCTAGACCGGATCGAAGGGTTGATCGAGCGGTTGGAGCGGCGGGTGTGGCTGGCGGTCTATGGCGTTGCGGCGGCGGTGCTGGCGGATGTGTTTCTGAAGTTTGTTCAGGTGGCGCCATGAAGGAGTTTGGGATGGATTTGGAACGGAAGTTTTGTCGATTTGATGCAGATGTGACGGTTACGGATGGCACTGTGATCGAAGGTTATGCGTCACGCTTTGAGCAGTGTGATCAAGGAAATGATATCGTTTCAACAGGGGCTTATGGAGCGTCTTTGAAGCGTTTGGCCAAGAGCGGTTGCGCGGTCAAAATGCTGTGGCAGCACGATCCGGCACAGCCCATCGGCATTTGGGATGAGGTGCGCGAAGACGGCACGGGACTTTATGTGAAGGGCCGATTGCTGGAGACCGTCGCACGCGGTCGGGAAGCGGCGGCGCTGGTGGCGGCGGGGGCGATTGACGGGTTGTCGATCGGCTATCGCACCAAAGCGGCGACGAAGGACAAGCAGGGCCGCAGGGTTCTGACGGAACTGGAGCTGTGGGAGGTGTCGCTGGTGACCTTCCCGATGCTGCCCAGTGCGCGGGTGGCCGCCAAGGGGGAAACCCCTGTGGAGGCGGATCTGCGGGAGATGGCACGCCTGATCGAAGAGGCGCGCCGGGACTTGGTGGACGGCTAGGGCCACCCTTCAGAGATGGGAAAATCGGGATGAGTGAGACCGGGACAACGTCGCGGAGCGGGGAAGATCTGTCTCCGTTCACCCAAGTGGGTGCCGCGTTGGCGGGGCTTGTGGGCGATATGCGCCGACAGCGCGACGACTTCGACAAAAAGCTACAGGAACAGGAAGAACGAATGACCAAGATCGACAAGAAGACAGCTTTTACGGCGCGTCCGGTGCTCGCGGGCGGCGTGCGCAGTGATGACCTGCATTATCAGGCGTTCGACGCCTATTTGCGGACTGGCGATGATGACGCGCTGCGCGGGTTGGAAATGGACGTGAAATCCATGTCCACCAATGTGAACGGCGATGGTGGGTTTCTGATCGACCCGGTGACGTCGGAGACCATTCAAGGCGTCTTGCAGGGCAGCGCTTCGCTGCGAGCTGTGGCGTCGGTCGTGAATGTGGAGGCGTCAAGTTATGACGTGCTGATCGACCGTGGTGATACGGGTGCGGGTTGGGCGGATGAGATCAGCGCACGGTCGGAGACCGGGACGCCCACCATCGACCGTATTTCGATCAAACTTTATGAGCTGAGTGCGATGCCCAAGGCCAGCCAACGTTTGCTGGACGACACGGCGTTCGACATCGAAACTTGGCTTGGGGGCAAGATTGCCGACACGTTCAGCCGCGCGGAAGCCGGCGCATTCATTACGGGTGATGGCAGCGATAAGCCGCGTGGGATTCTGAACCACGGGGCGGTGGACAATGACGTGTGGGTCTGGGGTAACCTTGGCTATGTGCCGACCGGAGTGGATGCATCCATCGGAAATGGTGATGCGCTGATCGAACTGGTCTATGCGCTGGGAGCGGAATACCGCGCCAATGCGACCTTCGTGATGAACTCCAAGACGGCGGGCATGTTGCGCAAGCTGAAGGATGCGGATGGCCGCCATCTGTGGTCGGACGGGTTCACCAGTGGAGAGCCTGCGCGTCTGCTGGGCTATCCGGTGCTGATTGCCGAGGACATGCCGGACATTGCGTCGAACGCGGATGCGATTGCGTTCGGTGACTTCCGCGCGGGTTACACGATTGCCGAACGTCCCGATCTGCGGGTGCTGCGTGATCCGTTCAGCGCCAAGCCGCATGTTCTATTTTACGCGACCAAGCGTGTGGGCGGTGATGTGAGCGATTTCGCTGCAATCAAGCTGCTGCGCTTCGCCACTGCCTAAGCGGTGATGCGGACATGGGGAGGGCGGTGCGGGCTGTTCTCCTCATGGGGCGCGCGCCGGTGTGCCGGCGTTGTCTAGCCGCTCCCTCCGTCCGAGCAGCGGCGGCGGCGCGCGTCCGACAACTTACCGGCCTCTGAACGAGGGACAAGTTTGCGGAGAACACAAGATGTATTTGATTGAAGAGAGCCAGATACCGGATGCCGCTTTGCCGGTGGCGCGGTTGCGTGACCATCTGCGGATGGGCAGCGGTTTCGTTGAGGACGGGCTTCAGGATCAGCTGTTGGGCGGGTTTCTGCGGGCGGCGATGGCGGCGGTCGAGGCACGAACGGGCAAAGCGCTTTTGGTGCGCGATTTTCTGTGCAGCCTTCATCGTTGGCGGGATGTGACAGGCCAAGTTTTGCTGATTGCCCCTGTGCGAGCAGTGACGCAGATCGCTTTGGTCGATGCGTTTGGCGCTGGGACTGTGGTGGATGCGGCGCGCTATGCGCTCGTGGCGGATGGCGATGCACCGAAGGTGGTGCCGATGGGGCAGTGTCTGCCCGCTATCCCAGAGCATGGGAGCGCGGAGTTGCGGTTTCAGGCAGGGATGGCTGAGGCGTTTGGCGATCTGCCTGCCGATCTGGCGCAGGCAGTGATGCTGCTGGCGGCACATTATTACGAATATCGGGACGAGACTTCACTGGGACAGGGCTGCATGCCGTTCGGCGTGACCAGCCTGATTGCGCGATATCGCCCGGTGCGGCTGGGGTTCGGCGCATGAGCGGGCCGAGGCTGACATCGAAACTGGTGTTGGAGCGTCTGGAGGCGGTGCCTGACGGTGCTGGCGGGATGCATGAAAGCTGGATCGCGCTGGGGGTGCTGTGGGGTGAGGTAAAGCCACGGTCCGGGCGTGAAGGTGTTGGCGAGGCCGGGCAGGTTTCGGTGACCGGATTTCGGGTTCTTGCGCGGGGTGTTCCGCAGGGACATTCTGCGCGGCCTTTGCCCGAGCAGCGGTTTCGGGATGGTGCGCGGGTGTTTCGGATCAATTCGGTGACCGAGGCTGATCCCGGCGGGCGGTTCCTGATCTGTCTCTGTGACGAGGAGGTTGCGACATGAGCTATGCGGTGGCGGCGGCGTTGCAGGGGGCTGTGTACCAGTGCTTGCAGAACGATCCGGGGCTTTCGGTCTTGGTCGGTGACCGGGTGTATGATGCGGTGCCGAAGGGACGGTTGCCGGACCTGTATGTGGCGTTGGGTCCAGAGAGGGCGGTTGATGCCAGCGACAAGACCGGGCGCGGGGCGTGGCATGAATTCGTGGTGTCTGTGATCTCGGACGATGCTGGGTTCCAGACGGCCAAAGAGGTGTCGGCGGCGGTGTGTGATGCGCTGATTGATGTCGGCTTGGCGTTGGAACGGGGCCGGTTGGTAGCGCTGAACTTCAAGCGGGCGGTGGCGCAGCGCGAGAAGGCGGGACGGCGCAGGATCGATCTGACCTTCCGGGCGCGGGTCGAGGATGACGCCTGAGGGCGTTTCGGATTTCAGAGACAGTTTCCAGACAGGGAGTGTGGGCGATGGGTGCTCAGAACGGGAAAGACCTTTTGATCAAGGTCGATGTGGATGGCAGCGGCACGTTTGAGACTTTGGCGGGCCTTCGGGCGACGCGGATCAGTTTTAACGCGGAGGCGGTGGATGTGACGTCGCTTGAGAGTGATGGCGGGTGGCGCGAGTTGCTGGCGGGCGCTGGGGTGCGAAGTGTCGCGATCTCGGGTGCGGGGGTGTTCAAGGATGCCAGTACGGATGAACGCGCGCGGCAAATCTTTTTCGACAGCCAGACACCTGCGTTTCAAGTGATTATCCCCGATTTCGGCGTTGTGCAGGCGCCGTTTCAGGTGACTGGGTTGGAATATGCCGGGTCGCATAACGGCGAGGCGACATATGAGCTTTCGCTGGCCTCGGCCGGTTTTGTGGCGTTCACGGCGGCGGCGTGACGATGGCGAACCCCTGGCGTGGAGAGGTGACGCTGGTGATCGACGGAGTGCCGCATGTGCTGCGGCTTACGTTGGGCACGCTGGCGGAACTGGAAGCGGGTCTGAAGGCGGACACGCTGGTTGATCTGGTGGCGCGGTTTGAAGGCGGCGGTTGCTCGAGCCGGGATGTGCTGTCGCTGATCGTGGCCGGATTGCGTGGTGGCGGCTGGAGCGGGACTGCGGCCGATTTGCTGACGGCGGAGATCCAGGGCGGCCCGTTGGCGGCGGCGCGGGTGGCGGCGGAGTTGTTGGCGCGGGCGTTTACTCCGGTGGCTGAGGCATGAGCCAGTTTGACTGGCCGTCGCTCTTGCGTGCGGGGGTGCGCGGGTTGGGGCTGCGCCCGGCAGAGTTCTGGGCGCTGACGCCGGCTGAACTTCATCTGCTGTTGGGTGGAGGTGATGCGCCTTTGGGGCGGAGCGGGTTGGACGCCTTGATGGCGGCTTACCCAGACAATCGGGGAGATCGGGATGATTGAGTTGGACAGCATTGACGGTTTCGAGGCGCAGGTGAACGCGTTGGAAGAGGCGCTTGCGGGTGCGTCTAGCATGGCGGGCGGATTTCAGGCCGAGATGGCAAAGGTGCGCGAGTCTTTATCGGAGACTGGCAAAGGGGCGGCAAAGCTTGAGGGTGCGCTGAACAGCGGGTTGAGCCGGGCGATTGATGGGGTCGTGTTTGGCGGGATGAAATTGTCGGACGCGCTGGGAACGATTGCGCAGTCGATGATTGGGGCGACGTATCGCGCGGCGGTGAACCCGGTGAAGGAACATCTGAGCGGGATGGTGATGCAAGGGATCAGCAATCTGCTGCCCTTTGCCAATGGGGCGTCGTTTTCGCAGGGGCGGGTGGTGCCCTTTGCCGATGGCGGTGTTGTCAGTGGGCCGACGACGTTTCCGATGCGAGGCGGTGTCGGGTTGATGGGCGAAGCGGGGCCAGAGGCGATCATGCCGCTGGCGCGGGGGGCCGATGGCAAGCTTGGGGTCCGTGCTGGCGGCGGTGGGCGTTCTGTCAACGTGGTGATGAATATTTCGACCCCGGATGTGCAGGGGTTCCGGCGGTCGCAAAGCCAGATCGCGGCGCAAATGGGCCGGGTGTTGGGGTCGGGTCAGCGGAACCTGTGAGGAGGGCTTGCGATGCAGTTTCATGAAGTGAGGTTTCCGACGGCGCTGAGTTTTGGCTCGATCGGTGGGCCAGAGCGGCGGACGGATGTGGTGACGCTGGCGAGTGGATTCGAGGAGCGGAACACGCCCTGGGCACATTCACGCAGGCGGTATGATGCGGGCATCGGGCTGCGGTCGATGGATGATATCGACACGCTGGTCGCCTTTTTTGAGGCGCGGCGCGGACAGATGTTCGGGTTTCGCTGGAAGGATTGGGCGGATTTCAAATCGTGCAAGCCGTCGGCGCAGGTGTTGGCCACGGATCAGGTGATCGGGACCGGAGATGGTTTGGTGACGGAGTTTGCTTTGGCTAAGGCGTATGTGTCGGGGGATGCCGTCTATGCGCGTCCGGTGGTAAAGCCTGTTGCCGGGTCGGTTCTCGTGGCGTTGGACGGTGTGACTTTGGACGAGGGAGCGGATTTCTCAGTCGATGTGGCAACTGGGGTGGTGTCGTTATCTGCGACACCGTCGATGGGTGTCTCGGTGACCGCCGGGTTCGAGTTCGACGTTCCGGTGCGGTTCGATACGGATCGCATCCAGACCAGTGCGGCAACATTCCAAGCTGGCGAGGTGCCAGATGTGCCGGTGGTGGAGTTGCGCGTATGAGTGGCGTGGAGGCGCTTGGCGCGCATCTGGGGACGGGTGTCACCACGGTGGCGCGGGCTTGGGAGGTGCGGCGCAAAGATGGGCGGCGGTTCGGGTTTACGGATCACGATCTTGACTTGAGCTTCGACGGATTGGCCTTTCGTGCGGACACCGGCATGAGCGCGGCAGCGGTGCAGCAGGGCACGGGATTGTCGGTGGACAACACCGAGGCGGTTGGTGCGCTTTCCGACGCCAGTGTGACCGAGGTGGACATCGCGGCTGGGCGGTTCGACGGGGCCGAGGTGACGGCGTGGCTGGTTAATTGGGCCGATGTTGCGGCGCGCAAGGTGCTCTTTCGCGGGTCGTTGGGCGATATCACGCGGAGCGGTGGCGCATTTACGGCAGAACTTCGCGGGCTGACGGAGAGGCTTAACCGGCCTGTGGGGCGGGTTTACCAAGCGCCGTGTCTGGCTGTGCTGGGGGATGCCGCCTGTGGCGTGGATACTGAGGCGGCCGGGATGTGGACTGAGGCGGTCGTCACGGGAGTGACAGCCAAGGGTGGAATGATCCTGTCAGGGGGCAGTGGCTTTGAGGCGCAATGGTTTCAGCGTGGCCGGTTGACTGTGCTGGATGGCGCGGCCGAGGGGTTATGGGCCGTGATCAAACGTGATGTGCTTTATGAGGACGGTGCGCGCGAGGTCGAACTGTGGGAACCTTTGCGGGCGTCGGTGGCGGAGGGCGATCGGGTAAGATTGATCGTTGGCTGTGACAAGCGGTTTGAGACCTGTCGGGCCAAGTTCGACAACGTGGTCAATTTCCAGGGCTTTCCAGATATCCCCCAGGAGGAATGGGTTTTAATCCATCCAACAGCAACGCAGTCGCGCGGCGGCGGGAGCCTGCGATGAACGGGGATGCCATCGTGGCCGAGGCGCGGCGCTGGATCGGAACGCCTTATGTGCATCAAGCAAGCCTGTGCGGCGCGGGTGCGGATTGCCTTGGGCTTTTGCGGGGCGTGTGGCGCGCGCTTTACGGAGGCGAGCCGGGTGTGGTGCCGGCCTATACCCCAGATTGGTCCGAGCCGCAGGGCGATGAGGTTTTGTGGCGCGCACTTGGTGGGCGGTTGCACGGCAAGCCTGTCATGGATGAGGCGTCCGGTGACGTGATCCTGTATCGAATGCGAGATCGGGGCGTGGCGAAGCATCTGGGCATTCAGACACGGATCGGGGCAGAGGCACGATTCATCCACGCTTTTTCGGGGCATGGGGTGGTGGAAACGGCGCTGAGCGCGCCATGGCAGCGGCGCGTCGTGGCGCGGTTTGCATTCCCCGACATTCAGGAAGGATAAAGCGATGGCAACACTGGTTCTTTCGGCAGCGGGTGCCGCGCTGGGCAGCAGTCTTGGCGGGTCGGTGCTTGGGCTATCCATGTCGGCGGTCGGTCGGTTTGCCGGGGCCTCTTTGGGCCGTGCAATTGACCAGCGTGTGCTGGGAGGCGGGGCGCAGTCAATCGAGACTGGACGACTGGACCGGTTGCGTCTGAGTACGGCGGGTGAGGGTCAGCCAATTCCGCAGATCTTTGGACGGATGCGCGTGGGTGGGCACATCATCTGGGCGACCCAGTTCAAGGAACATGTTTCCAAATCCGGTGGCGGGAAGGGGCTATCGCCGCAGCCGACGATCAAGGAATACAGCTATTCGGTGAGCCTTGCCGTGGCCTTGTGCGAAGGCGAGATCACCAGTGTGAACCGGATTTGGGCGGATGGGGCCGAAATCTCGGTGCATGATGTGAACATGGTGGTCTATCCGGGATCGCGCGACCAGCTGCCTGATCCCAAGATGGAAGCAGTGGAAGGGGTGGGCGCGGTGCCGGCCTATCGGGGCACGGCATATGTTGTGTTTGAGGATCTCGACCTTAGCCGCTTCGGCAATCGGGTGCCGCAGTTTTCCTTCGAGGTCACGCGACCCGTGCAGGACGATCCCGACGATGTGCCGTTCAACATTCGTGCGGTGGCGATGATCCCTGGAACGGGTGAGTATTCGCTGGCGACAGACGCCGTTTCGCTGGATGGCGGCGCGGGCAAGTCTGACACCGTCAATGTGAACAGCCCGTCCGACCGGGCGGATTTTGTAACTTCGTTGAAGCACTTGCAGGAAGAGGTGCCGGATTGCGGGTCGGTGTCGCTGGTGGTGAGTTGGTTCGGCAGCGATCTGCGCTGTGGGGAGTGTGTGATCCAGCCCAAAGTCGAGCAGATTGAGGCCGACAGTGCCGAGATGCCGTGGGTGGTCAGCGGGCTTGTGCGCGCCGATGCCGGGCTGGTGCCGGTAGACGAGGGACGTCCGGTTTATGGCGGTACGCCGTGCGATGCCTCTGTTGTGCAGTCGATCCGCGATATGACTGCGAAGGGGCTGGAGGTTCTGTACTACCCGTTCATCTTGATGGAACAGATGCCGGGCAATGGGCTGCAGAACCCGTGGGTTGGAGATGTCGAGCAGCCCAAATTGCCTTGACGTGGGCGGATCACGGCAAGCGTCGCACCGGGGCAGGTTGGAGATCTGACCGGGACGAATGCCATTGATGCCGAGGTGGCGGCGTTTTTTGGTGCTGCGCAGGTGGATGACTTTGTCGTTGTCGAGGATGAGGTCCGTTATGCTCCGGGCGGATTGAGCCTTGTGAGCGACGCCGAAGGCGGTGTTCTTGGGGCTGAGGAAGTGCCGCAGGATTGGGGCTATCGCCGCTTTATCTTGCATCAGGCGTATCTGTGCGCTGTTGCCGGCGGTGTGACTGCGTTTTGCATCGGCTCCGAGATGCGAAGCCTGACGCAGTTGCGAAGCGCTGCAGGCTTTCCTGCGGTTGACGCGCTGCGGGTGTTGGCGGCCGAGTGCCGCGCCATCCTTGGGCCGGATGTGAAGATTGGCTATGCGGCGGATTGGTCAGAATACTTCGGCTATCATCCGCAGGATGGCAGTGGGGATGTGTATTTTCACCTTGATCCCCTATGGGCCGATCCGAATGTCGATTTCATCGGGATCGACAATTACATGCGTCTGTCCGATTGGCGGGATGGCGAGAACCATGCGGATGCTGCATGGGGTGCGATTTACAACCTAGAATATCTGCAGGCGAATGTTGCGGGGGGCGAGGGGTATGATTGGTATTACCCGTCGCAAGAGGCACGCGACCTGCAACTGCGCGAGCCGATCACAGATGGCGCGTACGGCGAGCCTTGGGTCTGGCGCTAAAAGGACATTCGCAACTGGTGGTCTCAGCCGCACCACAACCGGGTCAGTGGCGTGCGGCAGTCGGCGCAGACGGCGTGGGTGCCCGAGAGCAAGCCGATCTGGTTCACGGAAATCGGCTGTGCTGCGGTCAACAAGGCGACGAATGAGCCGAACAAGTTTCTGGATCCGAAAAGTTCAGAGAGCACTTTGCCGTCCTATTCCAATGGGTTGCGGGACGAGCTGATCCAGCGTCAGTATTTGCGGGCGATGCTGAGTTATTGGGGCGACCCGGTGAACAACCCTGTGTCCGGTCTTTACGGGGAACCGATGATCGACATGGGGCGCGTGTTTATTTGGGCGTGGGACGCGCGGCCCTATCCTTGGTTTCCGAATGTAGACGAGATGTGGTCGGACGGGCCGAATTACCGGCGGGGGCATTGGATCAACGGACGCGTGTCAGGGCGCACATTGGCATCTGTCGTGGGCGAAATCTGTGAACGCTCGGGTTTGCAGGACTATGACACGAGTGCGCTTTACGGGTTTGTGCGTGGCTATCTTGCGCCGGATGTGACGGATGCGCGGCGGGTGCTGCAGCCACTGATGCTGGCTTTCGGGTTCGATGCCATAGAGAGGGATGGGGTGGTCGTGTTCCGAAATCGAGATGGCGCACGGGCTGTTACGATCGATATGGAGCAACTAGCCCTGCATGACTAGCTTGGCAGCGAGGTGACGCAGTCGCGTAGTTCCGAGGCAGACATGTCGGGCCGGGTGCGCTTGAACTTTGTCGAAGCGGATGGTGATTATCGGAACATCTCAGAGGAATCCGTGTTGCCTGACGAGGTCACGCATGCGGTGGCCGAAAGCGAAGTGCCCCTGCTGTTGACACGGCCCGAGGGACGGCAGGCCGTTGAACGTTGGTTAAGCGAGGCGCGGGTGTCACGGGACGCGGTGCGATTTGCGCTTCCCTTGTCGCAACAGGCGCTGGGCGCGGGTGATGTGGTGCGATTGCCAGGCGCGGCGGGCGACATGGCTGTTCGTATCGACCGGGTGGATCAGACGACCCATCAATTGATTGATGCCGTGCGGGTAGAGCCGGACGTGTATCATCCGGCTGATTTCCCGGACGATCCCACACCTTCTCGTCGCTTTGTGGCGTCGGGGCCGGTCTTACCGCTGTTCCTCGACCTGCCACTGATGAGCGGCGATGAGGTGCCTCATGCGCCGCATCTGGCGGTGACGGCGGATCCGTGGCCGGGTGATGTGGCGGTTTATGATGCGGTCGAGGATGCGGGCTATGCGTTGAATGGAATAGTCAGTGTGGCGTCAACCGTTGGGGTTACGCTGTCATCCCTGACGCGCGCGCCATCGGGAGTTATAGATCACGCGACGCAGATCGAGGTTGCTCTGACAACCGGCGGTGTGTCGTCTGTGAGTGAAGCGGGGTTGTTAGCGGGAGCAAACCTTGCGGCCATTGGTACCGGAGAGCCGGGGGAATGGGAGGTGATCCAATTCCAGACTGCGGACCTGATTGACACCGGTGTGTGGCGGTTGTCCGGGGTGTTGCGGGGGCAGTTCGGGACGGATGCGGTGATGGCTGACAGTTTGCCCGTTGGTGCGTATTTTGTGCTGCTGGACGGAACGCCACAGCAGGTTGCACTGGCAGGGTCACAGCGGGGGTTGGTTCGAAACTACCGAATTGGACCCGCAGCCAAGGCCTATGATCACGCGTCTTATCGACATGAGGTTCATGCCTTTGTGGGCGTTGGGATGCGGCCTTTGAGTCCTGTGCATCTCTGTGTGGAGGCCATGGGGGGCGATCTGTCCGTGTCGTGGATACGCCGGGGTCGGTTTGATGCCGATCGTTGGGACTTGCCGGACATTCCGTTGGGCGAGGACCGAGAAGCGTATCTGTTGCGCGTTCTTGTGGGGAGCGCGGTGCTGCGGAGTGTTGAAGTGAGCACCGCGGATTGGGTCTACACCGCCGCAATGCAGGCTGAGGATGGCCTTCCGGGTGCGGTGGAGATCGACGTGGCGCAAGTGTCTGACAGGTTTGGCCCTGGTCCGGCAGCGCGGATTTCGGTCAACCTGTGAAGCCAGTGATTTACAATGATGTGCTGGCGGTGGTTTCGGCCGTTTCGTGTGCCGCGCCCGAGTGCCGGGCGTCGGTTGCGACGGCGTTGATCCGTGACGCTAATCGGGCGGAGAGGTACCGGCGGGCCCATTGTGCAGCGCATCCGGTGTTTGGGGATGGCAGCCTAATGGCGGCGGCTGTGCGGTACGGACGAGGAGGAGACGTGTCTTTCCAGACGGTTGATGGCCTGTCGGCATGGATCTGCGTGTTAACCGCGTTGCGGGCGCAGGTAGATCAGCCTGACGCGCAACTGATGCAGCGACACGCGGTAGGATCGAGTTCGAGCCGTTTCAAAGCGATGTCTTCGCCACAATCCTCGCAATAGCCGAATACTCTATCGTCGATCCGGGCCAGTGCCGCATGGAGCGCTATTCGGGATGCATCGCGGCGGGATTGGTTGGCTCTGGCCATCGATTGACTGAGTAGCGCGTCCTGTCGAGAGAGTCGCCCGACTGCCTGTTGATCCAGCGTCACAACGGTTTGCCCGTCGCGGCCAAGCGCATCGTCTGAATCGAGTTCGGCCAAACACTGCGCGATCAGAGCGCGGAATTTGTCGAGTTCGGCGTCATTCAAAATGCTGATCCTTGCAATCACAGCTTTGCGTTTTCCGAATTTGATCCTATCTGCTAAACTCCGACCGTCAAAGGAGAGATGGCATGGCTGAAACGCGCGCAAAACTCGCATCGGTAGACCCTGTCTGGGGGCGCATCGTCAAGGAAGCGGACGAGGCGGTGGCCAAGGAGCCGCTTTTGGGTGGCATGATCCACTATTCGGTATTGCACCACCCGAGTCTGGAGCGGGCGTTGAGTTATCGGATTTCGCTAAAGCTGGCCAATGGCGAGATGACGGAGCAGATCTTGCGCGAGATTTGTGACGAAGCTTATGCGGCTGATCCGAGCCTTGCCATGGCGGCACGGGCGGACATTATGGCAGTCTACGAGCGCGATCCAGCCTGCCATCGGTTCCTGCAGCCGCTGCTTTTCTTCAAGGGGTTTCAGGCGATCCAGTGCTACCGCGTGGGTAATTGGCTCTGGCGGCAAGGGCGGACCGATTTGGCCTATTTCGTGCAGATGCGGTGCTCGGAGGCGTTTGGCGTCGACATTCACCCGGCTGCGAAGATCGGGCAGGGGATCATGATTGACCATGCCCATTCCATTGTGATCGGGGAAACGGCTGTGGTGGGCGACAACGTGTCGATGCTGCATTCCGTGACACTCGGCGGGACCGGCAAGGAAGAGGAAGATCGTCATCCGAAGATCGGCGATGGTGTGCTGATCGGGGCCGGTGCCAAAGTGCTGGGCAATATCAAAGTTGGTAATTGTTCGCGCGTGGCAGCGGGTTCTGTCGTTCTGGAGGAAGTCCCGCCCTGCAAGACCGTGGCGGGTGTCCCTGCGCGGATTGTGGGTGAGGCCGGATGTTCGCAGCCTGCAATCAGCATGGATCAGATTTTGCACTCTGGCGCGTAAGACGAGAAGGCGATGCGGTCACGCATCGCCTGTTTCCATCGATAAAACATGGGGGCGCTGCCCCCGTCGCCTTTCAGGCGACTCCCCCAGGATATTTTTGAACCAGAGAAGATCCGGTCAGGCGAGCATGGCCATTGGGTTTTCCAGGTTGTCCACGATCGCTTGCAGGAGTTCGGCGCCGAGTGCGCCGTCGATCACGCGGTGATCGACTGAGAGCGTCATCGACATGACTGTGGCGACGGTGATGGTGCCGTCGTCTCCGACCACCGGTTTCTTCAGACCCGCGCCGACGGCGAGAATGGCGCCGTGAGGTGGGTTGATGACTGCGTCAAAGTTTTCGATGCCGAACATTCCGAGGTTCGAAATCGCAAAGCTGCCGCCTTGATATTCATGCGGTGCGAGTTTGCGGTCGCGGGCGCGGGAGGCGAGGTCCTTCATCTCGGCGGAGAGGGCGGACAAGGATTTTTGATGTGCGTCCTTGAGCACGGGTGTGAAGAGGCCGCCTTCGATCGCCACAGCTACCGCGACATCTGACGGTTCCAGTTGCAGGATGCGATCGCCAGCCCATACGGCATTGGCGGTTGGCACCTGTTGCAGGGCAAGGGCACAAGCCTTGATGATGAAGTCGTTGACACTGAGCTTCACGCCGCGCTTTTCGAGCTGCGCGTTGAGCTGGGCGCGGAACGCCATAAGCGGATCGAGCGTCACAGACCGACGCAGGTAGAAATGCGGGATGGTCTGTTTCGCCTCGGTGAGTCGTGCGGCGATGGTCTTGCGCATGCCGTCAAGCGGCAGTTCTGAATAGGCGCGGTCTTCGTACATCCGGGCGATGGCGCTGGCATCGACCGGTTTTGCAGCCGGGGCCGAAGCAGCGGCGGCAGGTGCGGCGGCTTGGGCAGGGGCGATGGCGGGTTGCGCGGTGGTACCCTTAACATCGGCTTTGACGATGCGTCCACGCGGGCCGGAGCCTGTGATCTGGCTCAGGTCCAGACCTTTGTCGGCGGCGATGCGGCGGGCGAGGGGTGTGGCGAAGACGCGGTCACCGGTTTTGACCGGCGCAGGGAGCGCGGCGGTGGGAGTGGATGTGGCGGTAGCTTCGGCGGATTTGGCCGGGGCCGCTTGGGGTGTGGAGGCCGGTGCCGCGCCGAGATCATCGGTGCTTTCGCCGTCTTCGAGCAGCATTGCGATGGGAGTGTTGACCTTGACGTCCGCTGTGCCCTCAGTGACGAGGATCTTGCCGATCACGCCTTCATCCACGGCTTCGAATTCCATTGTTGCCTTGTCGGTTTCGATTTCGGCGATCACATCGCCCGAGGTCACGGTGTCACCTTCCTTGACCAGCCATTTCGCCAGTGTGCCTTCCTCCATCGTGGGGGACAGGGCGGGCATGAGGATTTCGATGGGCATATCAGCTCTCCTCGATCAGGGTGATGAGGTCATAGGGGTCTTTCGGCGTTTTGCCCGCTTTAAGTGTGGCAACCGCACGTGTGATCTGGCGCTTGTGGGCACCGATCCATTCATAGGCCGATTGGTGCGTCGGACGGGCCTCGTTCGGGAAACGGTCCATCAGGCATTCCGGCACAAAGGCGGCACCTTCGGGCGTGACCACGTGATAGGCTTCGCGGGCTACATCACGGGTGCGGACGGTCAGGGCGCCGGTCATCGGTAGCAGACCTTTTTCGCAGCTTGGACCACTTCGGTCGTTGTCACCAGCGCGTGCTTTTCTAGGTTTGCGGCATAAGGCATTGGAACATCCTTGCCGGTCAGGTTCAGCACTGGCGCGTCGAGGTAATCAAACGCGCGTTCCATGATGACCGCTGACAGGTGGTTGCCGATTGCGCCCACGGGGAAGCCTTCTTCGACGGTGATGCAGCGGTTGGTTTTCTGAACCGAGGCGATCACGGTGTCATAGTCGATGGGGCGCAGGGTGCGCAGGTCGATCACTTCGGCGTCGATCCCGTCTGTCGCAAGCTTTTCAGCCGCGTCCAGCGCGTAGGTCATACCGATGCCAAAGCTGACGATGGTCACATCCGAGCCTTCACGCCAGACGCGCGCTTTGCCGAAGGGGACGGTGTAATCCTCGATCTCGGGCACTTCGAATGTCTTGCCGTAAAGAATTTCGTTTTCGAGGAAGATCACCGGGTTCGGATCACGGATCGCGGTTTTCAGCAGGCCTTTGGCGTCCGAGGCCGAGTAAGGCATTACCACCTTCAGACCGGGGATGTGTGCGTACCAGGCAGCGTAGTCTTGGCTGTGCTGCGCACCCACGCGGGCGGCCGCGCCATTGGGACCACGGAACACCATCGGTGCACCCATCTGACCGCCGGACATATAAAGCGTCTTAGCAGCGGAATTGATAATTTGGTCAATGGCTTGCATTGCAAAGTTAAACGTCATGAACTCAACAATTGGGCGTAACCCGCCAAACGCCGCACCCACGGCGATACCGGCAAAGCCATGTTCCGTGATCGGCGTGTCCATCACCCGGCGCGATCCGAACTCGTCCAGTAGGCCCTGACTGATCTTGTAAGCGCCTTGGTATTCGCCAACCTCTTCGCCCATGAGAAACACGTCTTCGTTGCGGCGCATTTCCTCGGCCATCGCGTCGCGGAGCGCTTCGCGCACTGTTGTCTGTTTGGTCTTGGTGCCTTCGGGCCAGGGCGCTTCTGCTTTGGCCACCACCAAGACGGGTTCCGTTGCTGCAGGTTCGGAAGGAGTGCTAGGCGCAGCCTCGACCGGTGCAGCGGTCGCCGCCGGGGCTGACGGTGTCGCGTCTGAGACGCTTTCGCCATCTTCGACCAGCACCGCGATGGGGGTGTTGACGCGCACGCCTTCGGTGCCTTCGGGGATCAGGATCTTGCCGACGATGCCTTCATCGACGGCTTCGAACTCCATCGTCGCCTTGTCGGTTTCGATCTCGGCCATGATGTCACCCGCCGAAACGGTGTCGCCTTCCTTGACCAGCCACTTGGCCAATGTGCCTTCTTCCATCGTCGGCGAGAGGGCGGGCATGAGAACTTCGGTCGCCATTGTTCAAGTGTCCTCCGAGCACGTCGTCGCAAGCTGCAAGAGCGCTTCGAACGCTTGGTTTAGGTAAGTAATGTCCCAGTCGCCTCGGATCACGAGGTCAAAATGCGAAGCCACAAATTCTGCATGGCACATCTGATCGTCGCATGTCGCACCAGAATAGAGTTGCATATACGTGTTTTTATCACGCAGGGTCGGGTTGGTTTTCGTCATGCTAACACGAACGCCGCTTGCTTCACTTGCCGGAACGAAGATCTGTCTTTCTGAATAGTTCAGTTGGCTTTGACCAAGGCGGAGTTCGTTTGCGGAGACCGACGCGACATAGGTGTCGGTTGCGCCGTCATCATGTGACTCCTCGGTCAAGGTCAAAGTGCATCCGTCAACCACCAAACGGTAATCAGCAGATCGGTATTCGTTTCGCACTTCGCCGGACAAAAGGGTTTCTAACGTACGCGCTGCGTCATCTGCAGGTTGCGCGAACAGTGGATAGGGTGTCATGGGCAAAGCTGAGACTGCCAATGTCGCAAGCCCAAGGGGTGCCTGTTCGAACATCACGCCGACTCCGCATCCGCGTAGATATCGGTCCAAAGTTCGTCCAAGGCCGGTTCCGGACTTTCGCGGGCGAATTCGGCGCTGGCATTGACGATGGCCTTGATCTCTTTGTCGATCGTTTTGAGGTCGTCTTCGGTGGCGTGGCCACCCTGAAGCAGCATTTCGCGGACATGTTCGATGGCGTCGCGTTCTTCGCGCATTTTCTGCACCTCTTCGCGGGTGCGGTATTTGGCTGGGTCCGACATCGAATGGCCGCGATAGCGGTAGGTTTTTATTTCGAGGATATACGGCCCCTTGCCCGACCGGCAGTGTTTCACAGCCTTGTCGCCCGCCGCCTTGACCGCAAGCACATCCATCCCGTCCACGGCTTCGCCGGGAATGCCGAATGCTTCGCCTCTTGTGTGCAGGTCCGGGGTTGAGGTGGAGCGTTTCTGCGCGGTGCCCATGGCGTATTGGTTGTTTTCAATGACGAAAATCACCGGAAGTTGCCAAAGGGCGGCCATGTTGAATGTCTCGTAGACCTGACCCTGATTGGCGGCACCATCGCCAAAATAGGTGAATGTCACGCGGTCGGTGCCCTTGTACTTGTCCGCAAAGGCAAGGCCCGCGCCCAACGGCACCTGCGCGCCGACGATGCCGTGGCCGCCGTAGAAATGCTTCTCTTTCGAGAACATATGCATGGAGCCGCCTTTGCCCTTGGAATAGCCGCCCTCACGTCCCGTGAGTTCGGCCATCACGCCGTTCGGGTCCATGCCACAGGCGAGCATATGCCCGTGGTCGCGATACGAGGTGATGCGTTTGTCGCCCTCACTGGCGGCGGCTTCCAGACCGACAACCACTGCTTCTTGTCCGATGTACAGGTGACAGAACCCGCCGATAAGGCCCATGCCATAAAGCTGACCGGCTTTTTCTTCGAACCGTCTGATCAGCAGCATGTCCCGGTAATAGGCCGTCAGTTCCTCTGCCGAGACATTCGGTTGGCTTGTCGCCTTGGCCGATGTTTTGCGTGCCGCCATGGGGCGCCTCCCTGCAAGAAGTTTAGCGTTAAACTTTTTTTTCGAAGCTTACGATTAACGCTCCGTCAAAGGCAAGGGGCGATCTGGGCAGTGTGTCAGGCCGATTCTATCGATTCGGACGCATTTTGAGGAATGGGCACACATTTTTCGGGAACTGGCACCCAACTGGCAAGACAATTGCAGTGAGAGGGTACGCACTGTTTAGGCAAACCCTACAATAACGGCTAAAATGGGGCGCATTTTAACAAACCTAGAGACATCTAGGCAAAAATGAGGAGAAATTATGATTACCTGCTCATTCGGATGCCGCATTAATGCCTGAAATTTCTTCATACGGGTTTATGGGGTCGGAAGCCTCGCAAGGGCTTTTTGGTGCCAACGTTCTCGCGACACGCTCCAATTTGGAGCAGGGCGGTGACTATGATCGCCTTATCGAAGAACTGGGTGTCGGGTCGTTCCGGTATCCGGGAGGGTCGTTGACCGAACGCTATTTTGATATCACCGATCCTAACGCGTCGATTGTTGCGGACCGCGACACGGGCGAACTGCGCCAGTTCATCCCGCTGAACGAGGCTTTGGATTATGCGGGAGAAGAAGGCCTGTCGGTCACCATCGTGATTCCGACGCGCGATCTGCTGTCAGACAACACCGATGCCAATGGCGACCGTTTTGCTGCCATCGACGAAGACGCTTTGCGCGGTTTCGTGCGTGACGTGGTCACGGGTGTGCATGGCGACGCCGAGATTGAAGCGTTTGAGCTGGGCAATGAATACTGGGGCAGTGGCCAGATGTCGTCGGTTGAGTATGGCCGTCTGGCAAGCGAAATGGCGACAATCGTCAATGATGAACTCAGCCTGCAAAACTCGGATGCAGACATTGTCGTACAATCCGGCACCAATTTCGACTTTGCGCGCCTGTCGGACGATTACGGCGCCGACATGTCTAGTGCCGACATTCTTGCCGACCTCAACGCGGCGTATGATCTAAGCCTTGGGGCAGAAAGCTTGTACAGTTCGGGCGACATCAACTGGACGCATGTTGCCAACAATATGATCCTGTCCGAGTTCGACACCGAGGCGGAACGCGCCGCGGTTGATCAGGTGTCGGTGCATGTCTATTCGCGCGGTCAAGTGAACGAAAGCCAACGTACGTTCTTCCTGAACAATGCTGACGAGACTTGGGGCGAACAGATTCCCGATGCACAAATCGCGGTGACTGAATGGAACACCGCAGGCAACACCAACAGTCTCGACCAATCCAGTGATTACGGTCTCTTCCAGTCGCACGAGATGATCAACATCATGGAAGAGTTCATGCGCTACGACGTGCAGCAGGCGCATGTATGGCCCTTGATTCAGAACACCCCCAACACGCTGAGCGTGGATGACGGGCAGGCTAACCTGACGCCCGGCGGCGCCATGTTCAACATGATGCAAGAGGCGATGCCCGGTAAGGTCGCGCTTGATCTTACGCCGGAATCCGGTGCTGACACCGAGGTCGAGGAAGATGGCATTGCCCTTCACGGTTTCTGGGAGCCGGACGAACTTCTGTTCTACGTTGCGGCGACCGAAGAGGAAGGTGCCGACACTGTTGTGGATTTCTCGGGGCTGGTCTCGGAAACTGGCCGTGTCGAAGTGACCATTCTTGGTGTTGCGGATGGCGATCCCATTGGCGCAAACACCTCAGACGCGGTTGTCGAAGAGGTTGATCCGGCATTGGTTCTGGAAGGCACCAATCTGACGGTGCAGATGGATCAGGGTGAAATCATGCAGGTGCGCATGTTTGGCTTCACGCCGTCGCAAGACTTTCAGGACGTGATCTCGGATGAAGCGCCCGAAGATTTGCCCGATCCGCTGATCGATGATTTCACAGACGCAACCGCGCCGACCGAAACGACTGTAGAACCCGAAATTATCAACTTTCCAACCGTTGCGGCCACAGCAGTTGAAGACGAAACGCTTGCTTTGGAACAAGCCGAAGCGCTGGAATTCGAAGACTCGGACGACAGCGATGCGGCCGGGATGGCCGACTTGATGATGTTCCTGCCGTTTCTCGGCATTCTTGCGATGTTCATGTAATCGTAAGCGCGGGACCACTTTGGTCCTGCGGTCTTATCGTACGACGATTTCGTCAGTGCGGATCATGCCCAGCATGTCGCGGGCGCGTTCATCCAGAAGGTCAAGGTCCAGATAGGTATCTGACAAACGGCGGGTGAGGTTCTCCATCCGCGCCAATTCGACTTTCAGTTCCTGAAGTTCGGCGTCCAGAGTGCGGGTCTCGTCCACGATTTCGGCCCGGCGGAACACGCCATAATCGCCCTGAACGGCGGCGAAGATGAAATAGGCACCAACGCAGAAAGACCCTGCGAAAAACACAAGGCCTCCAAGAGCCGGTCGTGTGCGGTGTTGCGTCATTATCTGCCTCTGATCGCACCTCTTTTCGGGCGCGTGGAGTCATCATGACACAGGGGATTCCACGAGGGAATTCCCCTGTATCTTTTTTCCGCAAAAATCCGCAGGAAGCTGCGCGGCTGTTGCTTTCAGGACTCGCCTCTGTGCGCTGATTAGCCCAGAGCTGCGACGCCCGGCAGGGTTTTGCCTTCCATCCATTCAAGGAATGCGCCGCCAGCGGTCGAGATATAGGTAAAGCTTTCCGAAGCATCCGCTTTGTTAAGTGCGGCCACAGTATCGCCGCCACCTGCGACCGAAATCAGCTTATCCGAGCGGCTGAGATCCGCTGCATATGCCGCCGTTGCATTGGTGGCTGCGTCGAACGGAGGGATCTCGAAGGCTCCTAGCGGCCCGTTCCAGATCAATGTCTTTGCCCGGTCGAAAGCCTGACAGATATGCGCCACGCTATCGGGGCCTGCGTCGAGGATCATGGCGTCAGCTGGGCAGTCTTCTGTTTTGACTGTTTCCGACGCAGCACCCGCCTTGAACTCGCGTGCTACGACAACATCGTGGGGCAAAAGCAGTTCGCAGCCTGTGGTCGTGGCTTTTTCGGCAATCGCGCGGGCGGTGTCGGCCAGATCGTGTTCGCACAGTGACTTGCCCACATCGACACCTTGCGCCGCAAGAAAGGTGTTTGCCATACCGCCACCGATCACGAGGATGTCGACCTTTTCGACGAGGTTCGACAGCAGGTCGAGCTTGGTCGACACTTTCGCGCCACCGACAACCGCGACCACAGGGCGCTGCGGATTGCTTAAGGCGGCTTCGAGCGCGCGCAGTTCCGCCTCCATCAGGCGACCAGCACAAGACGGCAAAAGATGCGCCACACCCGTGGTCGATGCATGAGCGCGGTGCGCGGCCGAGAATGCGTCGTTGCAGAAGATGTCGCCCAGCGAGGCAAGGAATTCGGCCATCTTTGGGTCGTTTGCTTCTTCCATCGGGGTGAAGCGGGTGTTTTCGATCAGTACAACGGCGTCGGCGGGCAGAGCGTCAATCTGGTCGCGCGATGGCCGTTCGATGAATGTCACGGCACGCCCAAGAGCTTCCTCCAGTGCAGGCTGCACCAGCCGCAGGCTCATTTCGGGGTTCGGCTTACCCTTGGGGCGCCCAAAATGTGCAAGCAGAATGGGAGTGCCGCCCTTGGCGAGAATGTCTGTGATCGTCGGCACAATCCGGGTGATGCGCGTAGCATCTGTCACCTGTCCGTTGTCCAGCGGCACGTTGATATCCACCCGTGTCAGCACGCGCTTTCCAGCAAGGTTCATGTCGTCGAGCGTTTTCCAGGCCATTTGCCCCTCCTGATCACTTTGCCCCCGTGATGGCGATGTGAGCGTCCGAGGTCAATGCGGTCCTTGGCAATTGGCATGCTGCGCCTTAAGTGTTGCGGCAACTTTACTTCTTAAGGAGCGCGGCATGGCCGAGATCAAAGACCCCGAAAACACCATCCTGATCGAGCTGAAGGACGGCACCGTCACTATCGAACTGTTGGCGGACGTAGCGCCGAAACATGCCGAGCGCATGAAGGAACTGGCCCGCTCTGGTGCCTATGACAACGTGTGTTTCCACCGGGTGATTGACGGCTTCATGGCGCAGACCGGCGATGTGGAACACGGCGACATGGAAGACGACTTCAACCTGCGCCGCGCGGGCACAGGTGGATCGGACCTGCCGGACCTGCCGGCGGAATTTTCCAAGCTGCCGCATGACCGTGGTACACTGGGTGCGGCGCGGTCGCAGAATCCGAACTCGGCCAATTCGCAGTTCTTCATCAACTTCAGTGACAACCATTTCCTCAACGGTCAGTACACGGTCTATGGCCGCGTGGTTTCCGGCATGGAGCATGTCGACGCGATCACCCGCGGCGAGCCGCCTGCGACACCGGACCGGATGATTTCCGTCAAGGTGGCCGCAGATGCGTAAGCTGGCGATCGCCTTTTCGCTTTTGGCGTCTCCTGCGCTGGCGACAGGTTTGCAGATCGAGGTTGCCGGAGAGGCCAATGGCACCGTGACCATCGACCTGTTTGAAGACGTGGCACCGCAGCATGTGGCGCAGATCACAGCGCTGGCGGAAGAGGGTGCCTATGACGGCATCGTCTTTCACCGGGTGATCGACGGCTTCATGGCGCAGACCGGCGATGTCGAATTTGGCAAGATCGATGGCGGCGACATGCGCATGGCTGGGCGTGGCGGTTCGGGTCGTCCGGATCTACCGGCCGAGTTCTCCGACCTGCCGTTCGACCGGGGTGTCGTTGGCATGGCGCGCTCGCAAAGTCCGAATTCGGCCAATTCGCAGTTCTTCATCATGTTTCAGGAAGGGTACTTCCTGAACGGTCAGTATACCGTGGTTGGCACGGTGACGGATGGCATGGATATCGTCGACGCGATCAAACGCGGCGAAGGCCGGAACGGCGAGGTTGTTGGCCGTCCAGATGTCATGGCCGATGTGACTGTCATCGAGTGATTTCGATGTGCGTGGCCCTTCGGGGCCACGCGCAGGTTTTTTCCGCCGCCGCCTTTCGGTGACACTGGCGCCTGGCACGATTTGCAAAGCCGGCCCCCAGACCGGGTGGTTTGCAACTTTGCAAAGACGGATTGCATATTTGTAAAAAGAAGAAGCGAAGGATCGCGCGCTGTCACAGCTGCGTGTGCAGGGCTGTGCAGGACACATGCTTTCCGGCAAGCTGACCCTGTCTTGGGGAGGTTTGTGTATGCGTGGATCGATTTGGGCGCTTTTTGTCGCTGTTCTATTTGCCTCATCGGCTGCAGCCAGCCCCGAGTTCTGGCGGCATGAGTGGCCGCAAACCGATTTCGAACAAACCTCGGTACCCAACTGGGTTGAGATCCTGTCTGGGGGACCGCCTAAAGACGGAATCCCGGCGCTGGATTCTCCGTCTTTTGTGCGTGCTTCGGGCAAAACCGGGATTGATCCGACCGAACCGGTGATCACGTTGGAGATGGACGGGCAAGCGCGTGCCTATCCGATCCGGTATCTGACGTGGCATGAGATCGTGAATGATATGGTCGGTGGCGTGCCTGTGGCGGTGACCTTTTGTCCATTGTGCAATTCTGCGCTGACCTTTGATCGGCGGGTGAATGGTCAGGTGTTAAGCTTTGGCGTGTCAGGCAAGCTGCGCAATTCCGATATGATCATGTATGACCGCGAGACCGAAAGCTGGTGGCAGCAGGCGATTGGTGAAGCCATCGTCGGTGAATTGACCGGTTCGGAGCTGGACACGCTTCCCAGCTGGATGGAAAGCTGGGCCGAGTTCACCGCGCGCCATCCCGATGGGTTGGTGATGGCAGAGCCCGGCTTTAACCGCGATTACGGGCGCAATCCGTATCAAGGCTATGACAGTTCGACCCGACCCTTCCTGTATTCAGGAGAGGTGCCGCCGCATGACATTGATGCCTTGGCGCGCGTGGTGCGGGTTGGCGACCGGGCTTGGCCAATGGAGCGGCTTGCGCGCGAGGGTGAGGTGCGCGAGGCGGGGGTGGTGATCTCGTGGCGGGCAGGGCAAGCCTCGGCCTTGGATACGGCGCGCATCGGTTCAGGGCGTGATGTTGGATCGATCCGGGTGCGCGACGGGCAGGGCCGGGATCTGCCGCATGACGTGATGTTCGCTTTCGCCTATCACGCCTTTTGGCCCGATGGGGCGTGGATGCTTGGAAACTGACGCCAGAATGGCCTTGGCAGGCGGAGCCACGTGCCGCCCAATTGTTGTCTGGTTGCACCGGTGCGAAGTTTGAAGCGATCAAGTCTGTCCGGGCCTGTGAGCAAACCAAGATCCAGAGTGTCGTAGCCGCGTTTTGCCAGCCAGAGCATTGCTTGCCAGAGAGACAGGTTGTGGGCATTTGATCTGCGCCCCGCGTCGGTGGTGACGCCCATGTGGTAGGTGGCCCAAGGCCGATGGCAGAGGATCAGCATGCCTGCGATTGGAGTTTTGTGATCCAAGGCGGTGATCACCCGCGCATGACCGGTGTTTTCCGACGCAAACGTGTTCAGCAACCGAGTGGGCCAATTGCGATAGTGTTGTGTTTTTTGCTGCGCCGCGTTGGCCGCGATCAACCACGCGTGCTGGTCTGGATGATATGCGGTGTTCGTAACACGAAGCCCTGAGTGTTCCGCCTTCTTGAGTGCGTTGCGCCAGTTCTGGTGCAAGTTTGCGCGCATGCAGCACGGATCGGAAAGAGAGAGCAAGGCGACCGATTTAGGCTTTGCCAACATGAGCTTGCCAATAACGGGGATGTCGAGACTGCTGGTGTTGATGACCAAGGGTCCGGGCATATCAAGCGCGTGCAGGTAGTCGGCAGAGCCGGACGGAGACAGCCCGACGGGTCCCCGGGAGATCAGGTTCACAGGTCCAATGATCGGAAAATGACGTGTCTGAATCAGACAGCGGCCTTGATCACCTATTGTATGGACCTGCACCCCTGTCCCAAGTGCGCGTAGGGTGTTGGCATAGGCATCAGATTGCGGGAGCGGGTTGGGCAACATGCGCACAGCATGTCGCCCAAAACTTGCCGAATGGTTAATGCGCGCCCAGAGGTGTTGTTCTGCTGGGCGCGGATATTGGTTCAGCCAAGTTTCACCAGCGCATGGCGTTTCTTTCCGGCGCTGAGCTTGATCGGGTTTGCCAGAGCGTCCACGTTGATCATCAGCCCTGCGTCTGTGAGCGGCGCGTCGTCGATCTTGGCGCCGTTTTCCGCGATCAGGCGTTTGGCTTCTTTGCCGGTTTTCGCAAGGCCAGACCGGACGATCAGCTGCACAATCGAGATACCATCTCCGACTTCGTCCGAAGTGAGGGCGACGGTGGGCAGGTCGTCCCCGATGCCGCCTTTTTCGAACACTTCGCGCGCAGTGGCTTCTGCCGCGGCCGCGGCCTCGGCGCCGTGGCACAGGGTTGTGACCTCATTGGCCAGGATGATCTTGGCGTTATTGATCTCGGACCCTTCCAGCGCGCCGAGGCGATCGCAATCTTCGATTGGCAGTTCTGTGTAGAGCTTGAGGAAGCGGCCCACATCGGCATCCGTGGTGTTGCGCCAGAATTGCCAGAATTCGTAGGGAGAGCGCATGTCGGCATTGAGCCAGACCGCGCCATCGGCGGATTTGCCCATCTTCTTGCCGTCGCTGGTGGTCAGCAGCGGTGAGGTCAGCCCGTAGATTTCGTGATCCAGCACGCGGCGGGTCAGGTCGATGCCGTTGACGATGTTGCCCCATTGGTCCGATCCGCCGAACTGTACCAGACAGCCGTAGCGACGGTTCAGTTCGAGGAAGTCATAGGCCTGCAGGATCATGTAGTTGAACTCGAGGAAGGACAATGATTGTTCCCGGTCGAGGCGGGATTTCACGCTTTCAAACGACAGCATCCGGTTGACAGAAAAGTGCCGCCCGATGTCACGCAGAAAATCGAGATAATTCAACTCGTCCAGCCATTCGGCGTTGTTGAGCATCAATGCGCCGGTTTCGCCGTCATCGTAAGAAATGTATTTGGCGAATACTTGTTTGATCCCGTCGATATTGGCGTCGATCTGTTCGGGCGTCAGCAGCGGGCGTTCATCAGCGCGAAAGCTTGGATCGCCCACTTTTGTGGTGCCGCCGCCCATCAGAGTGATTGGCTTGTGCCCGGTTTTTTGCAACCAACGTAACATCATGATCTGGATGAGGCTGCCCACATGCAACGACTTTGCTGTGGCGTCGAACCCGATATACCCAGGCACTACCCCTTGCACCAACGCCTCGTCAAGGCCCTGATAATCGGTGCAATCGGCCAGAAAGCCACGCTCCATCATGACGCGCATGAAGTCCGATTTGGGATGGTAGGTCATGGGGTTGCCTCGTTATAGAATAATGAGGGCAGCTATACGCAGGGCAGGGGAAAAGGTGAAGGGCAAGTTGGCAGATCCGATTTGGGCTTTGGGAGCGATGTCCGGCACGTCTCTGGACGGGGTCGATGTGGCGCTGGTTCTTACAGATGGCGTGACGATTTCTGAGTTTGGTGCATCGGGGTATCGTGCCTATTCCGATTCAGAACAGTCGGTGTTGCGGGCGGCATTGGGCAAATGGCCGGGGGATGATCTGACGAAAGCAGCAGAGGTTGTGTTCCGGTCACATGTCGCCGCGTTGCAGGAGTTTGAGGCCGAGGTGATCGGCTTCCACGGTCAGACTCTGGCGCATGAGCCGCAGGGGCGTGGCACACATCAGTTGGGCGATGGGGCGGCTTTGGCGGAGGCGCTTGGCCAAGATGTGGTCTGGGATTTCAGGTCGACCGATGTGGCGTTGGGAGGCGAAGGGGCGCCTCTTGCGCCGTTTTTTCATTGGGCCTGTGCAAAATGGATCGGAGCGGATGCGCCATTGGCCTTCCTAAACTTAGGCGGGGTCGGGAACCTCACTTGGGTGGACCCCGTGTCAACCGGGCCCGAGAACGAGGGCGCTTTGCTGGCCTTCGACACTGGCCCGGCCAATGCGCCAATCAACGATCTTATGATGCAGCGTCGCGGCGAAGCATTTGACAAGAATGGTGCATTGGCCGCGCGGGGGCAGGTTGTGGACGGCGCTTTGGAGCTGTTTCTTGAGGAAGGCTATTTTCGAAAGATGCCGCCCAAGTCTCTGGACCGGAACGATTTCTCGCTCATGCTCGATCTGGTGCGCGAATTGGATGATGCCGATGCTGCCGCCACAATGACCGCGATGGCGGCGGCGGCTGTCATGCAGGGTATGGAGCATTGTCCAATCCCTCCGAAACGCGTTCTGGTGACCGGTGGCGGGCGGCGCAATCCGGTGATGATGGCGATGTTGGCAAGCGCGTTGGACTGCCAAGTCCAACCCGTCGAGGCGGTTGGTCTGAATGGCGACATGCTAGAGGCACAGGCCTTTGCCTATCTCGCGGTCCGCGTGATGCGAGGGCTGCCGACTTCTGCACCGGGAACAACCGGAGTGCGTGCGCCAGTGGGTGGTGGGCAGATTTCGCGGGTTTGAGACAATTGAGCGCCTCCGGCGCACAGCGTTTGCTTGCCGCGCCTATAGCGCGTTAAGCCATTGGGGCTCTGCCCCAAACCCCGGAATATTTGGAAACCAGAGAAGCCGCCAATGCGAATTCTTGAGCACACTTGCCCAATTGCTACGATCCGACTTCTCTGGTTCAAAAATATCCCGGGGAGCGCGAGGGGCCGGCCCCTCGCAGCTGTTACCTATCAGCCGCCGGTATGACTCATATGACGCGAAACGCGACCATCGACTGTTTGACGGGAATAGTCGAAATCGTGGCCTTTGGGTTTCAGCGTGATCGCATCGCGGATCGCTTCTTCCAGTGGTGCATCGCTGTGCGGATGGTTGCGCAGGGCCGAGCGCAGGTCGGCATTGTCTTCCTGTCCCAGACACATGAACAATTCGCCAGTGCAGGTCAGGCGCACGCGGTTGCAGCTTTCGCAGAAATTATGCGTGAGCGGGGTGATGAAACCAATCTTCTGGCCAGTTTCCTCGATCCGGACATAGCGGGCAGGGCCGCCTGTGCGTTCGGGAAGGTCTGTTAGGGTATATTGCTTGCGCAGTTCGTTGCGCAGGTCGCTGAGTTTCCAGTACTGGTCCAGGCGATCTTCGTTGCCGATATCGCCCATCGGCATGACCTCAATCCATGTCAGGTCCACGTCACGCGCGGCGCACCATTCGGTCATGGAAAACAGTTCGTCCTCGTTGAAGCCCTTTAAGGCTACCGCGTTGATCTTCACACGCATTCCGACACGTTGTGCTGCATCAATACCCTTGATAACTTGTGGCAAGCGGCCCCAGCGGGTGATGTCGGCAAATTTTTTCTCGTCCAGTGTGTCGAGCGAGATGTTGATGCGACGCACGCCTGCTTCGTAGAGATCGCCCGCAAAACGATCGAGCTGCGATCCGTTTGTGGTCAGTGTCAGTTCCTTTAGCGTGCCGGCGTCCAAATGCCGGGTCATCGACCGGAAAAAGGTCATGATATCCCGCCGCACCAGCGGTTCGCCGCCGGTGATCCGCAGTTTCTCAACGCCCAAGCCAATGAAGGTTGAGCACATGCGATCCAGCTCTTCCAAAGTGAGAAGTTCCTTCTTGGGTAAGAAGGTCATGTTTTCCGACATGCAATACACGCAGCGGAAGTCGCAGCGGTCGGTGACGGAGACGCGCAGGTAAGTGATCGCGCGCTGGAAAGGATCAATAAGCGGTGTCATGCGGCGAGCCTAGCCTTTCCCAGAAGAGTGGGCAAGTATGGTGCAGCACTGAAATGCAAGACGAAGGTCGGAGGCTTTGATGCGAAAGACGGTTGGAATTCTGGGTATTTGCGGGATTCTGGCAGGCTGTGGTCAGGTGGGGTTGATGCCATCGGTAAGCCCGACTGCCAGCGATGGGCAAACCCGACCGCAATCGCGGCCTGACGCCGTACAGACAGGGGTGCGACGGCCACCGACTGATGCGCGCACTGTGGACGAATTCGATACGACAACCGCTGAGGAACGGGCGGCTGCTGCGGCGTCTGGGGCGGCGAGCGTTGAACGCCCATTGGGAACCACCGTGGTGTCCTTGGGGAACCCCGCGCAGCCGGGATTCTGGCTTGAGACATCGCTTGTGTCTGCACCAGCCAAGGGCCGCGTGCTGTACCCAGCAACAGACGAATTCGTGCAGGTTGATTTGATCCCGATTGACGGGGGCGGTAGCCGATTGTCGTTGCCTGCGATGCGCTTGCTTGGAATGTCTCTGACTGATCTTGCCGAGGTACAGGTGTTTTCAGACGGCTAAGTGCCGAGACGCTTCTTTGCGGGCGAAGGGTTTCATCTGGTCGCCATAGTTTGCCAGAAACGCGCGGCTGCGGTCTGGGTCGTGTTTAGACAAATCACGCACCCACCAAGCGACCGCTTTCTGGATGAACCAGTCGGGGTCGGACACATAGGTTGCAGCCCAGCCTAGAATTCGGTCGCGCGCAGCGGATTCGTCGGTGGAGGGGTGGTTCTGTTTGGTCCAAGGCAAGGTCACGACCAAGGCCGCACGCCGGGTCCACATGTGATCGCTTGTGGTCCAGTTTTCGACCTCATCCATACGTGTGGGGTCTGCCGTCAAGCGGCGTTGACCCGCCATACAGGCATGATCTGCAATCGCCCAGCTGTCGAAATCGGGCACCCATGATGCGATCAGCTGCCATGCAGTCGCGTCTGACGGTTTGATCCGTGCTTGTGTCAGCAGTTTGGCTGCAGCGACCCGCGCCTCGAAAATATTGGTTTGCCAAAGATCGCGGGCAAGCGTGAGCCGGGTTTCGAGGTCCATCGCCTGACGCCAATTGCGTACAAGCATGTCTGTGGTTGGATTGGCGACGCCGAGATAGAGGCGGTCAATCTTGTGGTAGGCGGCCATCTGTTCCGCGCGCCCCGGCTCGGCCTGTGCGCGCAGTTCGTCCAATGCGTCGTCGAGTGTCATTCTACGGTAACGGATTTGGCAAGGTTGCGCGGCTGGTCCACATCGGTGCCTTTGGCGATGGCGGCGTGATAGGCTATCAATTGCGCGGGCAGCGCATAGAGCAGGGGCGACAGCGTTGGATCGACTGCGGGCAGGATGACGGTGCGCCAGACATCGGCTCCCGCGGCTTCGGCACCTGCCGCATCGGTGATAAGGCAGACTTTGCCACCGCGTGCCATGACTTCTTGCATGTTCGATACGGTCTTTTCGAACAATGCGTCGCGGGGGGCCATGACGATCACCGGAACGTTTTTTTCGATCAGTGCAATAGGTCCGTGTTTGAGTTCGCCTGAAGCGTAAGCTTCTGCGTGTATGTAGCTGATTTCTTTTAATTTAAGGGCGCCTTCTAGGGCGAGTGGGTACATCAGCCCTCTTCCAAGGAACAGCACATCTCTTGCTTCGGCGATCTTGTGTGCGGCGTCTGCCATTGTCGGGTCGCGGTCAAGTGCGACGTTGAAAAGCCCGGGCAGCGCACGCAGTTGGGCGAGTTTTTCGGCCAGTGCATCTTGGGTCATCACGCCCCGTTGAACGGCGGCATGCAATGCCAACAGGAGCAGTGTGTTGAGTTGGCATGTGAAGGCTTTGGTGGACGCGACGCCAACTTCGACACCGGCATGGATTGGCAGCGCCACATCGCTTTCCCGCGCGATGGAGCTTTCAGCCACGTTGACCACAGACAGGATGCTGTCCGCACGGCCTTTGCAGTAGCGCAATGCCGCAAGCGTGTCGGCGGTCTCGCCGGATTGGGATACGAACAACGCCACCGTCCGCGGGGTGATTGGCGGTTCGCGATAGCGGAATTCTGACGCGATATCGACTTCGACCGGCATCTGGGCGATTTGTTCGAACCAGTATTTCGCAGTGAGGCACGCATAAAATGCTGTGCCGCAGGCAACCATGGTCAGCCGGTCAATCTTGGTAAAATCAGGCAGGGTGTCGGGTAGGGCAATACGGTTGCCGTCCAGGTAAGCGCGCAGAGCATCGGCAAGAACCGCGGGCTGTTCGGCGATCTCCTTGGCCATGAAATGCTTGTATCCGGCTTTGTCGACGCGCGTGGCGTCGGTGTTGATGGTCCGGCTTTCCCGTGCGACACGTGCGCCGCTTTCATCATAGATA
The DNA here is from genome assembly GCA_947503115.1 of uncultured Marivita sp. Lineage (GTDB taxonomy): Bacteria > Pseudomonadota > Alphaproteobacteria > Rhodobacterales > Rhodobacteraceae > Marivita. Next base: position 30,240 of record CANNCS010000037.1, read on the forward strand.
TCAACGGTCTCCCGGGTCAGAACGGCGCAGTCGCCCTCTTCGAGATAGGTGATTTTGTCGGTCATGGGTGCCAACGCAATGGCGTCCGATCCAACAAACATCTCACCGTCGCCATGTCCAATGGCGAGCGGGCTGCCTTTGCGAGCAGCGACGATCAGGTCATCTTCGCCATCAAATAGGAAAGCCAGCGCAAATGCGCCTTCGAGGCGGGACAGACAGGCGCGGGCTGCGTCCACATGAGTCATGCCCTGTTGAATGTAGTGATGCGTCAGCAGAGCGACTGTTTCTGTGTCGGTGTCGGTCTGCGGCGTAATCTGGTGTTCCGCCAGTTCTGCCCGGAGGTCTTTGTAGTTCTCGATGATACCGTTGTGAACGACGGCCACTGGTCCGGATTGGTGCGGATGGGCGTTCTTGGTGTTGGGTTCGCCGTGGGTGGCCCAACGGGTGTGGCCGATGCCGGACTTGCCGGGTAGGGGATCGTGCACCAATAGGTCGGACAGGTTCACCAACTTGCCGACCGCGCGACGGCGATCCAGAGCACCATCGTTGACTGTGGCGATTCCAGCGCTGTCATAGCCGCGATATTCCAGCCGTTTGAGCGCTTCGACCAGAAGCGGGGCAGCTTCGTGCCGCCCCAATACACCAACAATTCCACACATACTCTTAACCCTTTGCCTTTTTGGCTTTTTTCGCACGCAACATGCTGAACAGCTTGCGCGCGAATCCCGGTTTGTTGTTCTGCTCGGCCCGGCTGATGGCCATCGCCCCATCCGGTACGTCCTTGGCCACTACGGTGGCGGTGGCGGTCATCGCTTCATTCCCAACTGTAACGGGGGCGATCAGCATCGTATTGGACCCGATGAACGAGTCCCGCCCAATGGTGGTCTTGTGTTTCATCACGCCGTCGTAGTTGCAGGTAATGGTTCCCGCGCCGATATTCGTTCGGGCACCCACCTCGGCATCGCCAACATAGCTGAGGTGATTGACCTTTGCGCCTTCTTCGATGCTGGCGTTTTTGATCTCAACGAAGTTACCGATATGAACGTGTTCGGACAGCTCTGCACCTGGCCGCAGTCGGGCAAAGGGGCCAACGGTGGCGCCTCGGCTGACATGTGCGCCTTCAAGATGGCTGAATGCGCGGATACGAGCGCCGGATTCGACGGTCACACCGGGAGCGAAGATCACGTTGGGCTCGATTTCCGCGTCACGGCCGATGATGGTATCATAGGACAGGAACACCGTGTCGGGGGCCTGCATCATAACACCGTCTTCGATCAAGGCGCGGCGTTTGGACTGTTGAAACAACGCTTCTGCTGAGGCCAGCTCAATGCGGGAGTTGATGCCCAGCGTTTCCGCTTCATCGCAGGTGACGGCTGTGGCCTTGAGGCCGCGCGCATTGGCGATGCCAACGATATCGGGCAGGTAGTATTCCCCCGCCGCATTTTCGTTGCCCACCGCGCGCAGCAAATCAAAGAGCAGGTCCTTGCCAACGCAGACCACGCCCGAGTTGCACAGGGTTACTTCGCGTTCGGCCTCTGTAGCGTCCTTGAATTCGACGATGCGCGTCAGGGCAGAACCCTTCATGACAAGTCGTCCATACCGGCCTGGGTCGGCAGCTTCGAACCCGAGCACTACGACGTCATAGGACGACCGCGCGGCGATCATTTGTTCAAGCGTTTCCGTGGTAATGAAAGGCGTGTCACCATAAAGCACCACGACATCACCTTCGAAGCCGTCCAAGGCGGATTCGGTCTGTGTGACGGCATGGGCGGTGCCCAGCTGTTCTTCCTGCCGCACCGCAATCGCGTCGGCGTCAAAATCTTGTGCGGCGGTTTCGACCTGCTCTGCACCATGACCTGTGACGACAATCGTGTGTTCGGGTTCCAAGGCCGAAGCCGAGAGCATCGCGTGATGCAACAACGGGGCCCCGCCGATCTTGTGCAGGACTTTCGGAAGGTCCGATTCCATGCGGGTGCCCTTGCCTGCTGCAAGAATGACCAAAGCTGTGCTCATCAGGTTTCTCTTTGTCTTTTGCCTGTGGTCCTTTTATCGGTCTGGTTGTGTGCCGCAAGGCGCGAGATTTCACACATGGTTGCGACTTGTGACAGGAGACACGCAGTGCGAACGGTGATTTTCGACCTCGACGGCACTTTAGCCGATACCAGTGGCGACCTGATTGCGGCTGCCAATCATTGCTTTGATCAGATGGGGTTTGAAGCACGGCTTGATCCGACAACGGATGCCGGAACCGCGCTGCGGGGTGGGCGGGCAATGTTGACGCTGGGGTTGGAGCGGGCTGGGCAGTATTCCGCCGACATGGTCGATCAGTATTACCCAGTGCTGTTGTCTGCCTATGGCGATGCCATCGACACACATACGGTTCTTTATCCCGGTGCGATGGACGCGGTTGAGGCGCTCAAGTCCAACGGGATGGCCGTTGGTATCTGCACCAACAAGCCAGAAGGGCTGGCGGAAACACTGATGGCACGCCTTGGGGTGCGCGACGCGTTCGGCTCATTGATAGGGGCTGACACGCTGTCCACGAGAAAGCCTGACGCGGCGCCTTACATCGCGGCGGTCGAACGGGCGGGGGGCGTTGTCACACAAAGCTGTCTCATCGGGGATACCGTGACCGATCGCGACACCGCTCGCGCTGCGGGTGTGGCGTGTGTGCTGGTCGGTTTTGGTCCGGCGGGTGGCGATATGGCGGCGCTTGAGCCGGACGCGATCATCCAGCATTTCGATGAATTACCCGATGTTGCGGTACGGTTGTTGGGGTGAGAGAGCATCATCCTCGGGTGTGACCCTATGACATTCACACATTTTGGTTTCAGTTATTGAGCTGATCTGATTCCCTTTTTGAAAAGGGAGACGATGATGCATCAGACGCTTGGGGAATTT
>CANNCS010000038.1 GCA_947503115.1 uncultured Marivita sp.
TCCGTGTTCAGAATCCATCTCGCCGGTCGGCACCACCCCTAAAATTGGCGAAATGCGCCCTGTGTCGTGTAGTGTGCGTCTACACTTAATTCGGTCGGACAAAGCATTGTTTTTTTTGATATAATTAACATTATAGATCTGCCTTATGTCCTGACTGTCTACGCTATTGGCGATGTGTTTGGGCTGGTTATGTGCATGTTTGTTTTGATGTTGCTTTTCCGTCGGTTGCGTTAGGGATACTGCTTAAGGACGTTTTGGATAATGGTGATTGGATTTTAAACCGCATGCAGCTTGAGCAGGCAGACGCAAGAATGTCCTTTTTTGATTTGGCGGGCCCAGGTGATGTTGCTGTGAGGCTCAATACATGGGTATCGCAGCTGTTTGCCGCCATTGATGGTGTGTCCGGTGTGACCTGCCACAGATTGGCTTTAAACTTTGCGCCTTTCGGCGCAGATCATCCTGAGTGGCGTGTTGAGTTTCCCAAGGGTACTCTGGCTGCGTCTGATACCGAAACTGCACGCTCTGAGGCATTCAGGTTGCACCGGATTGCAGTTGCTGGTGCGTTGCCGGGTGGAGAAAATAAGACATCCCGCTTTACCGCTATTGTGCTCCCAATCAGTGCAGCTGATGATCTGCGTAAAAGTTGGATAGAGATAGAGGCAAAGTTCCTTCACCAGGATCAGATTGGCCATGTGATCACTCAGATTGGTGCTGCATTAGGGTGGCTGTTTTTTCTGACGGCAGAGATGCGGGAGCGCCAAAAGTCAGTGGAAGATGCTAAGGCAGTCAATGCTTTACAGGCCGTTGTGAGTCTAACAACTGCGGATCAATTTACAGATGCTGCACGTGCGCTGGTCACTGATCTTGCTGATCGGTTTAAGTGTGACAGGGTTTCTCTGGGCTTCGCGTATCGCAAGAAGGTTAAGCTGCAAGCCATTTCACACACGGGAAAATTTTCTCATAGTATGATACTGGTGCGCCGTCTGCGGGCAGCCATGGAAGAAGCATTTGACCAAAATGACGTGGTTTTATGGCCGATAAGCGCTGGGGGCTTGGAGCTCTTGCGTGATGCGCAGGCAGAGCTTGCAGAGAAGGATACAACACGGAGTATCCTCACAATCCCACTCTTTGATGGTCGACGGTCACGGGGCGCAATGGTTTTTGAACGCTCAGACAGTAAGGTTTTCGATCAATCTGAAATTTTTACTTTGGAGGCCCTTTGTGGGGTGCTAACCCCCCTTCTTATTGAAAAACGGCACAATGATCGCTGGCTCATTACACGGACAGTTATGGCTGCGGGCAATGTGTTCTCTTATTTATTTGGACGCCGTTATTTTGCTGTAAAGCTCACTGCGATTGCACTGACTGTTGTGGCGGTTCTCTTGGTTGTGATCGAACGGCCGGTTTCTGTGGTCGCGTCAGCGATGGTCGAGGGTGCGGAAGCACGCACAATCACCGCGGCGTTTGATGGCTTTATTTCTGACGTTGCCGTTCGGGAAGGAGACAAGGTTGCCTCCGGCGACATTCTGCTTAAACTGGATGACAGAGATTTCAATTTAGAACGTCTACGGCTTCTCGCGCTAAGATCACAGGCAGAGCTTGAATTAGATAGGGCCATTTCTGCTCGAGATCGTGCTGAAACAGCGCTTGTGGAAGCTAGATTACGCCAGATAGATGCTCAGCTGTCCTTGGTAGAGCAACAAATTTTTCGCAGCACAGTGCATGCACCTTTTGATGCTTTGATCGTTTCGGGAGATTTGACAAGGAGTATTGGTAAAGCAGTGTCCCGGGGTGAGACGCTGCTAATCTTATCTCCCCTCAATGAATATCGTGTTGTTCTGGAAGCGCTGGAGTCTGATATTGGAAAATTAACTCCAGGCCAACAAGGGCAACTTAAACTTAGCGCTTTGCCGGAAAGGAATTTTAGCATTGAGACCACAGATCTCGTCCCAGTAGCGCAGTATAAAAATAATGAAACGGTTTTTTCAGTCGAGACACGGCTTCTAAGCACACCAGATGTTCTGCTGCACGGCATGACGGGATCTGCGCGTATTCAGGTGGGTGAGCAACCTTTGTATATGCTGTGGGGTAAACCTCTTTGGGATCAAGTCCGTGAGTGGGCTTGGCGTAATATTCCAATTTAGAAATGTCTGGTGCGTTTCTTTCTCCTGATTGGTACCGTGTTGCACCGCTTAAATTGCGTCGTAGAGCTCATGTTCAAATTGCGCGCCATGTTTATCGGGGAAAGCCGTGGTTTATCTTGCAAGATTTACAAGCGGGAAAATTCCATCGATTAAGCCCTCAGTCTTATGCTATCTTTGCACGAATGGATGGGCAAAGAACAATACAAGAACTGTGGGAGCAAGGTTGTAAGCTTTATCCAGAAGATCCACCAAGTCAAACAGAACTGCTTCAATTACTATCTCAGTTACATAATGCAGATCTTGTTACAGGAGATAAGCGTCCAAACTTACGAGAAATTGATCGACGCGCTCGCGAAGAAAAGCGTAAAACAATAATTGGCTATTTTAAAAATCCGCTTTCTGTACGAATTCCACTTCTTGATCCAGAGCCAATACTTAAGTTTCTTACACCGCTTGCAAATTATATTTTTTCTCCATTTGGAGCAATTTTGTGGTGTGTATTAATTTTTGCAGCCTTAGCAACAACGTTTATGTCGTGGGATAGGCTCGAAGTTCCAGGTGCTGAAGCTATCTTGACTGGTGCTAATATCGCCTATCTTGCGATTGCATATATTTTTGTGAAATTTTTGCATGAGCTTGGCCACGGTCTGGCAATCAAACGTTGGGGCGGTGAGGTTCGGGAGGTTGGCGTTATGATGCTGATCTTTTTTCCTGTGCCCTATGTGGATGCGTCCCAATCATCATTTTTTCCTTACAAATATCAACGTATATTGGTCAGCGCAGCGGGTATCCTCGTTGAGCTTGCTGTGGCTGCTATGGCCCTTATTGTATGGTCTTTTGCGGAGCAAGGTATTGTTGCAACACTTGCTTATAATCTTTTTTTAATTGGCGGTGTTTCAACTTTGGTCTTTAATGGTAATCCCCTGCTCCGTTTTGATGGATATTTTGTTTTCGCCGATTCTTTGGAGATTCCTAATTTAGGTCAAAGATCTAATCAGTATTTTTGGTATTTTTTTCAGAGATATGTGTTGGGTCATGGCGACGCGCGCATTCCTATAATTAGCTCCGGGGAAGAGATTTGGTTGTTTGGGTATGCAGTAGCGGCATTTCTTTACCGCATGTTTGTCATGATTATAATATCGTTGTATGTTGCTACAGCTCTACCCGTAGTAGGCGTCGCGATTGTTATTTGGAGTCTTTACACTGTTTTTTTAGTGCCGGCAGGAAAAGGAGTGCGCTTCTTGTTCACAGAACCATCTTTGGAAATTCGGCGGACAAAGACATTTATGCGCGTATTTGGTCTAATTTTTGTGTTTTTTGTACTTATGTTTTTTATTCCCGTCCCACACACGACTGTCTCAGATGCAGTTTTGGAGACGCCTGGGGAATCCGCTATTCGCGCGCAAGGTCAAGGATTTGTTAGTGATGTTTTGGTGCGAAATGGTGAGCGCATTAATGTTGGTGATCCAATTTTAAAGCTATCGGAGCCATTGCTGGGTGTGGAGAAAGAGGTCGCCATTGCGGAGGTCGAAGATGCACGTCTTCGTGTGGAGATGATACCTCTTGAAGATACAAACGCACGATCTTTGTGGATGGAACAGCTGGGTTTTTATCAAGCACGCCTGAATGACCTTGATCGACGTGCAGATGAGTTGTGGGTGCGGTCTCCTACCGATGGTATTATCATTTTGCCCAATCAATACCAATTGGTAGGGCGTTTGGTGCAGCAAGGGGACATTGTTGGTCATGTTCAAAAGAAGTCTCAGCTATTGTGGCGCACTGCTGTTCCTGCTGACCGAGCCGAGTTTATAGATAGTGATCTCTTGTCAGTTTCGATGAGGCTAAAATCTGATTTTAATGTGGAGTATGATGCACAGATCACATCGAGGTCTCCTGAAATCACGACGCGCCTTGACAGTTTTGCTCTGACAAATCGCGCTGGTGGGCCATTGGTTGTTGATCCGTCACAAGAGAGCCCCACCAGTATCATTCCTGTCGCAACCTATGTCCTTTCAACTGGGACTGCCTCATCTGATATGCCTCTCCTGGCCATCGGGTCACGTGCAACCGTTCGGTTTGAGCACCGACCCGCTCCAATCGCTCCAAGGGTCTGGCGGGCTATGCGACAAACGTTTCTAGCGTATTTTGGAACGTAGGGAATCTTATGGTGCAGCCAACACGGCCAATGATCTTGCCTCGCCTTGATCGTTATCCGCAACGGATTGAGCCACAATTATCTCCGTTTGACGCAGGTGTTCTTTCTTTCTTTTCATACCTTCAACCATTGCGGGGTCGTAAGGCGGCTTGGGGAAGTGATGCGAGTATCGTTCACCATGTTCGTGCTGCTCAGGATAGGTTGCCGGCCAGTTTGGGGGCGTGCCTGGACCTTATTCCAGCTCTGAGACGCCAACTGAAAATACAAGGAGAAAGATTGCCGATTGTTGAGGGCGCGCATTTACTCGCACTCCTGCAGCGCGTGGCTGAGGAGGTTTTGGAGCAACGGCCGTACGATGTGCAGCTTGCGGCAACCTGGAGCCTTATGTGTGGTGAAATTGCTGAAATGGGGACAGGAGAAGGGAAAAGTCTGACAGCTGCGATTGCCGCCGCAGCGTTAGCTTTTCGTGGGCGCCAAGTACACGTTCTGACGGTTAATGATTATCTTGCAAGTCGGGATGCTGAGCGATTTTCTGATTTCTTTTCTACGCTGGGGCTATCTTCCGGATGCATAGAGGAAGGGTTGCCTGCTGAAGACAGAAGCAAGCTGTATCAAAGCAATATTATATTCTCCGCCGCCAAGAACGTTGTATTTGATTATTTGCGAGACCAAACGGGCCCATCTTCTAATGTTTTGAGCGGCTTACCTGCGAAACTTTCTCAACTTATTCCGCAGGACAGTGTTGCCGCTCCAATTTTACAGGGTTTGGATGCTGTTATTGTCGATGAAGCGGATTCGGTTCTGATCGATCAAGCTGCCACGCCCTTTATCCTTTCTGGAGGGGATGCAGCCCTTGGTGGATTGGATGAATTGGTGCTCATGAATGCTTTGCAGCTTGCAGATAAACTCGTAGAAGGGAAGCACTTTAAAAATCACCCTGCCCTCCGTCGTGTGACACTAACAGAAGACGGTAAAGATTGGCTGTCGTCGTGGGTGGACGGAGATCAAGGCCTTCTTGCTGTCGCGCCCATCCGGGAACATATTGTCTCGCAAGCACTTGTTGCTCGACATCTTTTGCTACGTAATCGGGATTATCTGATCAAAGAGGATAAAATTCAAATTATTGATGAGAGTACAGGCCGCATTATGCCGGACCGTCAATGGTCTGAGGGTCTGCATCAGCTTGTAGAAATAAAAGAAGCACTCCCCCCAAGTGAAATTCGAACAACATTAGGTCGGATTACGTATCAGCGGTTCTTCCCGCGTTACCGACATCTTTGTGGAATGAGCGGAACAGCTCGTCCAGCCGCTAGAGAGCTTTGGGAAACCTACGGGCTGACAGTGCGCCGCATCCTGCCTCGTAAGCCTGATCGGAGGCGTTGGGCGCCAATAAAAATTTTTCCTACGTCCACGTCAAAGTGGCAGGCAATCGCAAGTTACGTTTCCCGACTGCATTCCCAAGATATTCCTGTTCTGATAGGTACACGCACTCTGGACGCTTCTCGGCAGTGTAGTGCGGCGTTGGTATCTCATGGCATCCCTCATCACGTTCTGAATGCGGAGGAGATTGAGAAAGAAGCTACGATCGTTTCGTTGGCGGGAGAACCTGGTCAGGTTACAGTAGCAACAAACATGGCAGGCCGAGGTACTGATATTATTTTGTCAGATCGGGCGCGCAGCGTCGGTGGCCTACATGTCATTTTGACAGAGCTACATGAAAATCGTCGTATTGACTTGCAGTTGGCCGGCAGGTGCGGAAGGCAGGGCGACTTGGGACAAGTCGATTGTCTCCTAAGCTTAGAAGATACGATATTCTCTGGGGAAGCAAAAATATTTAAAACATTGACAAGTGGCTTGATTCACATTGGACAGACCAAGGCGGCCTATGCTCTCATGAAGCTTCTTCAGGCTAAGCAAACTCGCAGAGCAGAAGCATCAAGACGACGTCTTCAAAAATATGAACGCCAGCGAGAGCGAACGCTTGCCTTAACTGGCGCATTAGAGTGAGGTTCACTCATGCTTGAGAGAAGATTGGCTGGAACTGGTAGGCTTTGTGGAGCGCTGGGGATTGTGGCGGCCGCAAGTGCGATACTGTTTCCTGATCCTTCCAGTGGTCAGCCTTTACCAGATCATCAGGTGCGGTTCAGTGCGGAAACAGCCTCATGTTCGGTCAGTTTTGTCCCCGACGCCACAACAGGAGATAATCCTCCGGAGCTAGAATTATCAGTCAACATGATCTCTGAAGAAATAGACATGCAACTGATAGGCGCTTCTTACACGGAGCAGATTTTCCTTTGGGGAGAGACGCGGATAGCAATGCGCCCGCTCAAAGCTGTCTCAGTTGAGGAACTAACAGCAGATATGCTCTGGCAGGGCATAAGCGCAGCCTCGCAAGAGGGTGCACCGTTTTACTGGACTGTGCAGGAGATTGGAGGAGGCTATTCCAGCGCTCGCTATGATGATCTATCGCCAATACAAATTGCCCGAACGCTATCTTTAGCCTGCAATATCAATGTCTTGAACCCGCCTGTGTCTACGGAAATTGAAGCCAAGCGCGCAGAGGCGCGCTTGGCACTTACAAGCGAGAATGTCATACATATTCGTCGCCTACTCTTTTCACTGTATGGCGAGCCTGGGGCACAGCCAGGCACTGGCTCAGAGTGGACTGTCACCGATCGTCGTTTGATTGACCTTTATAACCAAGAAAACGAAATAGCGTCTGGTGGCTATTTAACCGAAGCGGCCGTAGCCGATTTGCTTGAGCGTAAACCTGTTCTGAAAACTCCAGAGCCGGAATTAAACAACTCCCTACGGGCGACGTATGAGGATTGGAGCGTCTATGCAGAAGATGATGGCGCCACTTGTAGTGTAATGACTCCCGCTCAGACCACGTCTGGCTACACAGAGTTTGAGCGCCCCTTTATGCGATTTTCGGTAAGCCGTTCTGGCAGCGGTGGCTTGATGGCAATAGAATTGAGCCGCCCCAATGCCTTTGCGCCGAGTGCTCAAGTGCGCGCCATAATTGATGGCCAATCTACAAATCTGATGACAGAAGCCTCCACTGGAGCTCTTGTTCCGCGGCCGTTAGCGGACGGGCGTTTGTCTAATAGTTTTACCATTCAACTGCGCCGTGGACGTGAAATTGTAATTGAAGGTACGTCACTTAAAACTGGTGAGCCGATGCGACTAACCTACAGCGCATTAGGCTTTACTGCTGCATTTCGTGTAATGTCAGAAATCTGTAATCGTCCGGGAGTGTTGGGTTGGATACGATAAAGTATTTTCTATTAAGTCTTGTTGCGGCAACGTTCTGCTTTGGAATGCCCCTCACCGCAGAGGAAGTTGCCTATCCAAAATATAGCCCGTTACCTTTGTATGCTGCATATCCAGAAGTTGATGAGGCACGCAGTCAGGTGTCGGTGGAATTTGGTGAAGCATTGCCTGTAATCGAATTAGACAAAAACACGGTCTTGGTCAGGCACCCTAGTCACGGCAGCGTACGCCTCAAACGCGCAGATCTTGTGCTTTCCAATGGTGATCAGCATATACTCCCTGGCCCAAATTTTCAATTAAAGGATCGCGCAAGAATCTTATTCTGGGATAGTGAGTTGCGCGCCCAAGGATTTTTACAGAATGGTCCATCACCCGAAACATCGCCTTTGCTAAAGGAACTTAACATCTCTGAGAGTATTCCGGCGCTACCCGTTTTGGATTTATATCAATTTTCCAATACCTTAAGCGGCGAAGTTCAAATGTCTCAAAGCCTTTTTCCAGTATCTGATGGGTTCCTGAAAAATTTGATTTCAAATGAGCAGCAGGAAGTCGAAAAAGTCGAATTGCATCTCATTGTGGATGGAAGTGCCTATGCGCGTGATTTTGCTCAACGCAGACTCAATGCATTTTCACGACGCGTTGCCACTAGTGATAACCTTCAAGGTATGACTTTCACGCGTACGATCATTTTGGAAAATGGGGAAATTTTTGGACCAGAATCTATTCAACTTAGTGGTTTGCGCCAATTATTTCCTCAAGTGGTGACTTCTGAAAATAGTAATGGAGCTCTTGCCCAAGGATTTATCAAAGCTTTAGAAGGATTAGCGCTTCGGCTTGAAGATCAAGAGTTCTCCAGTAATCCCCAAATCATATTGATTCTACTCGGACCTGCTATTCGAAAGAACATCTTGGATGATCCAGAATTTAAGGCGGTCACGCGCATTTTTCAGGACAAGGTCCGGGGTAATCGCTTTGGTGTTGTGATTGGCGCAATCACTCCAGAGCCTAGTGATGTGCCACCACTGCTCTTATCGCAGCTTGGTTTGGGTGTTCCCAACAGTGTGATCGGTTTTGCTGAGCAGATAGATCATTCAATTTTGAATATAGTCGATGAAGTTTCAGCGCTTGGGTTGCGAACAGACCTCACTGATGAGCGCTGCGTTTTCGGTCAAGGCCAGTCAACACTTTGCCTTGGTAGTCAGGATATGGAAGCTGCTGGACATGTAATATCTGTGCCTGACGTGGCAGCACTCGAATGGATTGCGGTGCCATTGTGGCATATTGTTGACGGCACGACATTTGTTCTTGAGCAAAAACGTATCGTGCCAATGCCTGCGCCTTATATGTTGGGCGCTGGAGAGGATAAAGACATATTAATCAATAATTTACGAGAACATATTGAAGTAATGGAGGAAGATCTTGATGGGCTAAGAGATCTTCAAGCTACACAATCGCGCGAAAGAGCGAAACAAGTTGAGGCTTGGCTTGCTCGTGAAGCTGACCTCAAGGCGTCACTGGATGCTGCCCAAATGCAACATGACGCGCTGCGTTCTGCATTGGTCGTGGCCAGAGACGATGTGGCGTTTTTGGATGCTCGCCTGAAAGATATTAGTCTGCAGCACCTCAATGAGGTAGATAAGCGAACAAAGCTGCAGCAAGACTTGGAAGAGACCTCTGATAAGTTGCGTAAAGCCGAAACTCAAAAACAATCACTCAATGAAATAGTGTCAGAGCTTGCAGCGGAGAAGGATCGTATCGAACAGCGGGCGTCTGATGTTTTCGAAGAAAACTCGGACCTCGCATCAAGCTTGCAACAGATGAATATCGCCAACAAAGAACTAAATGAGCTCATCGCAAGGCAGGAAGTGAATGTTGAGAGTGTAAGACAGGCCCTGGACAGGGAGCAAAGTAAGTCAGCGGCCCTCAATGAAAAGCTTCAAGCTCTTTCTGGTGAACAGATGATTTTGGCTGCAATGCTTGATGAACGAGATGCTGAAATTCAGGTGCTTGAGGATGAGAAGTCGTCTCTGGAAGAGAATCTCAAAGACAAAGATGCACAGCTTTCGTTAATTAGCGCCGAGATGGCAGCTGTAAAAAACAATTATAATCTCACACTCACGCATGTAGAAGAGGCAATTTCTAGGAGTGAAGAGCTCCAACTTCTCATTGATGATTTGAAGACTCAGCTTGAAAAGCTTAAAGCCCAAAACTCAGTTCTCCTAGAGAATGAGAAATTATCTTTGGAGAGAACAGCACTGCTCGAGCTACAGCTCTCTAAACTTGAACGAGAAAAGTCAGAGCAAAACAAAATCATAGCTGACCTTCAAGTGGACAACAAAACACTTGAGGTGATGAATAATAATATGTCGGCTGAAATATTAACTATTGGCAAAGAATTAAATAATAGAGAAATTCAACATTCAGATCTGGAAGTAAGGCTTGACGAGCTAGTTCACGAATTGGATGAGGTTAGACGTGAAAATTCAGGGCTTCGCGCGTCTATCTCGATAAGTGATGCGCGTGTAGCAGATTTACAGTCTGAGCGAGATAAGATCCTTAATCTTCTAGAGGATCGCTCTGAGCGCCTACTCCAAACCCAAAATGCGCTTCAAGAAATTGGTGAGCTGACTGACATTAATACAACAGGAGAGGACCTCCAAGCTGTTATAGAAAAATATAAAAATACTCTGCTTTCGGCCCAAGAGCAGATTCTCTCTCTAAATAACGTGAAATATGCGCTTGAAGACGAGTTGAAGATCACGAAGGCGCGTTTGGCGCGTCACATGGCTGATTATGCAGTTGAAAGTGCTCGATCATCATCCGATCTTGCTCAATCTCGAAATGCCGTCTCTGACTTGGAGGCACGTCTGGCTGAAAACGAGATGGAGCTATTCGAGCTCAAAAAAATAGAAACTTTTTTATCAGACAAGCTAGAGAAGCAAAATGAGCAAATTTTGCAGGCTGAAAATATGCTGAGCGCATTGGGCGACAGGCTGGCACTCGAAATGTCGATTGAAAGCCTCTCGGGCAAGATCAGCTATTATAATGATATTTTAGTTGAGGCGATTGAACAAGGCGTTCAGCTCTCAAATGAAAACGACGTTTTAAAAGCAGAAATTTCTAGAATGAGAAAGAGTAATGAGTACGCTCAGTTCAAGGAAGATGCGATTATATCTGCTCTTGAGGAAAGTGTTAGAAGCAAAGATGAGAGCATTTTGAAGTTAAAGGAGAATATAGAAAAATTACAAAATGAAAATGAAGACATGCGTGGACGTATAGAAATTGCGATGGGTGTGGCTGAAGAGAATGTTCAATTGATTTCAGTAATTAAAAACGCGGAGCAAGTTTGGATTAATCGAGAGGCAGCTCTTCAAAATGAAATAAGTTTTCTAAGTCAAAAGCTCAGCCGTTTTGAGATAGCAAGTGCTCGCCCCAGTGCTAGCGACGGAAACATTGAAACTGAGCAGTCGACTGAGCAGGTCGCAGGTAATGAAGTGCCCACTTTCGAGCCAAGCATATCTCTACGGCCGATAGCGCGGCCACAAAACTTAGCTAAAATTTCCAAAACAGCTTCAATAGCCGCAGAAGCGGTTCGTGATGCTCCGCAAAAGAGATCGTCACCACAAAGAAGCCCCACACGCGGAAGCTCTGCTAAGGAGACAGCAAAGCCGGACGCCCTTGCTGGCAGTTTGTTTGTGCGGCCATCTAGCGCTCGCGTGGAGGCTAGCGGTTTTCAAACAAGCGGCGGATTTTTTGGCAATTAAATTTGCTCATGGTCGTGCGAAAATTTTAGCCGGGTCAGTGCGTGCTGCGCTCAAGGCCGGAAACAAGGCTGCCGCTAATGTTAAAATTAGCGTTATTGCAAAAAGCTGAGGAGCAAATTCTAGGATAGGATCAAAGAGTACTCCACTTACTCTCGTGGCAGCACTGTCAGGAATGCGCGAAAGAAGATCGGCTTGTGCTTCAAATTGAGCTGTTAGCACGTTTATTAGCATGTGAGCAGCTCCGAGTCCCAGTATTATCGCAAAGCATGTTAGAATGACGATGCCGAGTAATTCGATGCAAAGCAGATCGCCTCTGCGCATTCCCAAGACGCGGCACAGGGCTAGTTCGTTTTCTCTCAGTTTTGCAGATATATAAATGGTACTAATCAAGACTAAGCTGACGACGGTCCCCAAGAGAAACAATACGGGAATGAAAATTTGCACTGCTGCTTGTTTTAAGTCTAAAATCCAAAGATAGTCCCAAATTTCAGCTTCAGGTCTATATCCGAAGTTAACAAGTTCAGTCAACGTAGGAAGCACAGCATCAATATTTTGAACGTGGATATGTAGCATGTCCTGCCATTGCCAATCTGTCAAATAAGTCAGGTCTGCGTTTTTCTCCCAGGTCGCATTTGAAGAGTTAATGGGAAGGGTTAATAATCCTGTACGATCTCGTTTAATAGTGTCTGCTGCGAGTAAGAGTGTATTTGCGACATAGAATTCTCGCGTTCCCTCACCTGTTAAAATAACTCCAGAAACTGACAGTGTTAAAATTTCTTCGCCAGTCTGTTGCCCTGCACGGTTAAACCTTGGAATAGAGGTAAGCACTTTCTGCCCAAGCATTTCTTGCCAGTTTATCTTGTTCGAACTGTTTTCGATTTTGAAGGTTTCTGTTAGAAATGCTGGCGTTGCAATTATGTTAAAGTCACTTTCGTCAAATGCACTTGCGCTGCCAGCAATAAATTTAAAATTTTGTAGCTCGATATCATTTTTATGTAAGCCTATTGTTTGAAAGGGCCGTTTTGTACCCTCACTGTCAACAATGGAAAAACTAGTGCTCCGCCTGGGTATGACCGCTTGAACACTTGGCAGCATCTGAATTTTATCTGTGAGTGGAAATCGATCATCTGCGCTTAAGTCAATATTCCGCGGTCGAACAATAACTCTGGTCAGGCGTGACCCATCTGCAATTGCACTTTCAATGACCGTGTCAATGCCGCCTAGCAGTGAGACAAAAATAGCAACCTGACAAATTCCAGCTACCAATGAAACTAGTGTGAGTATGCTGAGAAGTGGCCTTCTTAATAGACTAATACTGGCTTCTTGTATGAGTAGACGCCAGTTGAGTTTTGGTGCCCAAGATTGCCAAATTGATGCTGCGGAGTCACTGGACTTATTATGGGTGTCCGAAGGTGTGAGGGCTTGTTTGGGAGCCAACGTCGGGTTTGAAGCAAGCGCCACAAGGCGACCTTTGTCTAGTTCTAACTGATCTCCGTGATCAAAGAATATGGGGTCATGGCTCACCACGATCACTGTTGCGCCTTGTTCATTTGCTGCCAAGAGTTTCTCGACAATATGTTTGCGCGATGCGGCATCCAGACTTGCTGTGGGCTCATCTGCCAAGATCAGCTTGGGCTTGGTTATCATTGCACGAGCAAGTGCAGCACGCTGCCGTTGTCCTCCAGAAGCTTGTGATGGCCGAATTGCCAAAATATTTTTTGATATTTCTGATGTACGGAAGACGAGTTGACTAACATGTTTAAGGGCTTTGTCATTTTCGCTATTGGGGCTGCCTCGAAGCTTTAAAGGTAGCGCTATATTTTCACCAATACTTCGATGACTCAGGAAGCGTCCCTCCTGGAATACAAAACCTATTGCCTCACTGCGAATTTGGTCTCGGAAACTGGGCGACGAATTTGAAATATCGCTCATTTCATATTTAAATGAACCAGAAAATTCGTGATCTAAAAGGCCAAGAATTCTTAATAGTGTTGTTTTTCCAGCTCCACTTGAGCCCCGGATCACTGTGAAGCTTCCTTCTTGTATGTCTAGGGATATGTCCTTGAGGATGGATATTTCATTTAATCCATCTTTAAAGACACGGCTCAGGTTTCTTATTTCTAGAAGATTATTCACTTTTTGCGATCATTTGAATGTGTTTAGCACATATTTGCTCTAGGATTTAAACTGGAATGGGTCGAGCTAGTGTTCACGGAAGAGCGGAAACTGGCATCCAGACCCACGGATTACTGTCTAATTCTTCGAGGTTGGCATTTAGGAACATGTCCAAGCCTTGAGCTGCTTCTTGAAGGCGACGCCCGAAACTTGCCCGTTCGGAGGGCGTTAATGCGTCTAGAAATTCGAGGTTGAATTCGAGTAGGCCAGAACGAAATTGAATTCCGAGCTGTCTCTGCAGAGTCTGCGCAATTGTTTCATTTGGGCTGACATCTTCTCCAGAAATTGCTGCGAGTGATTGTTGGACAGATCTGCGCATACTCTCACTGTCGACACCTGTAACGGCGAGGACGGACATGAGATTGATGAGTTCTAGAAGTGTCTTTTTATCTATTCGAATTTGGGGAACAAGAAGGTCGCCAGTATCCATCATGTATCCTGGCTGCACAAGGATGCCATCATCTCCTAAATCAATATTGAACTTCACGCCTGCCTCTCGCAAGCGCTGCAGCTTTTCCCCGTCCACGACCTGCAGAGGTACAATTGCAGTGTCTCCTTCCGTCAATATCTGCTCAGCGATGGCGCGGCCTTCAGCGATGTCAGCGATGGCTCGCGTTTGTAGCTGCCGTGATAGTGCGTCCGCAATTTCCGCCTCGTTTAAGCCATCTTCCCAACGAATAAACACACCTTCGGTTTCTCGCGCCAATGTGCCGAGGACTTGATCCAGATATTGACCTCTGCTGGGACCGGCTTGGACCGTAATGATTGGAATGCCTTCGTCAAAAAGACTGCGTGCTACCCCAATCGTGTCAAGTCCGGTTGGAACATTGTCTGTTGGATCAACATTGCCGATGGTGCTCGCCTTTGCATCATCATTCAGTATGGCTACAACAATTTTTCGACCCGCATCCTCAGGCCAGTCATACAAATGAGCGGCAAAGTATGTCGCATCCAAAACCGGCTCAGCATCGTCTCCACCGCCATACATATTTTCAGAGGCGGCTATCAAAATTTCTACTGCTTGCGAGACTGGAAGTGGAGGTGTCGTTTCTAACGGTACCGCATCATCAACATCTCGATAGAAGACAAAACCAAGGTTAAGTACTTCGAGTATATCATCTGGAAGTTTTGCAAACGAAGCCTTTAAGCTTTCGGCAACCGATCGCGCAAAGCTCTCCATGGAACCGGTTGCATCAAAAGCGATAACGATTGTCGCAGAGGTTAACGCGCGTGTCGCGCGTTCCAGATCTGTCTCTTCAAAAACCACCGCGTCAGTTGGGCTAAGTGCCGCTGGCAGTAGGACCTCAAAGACGCGTCTGGGCGTTCTGCCAAGAAGTAGTGCCTCGTCAGAAGATAAAACAGGATAAGGCCGAGCATCCTGAGTTCTCCGCAGGGTTTCTTCTATATTTTCGCGGAAGCTAGGAGGATGCGCTGTTGCATCTCCTGATGTCATATAGCCTTGCACTGCGGTCTTGTTATCCCAAGCTACTATCTCAGGACGGTCACCAAGGAAGGCAAGGTCAGAAAATGCCAATGCCTCACGCGTGGGCCAGTCAAAAACCTGATCTTTTCGAACAAACCCTGTTAGCCCTGTTTCCGCCTCTGAAACACTTAATGCCTCCAAATCAGAAAGCCTCAAATGTGTTTCAGTTTCACATATTACAAAGTATGGCTGCAATAATTCTAATTGAAATACTTCTCGGATTTCATCTGCATCTTCATATGCCATGATTTTATCTGATCCGGCTACAATTTTTTTTATGAAACCATCGTCGGTTCTGCTCATTTCAGTGGCTGTGCAGGCAAAGGCTGTGTTGCCTATGATAGCCATCATCCCTGTGACTATGCTTTTCCAGAAAAACGTCGCGTATCGGGCTTTCATGAGGGGTGACCAACTTTAAGGAGTGAAGTAAGAACGCTCTATGTGTGCTGACGAAGCATTCCATGGGACAAGGGTGTATGACAAGACTCTAAGCGTCTTGGAGTGCAGCAATTTGCATCAGCAAGAAGCTGTCATCGAACGCCGATGCTTCGTGGTATGGTATGTGCGTGGTTAAATGTCGCTACAATGCATGTATCTTGATAATAAAATAAATTGCAGTAAACATAACTTCAATAAATTTTTGGGGCTGAATGTTGTAAGTATTTTGGATCAATAAGTTTGGCACTGAGCTAAAACGCCCTAGAATAATATATTTAAATAAATATGAACTAATTTCTGTTCTGCAAGGCCTTGGTGTATGGTGAGGAATACTATGAGCAAAATTGAGCGAAAATTCCCAACACTTGTACTGGCTTTTGTGTCGTGCACATTAGTAATAGGTATCTATTTTTTTTAATCTTGTCACAGACGGGGTTATTAGAAATTTGGGCCAAAAAATGGCTGAAAATCAAGTGCGGTATAATTCTAGTAGATTGCTGCAGCCAATTGAGAGAGAAATAGCTTTAGTTGATCAAATGGCTTCTTCTCCAACGTTGATTGCGTGGGCGCAGAATCCTGAGGATAAAGAACTGTAACGTAAGGCAATGATTGAACTGGAAAGCTTTAGAAAAATTTTACAGCTAAAAGCTATTTTATAGCTTTAACCGATAATCAAGCGTATTACTATAATAATAGTTCTGGAGATTACACAGGTAATGAATTCCAATATATTTTGAGAGAAGGTCGTCCCGCGGATCAATGGTTTTTCAGCTTGGTGGATGGTGGCCTAGATTTACATCTCAATGTGAATCCAGATGTGGAGTTGGGCGTAACAAAGCTATGGATTGACGTTCTTATGCGAAATGTTGACGGTCAGGTGTTGGCGGTTCTTGGCACTGGACTCCTGCTTGATGACGTCATTAAAAATATACTTGCTCCGTCTCAAGATGGCGTTACGAGTATGTTCGTTGATCAAGATGGTGCGATACAATTATATCAAGACAATCGTGTAATTGACTTTGGTAGTATTACGAAGTCTCAAGATCAAAAGCGTACGCTTGACCTTATTGTTGACCTGCCTGAAGAGGGCGCAAGGTTAATAGCCTTATTGCGATCAGTGCAGGTGAGTCCAGAACTCCAAGGAAACATTATGACCGAATATGTTCGGGTTTCAGGAGAGCGGCACTTGGTTGCTGTGGCATACTTGCCATCTATTGGTTGGTTTGATGTTACATTTTTGAATTTATCAACAGTTTTGCCACGAGATCGTTTTTGGCTTCTCAGCTTTATTTTTTATGTTTCTTCGGGTTTGTTATTTTAATTGTGCACTATTTAATAAATTGAGAAATTGTACGACCAATCTCTATATTGTCGTCTACGTTACAAAATTTCGCAAAAGGCAAGACGCAGTTGGACACGCTTCAAGAGCAACACAAAGGAGAGCTCGGGGAAATCTTTGATCAATTTAAAAAAATGGCAGATTTAGTTTCTGATAATACGGCGCGATTAGAGGCGATGGTGGAGGAACGAACAAAAAAACTAGAGGCTATGGCAAAGGTAGACAGCTTGACTGGACTACTAAATCGGAATGCTATGACGCCGATCCTTAAAAAAGAGGCTGATCGGTGTTCCAGATTGCATCTCTCATTTGGATTAATCTGGATTGATATTGATAATTTTAAACATGTGAATGACACATATGGACATGCATGTGGGGACGAATTGCTGTCAGAGCTTGCCACACAATTGAAGAAAGATTTGCGTACTTATGACTATGCCGCTCGGTGGGGTGGAGATGAATTTATAGTTCTTCTATCACCAGCTGATGAGGAGCAAGTAAGTCGAGTTTCGAAACGCCTTTGCTTGTCAATTGGAGAAAATCCGTTGTTCGAGCGATACTCAACGACTGTTAGTACGGGGTGGGCTCTGTCTAATGGTGAGGAGTCGTTTGAAGATGTGCTTGCACTTGCCGACCAAGCTCTTTACCAGACAAAAAGACAATCAAAAAGTTTTATATAGTTAACTCTTTTAGGTCACTATTTTTTTAAATCTGAATAATTTTAGGACAAGAAGTCGGAAAGTTGTAATTGATTCATGCCTTTAATCGCACTTTCTAATTTTAATTGGAGTAAGAATATTTTCTTCATTACCAAATCTGGAAATGTATGCTTGCGTTAATCCAAGACAATGTTTTGATTGACATATTTCTTGATGTGGGCAGTTATGAAACGAATTACGGTCAAATTCTATCCAGAAGTCGTCATCAATTAACAGCATCGGTTGGTCGTTGACGAGGTGTTGCGCGAACTCACCGAGAAGACATTCTGGAATATTTTTAATTTCGCATTTTTTATCTGCCGCAATAGATGACTTTATAGCTTCTATTATATGAGGCATAAGGTATTCAAGTTTTACAAGAAGAGTTTTATGGTCTCGTCCATCCATTGGGAAGAAGTTCCAGAACTCGTGGCGAACAACTTTTTGGAACTGAGCGAGGAGGTTAACAATATCTGAAAGAGCATAATAGGATTCACTTGTTATGACAGTATTTGTTATGATACGGGCTTCAATATTTGAATTTTCAATCATTTTAATACCTGTAATCATCTTATTAAACGCGCCGTCCACCTTTGTGATGTGATCATGAAGATTGGCGTTGTGGCCGGCCACGGAAATAAAAAATTCATTTACACCGCTTTGTAATAACCGATCAAGATATGCAGGGCGGGCGAGGTGCATTCCGTGAGTTTGAATGCGAACATTGGAAAATCCTGCAGTTCGGGCTCTCATAGCCAGTGTAGGTAAATCACGTCTAAGTGTGATTTCTGAGCCTGTCAGAATAATCCCTTCCCATTGATGAGTTGCTTCTTGGGTTCGTAATATTTTTTCGAATTCGTCGTCACTTGTCGGCCTCAACCGGTCCATGGTGCCTTCAATCATACAATGCGTGCACCGAAGATTGCATCGAAATTCCATAGTTAGAGACACGTATTTTGCGTCGTCAAATTTTGTTGCGTTGGGCGTATCGTTTTTTGGAAAAGTTAGGTTAGAGGGTTCTGGCATGGCGATAACGGGCCCGTAAGTGATTCAGATAAAGATTGTTGACCTCTAGGGGAATATTGTAGCGTTTTTAGGCCGTATTTTGGATTAACCTGCAAAATTCTGGAGTCTTGCTCTGTGTGATCGAGGGAAGGCAATGGCCATTGCTTTGCTATGTACACTGTATTTTACGCCGTTTTTGGTTTGGCGCTCTGTCTGGGCCTGTAAGAATATTACAAGGTAGTTTTTCGAATAGTATCAATTTTTTTAAGCTCGTCCAGCAGTCCGGAGAGCTGAGATATGGGCAGCATGTTGGGCCCATCGGAGGGTGCGTTGTCGGGGTCTTGATGCGTTTCGATAAAAACGGCCGCACATCCCACTGCAACTGCCGCGCGCGCTAGTGATGGTACGAATTCTCGCTGTCCATCGGAAGACACTCCCTTACCTCCAGGTAGCTGGACTGAATGGGTGGCGTCAAAGACAACTGGGTAACCAGTTTGGCTCATGATCGGCAAGGCCCGCATGTCAGAGACAAGCATATTATACCCAAAACTCGTGCCGCGTTCGCAAAGTAGAATTCGATGGTTGCCGGTACTTGCAATTTTTGCAGCGACATTCGCCATGTCCCAAGGGGCCAAAAACTGACCTTTTTTTATGTTGATAGCGGCGCCAGTTTCGCCAGCGGTGATAAGAAGGTCCGTTTGTCTAGAGAGAAATGCAGGAATTTGTATGATATCGACGATTTCGGCTGCAATAGCGCATTGGGCTGCATCGTGTACGTCTGTTAATATCGGTACCTTATATTCATTTTTAATTTTGGATAAAATTGATAGACCTTCATCTATTCCTAATCCGCGTTGAGCATGCAGTGAGGAGCGATTTGCCTTATCGTAACTTGCTTTGAAGACCCAAGGTGTTTTGGTTAATTCAGCGGCTATGGAAATTTGATCGGCAAGCATCCGAGCATGATCAAGGCTCTCGAGTTGGCAAGGTCCTGCAATGAGCGTATATGGCTCATGATTGGAAACAGTTATATCGCCTATGTTTATAACTTTCATATGATACCTTCTTCCTTTAGGATTTTTTCTATTCGGGAAACATCAATAGGATTGTTGAGCTCCCAAAAAACACGATTATTGGCCTCAACCGGGACGCATGTAATCTGAACGCCGTTTTCCAAAAAGCGTAATTGCTCCAATCCTTCGGCGCGTTCGAGTGGGCCTTCTTCCCAATTTTTATAAGCCCGTAATGCGTCGGGTGTATAAGCGTACACTCCAACATGATGCCAAACTTGCGGGGGTGATTGTAAATCTGCGACATATGGCAAGACTTCTTTTGAGAAATACAACGCAGACTGATCATTTTTCATGACCACTGTTGTTCCACCAACCCTGCCCTCTTTGCGGTCAGTAATAAAGTTGGATAGCATGTCGCTATCACATCTGAGTACTGGCGTGGCCATTTGTGCCCCGTCAGCCATCACTGCAAGAAGTGCTTCAACAAACCAATGTGGAGTTAACGGGGCATCGCCTTGCAGGTTTATCACCGTACGTGGCTCATATGCCAGCTGGGACAATCCTTCACTGCAGCGTTCTGTTCCGTTGCGCGCCTCGGCAGAAGTCATTATAACTTCAGCCCCAAAGTGGGTCGCAACATCGGCTATGCGGGTGTCGTCTGTAAGTACATAGATGCTATCTACACCCGGCACAGTTTTGGCGGCTTCCCAAGCGCGTTGGATGAGTGTTTTTCTTTCCCCCGAGACTCCAGCCAACTCCACCAATGGTTTTCCTGGGTAGCGCGTTGAGGCATACCTGGCTGGTATGAAAATTACGACGCTCATATAACACCTGCGCGAAGAAGGTCATGAATGTGCACTAAGCCTAATAGTGAACCATTTTCGGTCACCATCAGTGTACTGATTTGATTTGCGTTCATTTCTGCCAATGCTTCAGTGAGTAATGCATCTGGAGCAATGCAAAATGGGTGTGGGGTTGCAACCTCGCCTGCAGTGCAATTGGTAAGACGGTCGAGATTGCGCCGGAGGTCTCCGTCTGTGATTACGCCTTTTAGTTTCCCTTGGTCTATTACCGCAGCAACGCCAAACCCCTTAGCACTCATCACGATGAGTGTTTCACCCATGGGCGTATTAGGCGTTACAGTTGGGAGAGCGTTGTCTCGATGCATAATGGCAGAGACGCGAAGCAACTGTGCTCCTAAAGCCCCGCCTGGATGGAAGGTGGCATAGTTTTCTCTATCGAAGCCACGTTGCTTCATGAGGGCCACTGCAAGCGCATCCCCAAGCGCCATTGCTAATGTTGTTGAAGTGGTTGGTGCCATACCAATAGCGCAAGCTTCAGGTGCGGAGGGCAACTTTAATACATAAGTTGCAGCATGTGCCAATGTACTATCTGAGCGCTTGGTTATAGCAATAATTGGTATGTCAAATCGGGTGCAATAGGCGATAATATCTGCGAGTTCACGTGTCTCCCCCGAGTTGGAAATCATAATCACGACGTCATCGCCCGTAATCATGCCAAGATCGCCATGGCTTGCTTCTGCCGGATGCACGCATTGAGACGGTGTTCCCGTTGATGCAAGGGTGGCGGCTATTTTATTGGCGATATGTCCAGACTTACCTATTCCGGAAACTACAACCCTGCCAGGTAAACTAATGAGATGGGATACTACTGCATCAAAATCAGCAGGTAGTTCTTCCACCAGCTGATTTAAGGCGGCAGATTCTACTCTTAGGACAGTGCGGGCAATATCGGAAGGTTTTTCGGTCATTTCTTGGGGCTTCCGATACTAATTTGTGGAGGAGGCTGGCGATTGCCAGAGTTATACCAAATGCTGCTATGTGCTATAACATAGCCATAGGTCGCTACGCTGCGAAGTTATGAGTAATGTGATGCACGAATTAAATCTGTCGTGCACCGCCTACTGGTAGTACTGCATCAATACCTCCCCATATTTTCCAGCGTCGGCGCAACATTTGGATCGCGTTTGCATCAAGCTCAGGTCGGCCCTGTTCGGCAACGCGATGGCGAAAGAGGGCATCCCGTTTGTCGGCCTCAGTGGTCTTTGGTTCAAACTGATTTGATGCCAGCCATATAC
This sequence comes from uncultured Marivita sp., assembly GCA_947503115.1. Lineage (GTDB taxonomy): Bacteria > Pseudomonadota > Alphaproteobacteria > Rhodobacterales > Rhodobacteraceae > Marivita. The sequence continues at coordinate 21,586 of CANNCS010000038.1, forward strand.
CAATTCCTTGTCTGGTCAACATGCCTGAAAGCCATACATCGTCTACGTGGAATGCTTCTGGTGGAATTTCAAATGACGTCGCGTCGAAAAATTCAGGACGAACGATCACTCCGCCATAACCTTCAAAAATATCGGCAAAACCAGATTGAGCAATAATTCTGCGGGGTGGCTTTTGTGCCAAGTCAACATTGCCCTGCCCTGTCAAAATCTGTCGTAGCCTTGATGCACGATATGCAAAATCCCAAGTCCGTGAGCGACGCTTGTGCCGGGGACGAGAAAAGGTACTGCGTTGAGTCAGACCAGCTATGTCCCAGCCAGCCAGCGCTACAGCGCATCCAGGGTGACGCTCAGCCTCTTCTATAAGCCCTTTTGCCCAGTCAGAGCGGTAATTGCGATCATCATCACAGAAAAGGAGTTGCACATTTTCTCCGCGATAGCGTCGTGCCGCTGCAAGTACCTTTGTGGCAGGTCCATAATCCACATCTATACACTGGATATGGACGCCACTAGGCACTTTTGGTAGCGTCCCATCCCAATTGGGGAAGCGTCGATAACGTCGAGGTAAGTAAAGCTCAACCCCGTCAACACCCTTTTGAGCAACTAGAGATTCGAGTGTTGATCCTATCAGTTCAAAGCGGGGTGGAATGGAGGAGAGGGTAATTAACGTCATTTTGAGATAACAGACCCCTGAAAGTGGGCTGTCCCTGATCGATGCGCAGAAATCTGAGGCAAAACTGCTTCATGATCCTCACGCGACTGGCGCATTTGATATGTCGTTGTGAGGCTTTTCACCTTGATGCCTCATTTTCCACAACCTCAACCGCTTGGGTTATGCCTTCAAGAAGCTTGGCATTTTTGCGCGATCTTGCACCGTAAAGCCGAGCGCTGAAGACGGCGATGATTTCAAGCACATCTCGCGCGAGGTCCTCTTCGAAACTCGTATCTTCTCCCTTGTTGAGAATAACAACCTCGACGCCTTTCGCTTCGCAAATCGCAAATACCAGCTCCGCGCCAAAACGCAGGAGCCGATCCTTGTGAGTGATAACGAGGCGGCTCACGCGATCTTCGAGGATGTCGTCAAGAAGTCGCTTCAGGCCTTTTTTGTGGTAGTTCATGCCTGATCCGAAATCCGTGAAGATCTCATATGTCCAGCCTTGCTGGGCGCAAAACGACTCCAGAATCTGCGCTTGCCGCTTCAGATCCGGCTTTTGGTCGCGTGATGACACGCGTGCATAGGCGATTGTCTTGCGATCCGCTTGCGCCTGGACCCTATGCAACTCTGGCTGCAATCTGGCCAAGTCATATCGCCTTCGTCCACCCTTCGTCACGAGGTCGGGAACAAGCTTGCCGTTCTCATGCCAACGGCGAAGGGTAAGGGGCTGGACGCCCAAGGCCTTCGCAGCCACACTGATACTGACAAGTTTCTTCATAAATTGATTAATAATGATACTGAATGATCAATTCAATGCGGAAACAGTTGTCCCCTGTTTGGTGCAGTCTGCAGCCTAAAGAACCATGTCTAAATTATATGTCAGTCTGACAATGTATCGCTTTGGGTGGGTGACCTTCGCCTTGGAACATTCTAATACTCAGTCCGATACGAGATAATCTGGGCAGTTTGTGTCCCATCAACGCGAGTAGTGCATGTCTGACCTTCCCCTTATCACCCCTGTATTGCTTTGCGGCGGTTCTGGCACAAGGCTTTGGCCCCTATCGCGCAAAAGCTACCCAAAGCAGTTTGTACAGCTCTTGGGTGAAGAAAGCTTATTTCAGGAAGCAGCGCGGCGCGTTTCAGGTGAAAATTTTTCGGCGCCTTTGGCCGTTACTGGTGATGGCTTTCGGTTTATCGTGGCAGAACAATTAGATCAGTGCGGTTTACGACCGTCTGCGATTTTGATTGAACCAGAGGGGCGCAACACTGCGCCGGCGGCTGCCGCTGCTGCTTTGCATCTCGCAGCGCAAGATCCGCAAGCTTTGATGCTTTTAGTGCCTGCAGACCATGCAATTCCTGATGTAAAATCTTTTCAAGCCGCTGTTTTCAATGGTGCTCAAGCAGCCGTAGAGGGCCAAATTGTGACCTTTGGGGTTAAGCCCACAAGACCTGAGACAGGTTATGGCTGGCTAGAAACTGGTCCCGAAATGTTGCTTGGTGTCAATGTGCTGGAACGTTTTGTTGAGAAACCGGACGTTGCGGAAGCAGAGGCGCTTTTCGCGGACGATCGATATTTATGGAATGCAGGTCTGTTTCTAACGCGGGCAGACAACCTACTTGCTGCGTTCGAGGACTACGCTCCAGACATTTTGAGCGATACACGCGCAGCAATGAAAGCTGCAGAGCTAGATTTGGGTTTCTTACGGATAAATGCCCCACTTTGGGGAAAGGTCCGTGCAGAATCCATAGACTATGCTGTTATGGAGCATGCACAAAATGTGAGCGTCGTGCGCTTCAATGGTGAGTGGTCGGACCTCGGTTCGTGGGAGGCCGTTTGGCAGGAAAGCCATAGAGATTCACAAGGTAATGCAACGTCTGGGCTATCAACAATCATTGATTGCGAGGATACGCTTCTCCGCTCTGAAAGCGATGAGATCGAATTGGTAGGAATTGGGCTGAAGAATGTGGTCGCGATTGCCATGCGCGACGCTGTGCTTGTGGCGGATCTCGCTGACAGTCAAAATGTCCGTCGTGCAGTCGATGTGCTTAAGGCGAGAGGTGCGAAACAAGCGGTACAGCTTCCTGTAGATCATCGTCCTTGGGGGTGGTTCGAGACGCTTATTCTTGCTGAGCGGTTTCAGGTGAAACGTATCCATGTCCATCCAGGCGCGTCGCTCTCTATGCAAAGCCATGTGCACCGTTCAGAGCACTGGATTGTTGTCGCTGGTACTGCCAAAGCAACAGTAGATGATGAAGTGCGTCTCCTGACTGAAAATCAGTCCGTTTATATCCCTTTGGGCGCGGTCCATCGGATGGAAAATCCAGGTAAAGTGCCAATGGTGCTGATAGAAGTTCAAACTGGCACTTATCTTGGTGAGGACGATATTATTCGTTACGAGGATATCTACTCACGTACCTGATAAGTGTTCTGTTAAGTGAGATGTCACTAGGTTTAAGCTTTTTTGCACCAGCATTTGAGCGCGGGTCGTTGTGTCTGCTTCAGCATAGCAGCGAAACTCCGGTGCGTTTCCAGAGGGGCGCAGGTGAATTATTGTTCTATCCTCAAAAGTGACCCGCAATCCGTCTGTGGTATCGATGCTGGCCTCTTTGGCAAGACCGCTGAAAAAACGTGTCCGTTGTCTTTGATCAGTGATTAAATTTGTGATGAAGACTTGTGATCTTGCTGATGGGATTCCTTGAATTCTATCAGCCGCCGTAAATCTTTTTGGCATCATTGAAACCAACTGAGCAAGGCTGATTTCTCTTTGTTTGGCCATAGCCAAGGGAGCGACAATTGGTAATAGACAATCGCGAGTCATTAATGGTTCCAAAGTTCCGCACGGGCCTTGCGCTTTAAATCCCAATATAAAACCCCCATTTGCTTCATAGCCGACAACACGTCCAGAGTTGGATTCCATCGCTTCGATAACAAAGGGTGAGCCTATTTTTGTGCGAACCACTTTGTGGAACCCGATCTGGTCAACGCCTGTATTGGACGAGACCGGTGTGCAAACTGTATCTGCGTTAAGCATTTGAGCAACGATTGGTCCCAGTATGTCGCCTGTCACCAATGCGCCGTTTTCATCTACAACCATAGGTCTGTCTGCGTCACCGTCAGTAGAAACCAGCGCATCCAGTGAATGTTCAATACACCAATTTTTAATTAGTTTGCGCGTCTGCGTGTCAACTGCTTCTGTGTCTACTGGTGTAAAATGATTGGCGCGTGCCAATCGCACCACGTCAGCCCCCATATTAGATAGTGTGGTTGCCAATACGTCTCTGGCAACCGATGAATGTTCGTATATGCCAATCCGTAAACCGTTGAGCGCCCTTTCACCAAAGGCATTCACATATCGCTCAATATATTCATGGAGGGCATTGTGCTCGCGCTCCCATTTGCCCTTGGCTGCTAAATTGGGCTTAGTGCCCAGTGCTTCCATGATTTTGGCTTCGTCGGATTTTGTGATTTCTCCAGTCGGAAGGTAAAACTTCAGTCCATTACGATCAGCTGGAATATGGCTGCCTGTGATCATAATAGCTGTCTGCCCCATACGGATTGCGGTGAGTGCCAATGCTGGTGTTGGCAGGGCGCCATGGTCAACTGCTGTGAGACCTGAGGCGTTGATCGCTCCCATCACTGCTTTGGCGATTTGTGGCGAAGACTCTCGAAGATCTCGTCCAACATGTACTGCCCCCTCGGGGGCGCTTATTTTAAGAAATGCGTAGGTGTAGTCTGAGACTAAGGTGTCTGTTAGTTCTGAAACCAGACCGCGTAGGCCGCTTGTGCCGAATTTGGGAGACATATTGGCAGTCCTTGTATGCGTACTTATGTTAACCTGGCCTAAGCAGCGTTACCTGAAGGCCACCCGACTCGTGTGCGAAATCAGCTATATGGCGGTGAAGATGTTAAGGTCCTATGTACACAGAACCTGTGTTTGGGCGTAGATGCGCTGCTTTTTTACCTGCTGCTTGAGTGAGCGCAGCTTCCAAACTATCAGTCGCACTGTTGCGGATATAATCAGCCAAAGACGGTCACATTTTCTCGTAAGGCTCCAAATCGAATGGAATTTCTTCCAATCTACATTTTAAGCTTGAAGAATGCACAGCGTTTTACGCCGCTTACCAAGGCGCTTGAAGCCCATGGTGTGGATTACGAGATCTTTTGGGGTATCGATGGTCGAGAAGGATTACCAGCTGTATATGAAAAAAACATAGACCGCCTCGGTGCAGAGGCCCGAATGGGTCGGCCAATGTCGGATGGAGAATTCGCCTGTGCCCTCTCACATCGGCAAATCTATATGCGGATTGCAGAAGGAGATGCACCTGCGGCTATTGTACTAGAGGATGATGCCGAGCTCTCCCAAGCGTTTTTTTCGATCGGGAAGATTCTGATTGAGCCTCCCTGTGGATTGCTGTTGTTTGATCACAAAAACACTTACGTGAATCTTCGTGATCGGCTGTTCGTGGCTGGAGATGTTTATGCGTATCGGATGGTTCTGCCGCCATTTTTAGCGACGGGATACATGGTCTCTAGAGAAGTCGCCGCACAACTTGCGTTTCGTGATGGTCCAGTGACGCAACCGTCGGATTGGCCTGATGTTATTACCAAATTTGATAGCTATGCTTGTGCTCCAAGAGTTATCACACAAAGAAACCGAGCCACTGAGGAGTCTGGTCTGGAAGAAGGACGCCGGCGCCATAGGTACCGGAAGCGAAAAAGCCTTCGGCGAGTCTTTTATAAGGCATATTGGCGCCGTTGGATAACAAAACGCTTAGCTTACAAGTTGGCTTGATAATATAAACACTCTAATTGCGAGAATGGTAACGTTGAGCGCATTAAAATATTAATGGGCCTTATAGCCCCGGAAACCTTTTGATAGGAGAGCAGCTTGTCGCTGACAATGTGTATGCCGAATATAGAAAAGCCGTCTCAGCGTCGTAAAAATTTCTGCAGCTTGTATTTTATCAGCATCGCTTTGCAATCTTGCATAGGATATCTTTGGATGTCTGAGCGGACAGTGAGAAATGCTAATAGAAAAATTGGTTAAAAACTGATCCTAATTAAATCAAATATGGCTTTTTACATTTTATGAATGGCCGAAAATATCAAATTAACAGTGCAATATTTTAAACGTTGTGGCAAATGACTTTGCAATTATAAAGCCGGCCGGTCTCCTTTCGTCAAAAGGGGTGAGCGTTCGGTACGAACGCTCACCGTTGACATCAGGCGATGTATTCATGCCACGTCATATCTTCACCTTTCAATCCGCCTTTCAAAACGCGCGTTGGTAGTCCAATTTTGTCCAGAAGAGTCAGAAATGGTATTGGATTGAGTTCCTCAACATTTTTCATGGATTTCACATCCCAATCCCCAGTTGCCACCAACATAGCGGCGGCGACTGGAGGTACGCCAGCTGTGTAGGAAATGCCCTGGCTTCCCACTTCCTCGTAAGCTTCGGCGTGGTCGGCGACATTATAGACGAACAACTCAATATCTTTGTTGTTCTTTGTTCCTTTGACCAGATCACCAATACAGGTTTTCCCTGTATAATTTGGTGCTAGGCTCGCAGGGTCTGGTAGGCATGCTTTTACGACCTTTAGGGGTACAACGGTTTGGCCTTCGGCAGTTGTCACGGGTTGTTCAGATAATAGGCCGATATTTTTCAAAACATTGAAGACATTTATATAATGATCGCCAAAACCCATCCAAAATCTCACATCGGCTTGCGGGTAGTTTACCGCAAGAGAGTGTACTTCATCATGCCCGGATTGGTATGCTTGTGAGGGTCCAACAACAGGAAGATCCCAGGTTCGACCGCTTTCGAACATTGATAGTTCTTTCCACGTTTGATCTTCCCAGTAATAGACTGTGCCGGTAAACTCTCGAAAATTAATTTCCGGATCGAAATTTGTGGCAAAGTACTTGCCGTGAGAGCCAGCATTGATATCGACAATATCGATACTCTGTACGGTGTCCATTTGGTCAATAGCAAATCGAGCGTATGCATTAACTACGCCCGGGTCAAACCCAGCGCCAAGAATTGCAGTTACCTCATTTTCACCACAAATATCGCGCTTTTTCCATTCATAATTAGCGTACCAAGGCGGGTTTTCACAAATCTTATCAGGCTCTTCGTGAATCGCCGTATCTATATAGGCTGAACCTGTTTGAATACACGCTTCCAAAACGTACATGTTTACAAATGCTGAGCCGACATTGATAACAATTTGCGCTCCAGATTCACGAATAAGTTCTACAACTGCCTCTGTATTTGTCGCATCAACCTCGTAAGAATTAAATACTCCAGGTATTTTCATGGAATTTTTTGATACAACAGTATCGATAATTGCGTTGCATTTAGATTTTGTTCTACTCGCAATGTGTAGTTCGCCTAATACATCATTATTCTGAGCACATTTGTGCGCAACAACTTGAGCAACGCCCCCTGCGCCAATAATAAGTACACCCTTTTTCAAAACAAGTCTCCTTTATGATCATCAGATGGCATTAGAGTAGAAGATCATCACGATAGTGCTGTTGCAAAATCGTTGTAGGTGAATTCGCGCACAAGTCGTATGGATCCATCGAGCTCTCTAATGGCAATTGCCGGCATTTGCACACCATTGAACCAATTTTTCTTGACCATCGTATAGCCACCCGCATCTTGAAACGATAGTCGATCGCCCGGTTTAAGATCGTTATCGAAACGAAATTCTCCAAAAATATCACCCGCAAGGCAGGACTTTCCACAAATCATCCATCTGCGCGTACCGGTTTCTTTCATTTTTGCACTTTCCCGATAGATCAGTAAATCAAGCATATGTGCTTCGATTGAGCTATCAACGATCGCAAGATCTTTTCCGTTGAAAAGTGTGTCCAAAACAGTAACCTCAAGCGTTGTTGAGTTCGTGATAGCAGCTTCTCCCGGTTCGAGATAAATCTGAACTTCATGGTCTCCGGCAAAACGTTTAAGGCGGTCAGCGAGTTTATTTAGGGGGTAACTGTTACCCGTAAAATGTATTCCGCCACCAAGGGAAATCCATTTCATTTTCTTAATAAGGCTTCCAAACTTTTCCTCTATATGACATAGCATTTCATCAAATTTATCAAAGCTTGCATTTTCGCAATTATTGTGAAACATAAAACCACTAATCATATCAGCAACGGGCTCAATTGCTTCGAGTTTATGTTCGCCCAAGCGCGAAAATGGTCGGGATGGATCGGCAAGGTCAAAGCCTGATGTTGAAACGCCAGGATTGATGCGAAGGCCACGAATATGGTTTTCGCTTTCATGTGCAAAGCGTTGCAGTTGTTGAACTGTGTTGAAAATAATTTTATCGGATGAAGCCATGACCTCCTTTATTTCGTGAGGGGCCCAAGCGACCGAATAGGCATGTGTTTCGCCTGGAAATTTTTCACGTCCAAGCTTTACTTCGAATAGGGATGACGACGTGGTTCCGTCCATATATTCTGACATCAAGTCGAATAAAGACCAGGTGGCAAAGCACTTTAAGGCGAGAAGTGATTTAGCTCCGGACTGCTTCCGTAGTTGGGCGATTGCCTCTAGGTTTGGTAGAAGCCGCGCTTTGTCGATAAGGTAGTATGGCGTCTGCATTCGTAGGGCGCCTTTCGCTTTGATAAAATTACACTGTCTTCGCTGTGCGCAGTACGTGTATCTTGCAGATCGCCGTATCGCAATCATCTATGGCGGTTGAGTTGAGGTTATGTTCTGCTGGTGCAGGACCGGGGCGTGTATCAGTAAGTTATCCGGTAGGGTGAGGTTTCCAGTATCTCACTGTGTGGCCTTATTTGATTTTAGAACCAGAGGCCAAGTTTGGGCAGAAGCTTATAGCTTTCCACTTGCGGAAAGAAGTACTGCAATTGGTCTGGTTGTTTTCAGTTCCGCAAAGACGAGGATTAAGCTCACAGTCAGTGGCACGGCGAGGAGCGCGCCAGGTAATCCCCAGAGAGTGCTCCAGAAAGCTAGGGCTAATAGGACAACGAACGGACTTAAGTTAAAGGCCCGTCCCATCATGCGAGGTTCTAAAAAAAATGCGACAAAAATTTGTACAATTGTGAGTGTTATCATAACTGAGCCAGCCATCGATAAAGTGCCAAACTGTGCTAGGCTCAACAGGACAGGAAATATAACCCCAATCATAGAGCCAATATATGGTATGTAATTGAGGAAAGCGATCAGCACAGACCAGAACAGTGCAAATTCAATTCCAAAGAATAGGAGGACAATAAAAGATAGTGCGCCAAGAATCATATTAATAACAGTTTTGACAAAGAGATATTGCCCAATTCTTTCATTTATGCGTGAGAGGAGTTGGATTGCCCTCTCACCAACATCAGCGTCACCCATAGCAATCATGACTTTACGGGCCATAACGCCGCGTTCAGCTATGAAAAAGCTGGAGTAAAGAACGACAAGAAATAGCGCAACACCAAAGCCGCGCAACGACAGTAAAGCTGGGGTCATCCAAGCACGTACATCTATTTGGTCTAATGTGGCGCGCCGCAGATTTTCCCAGGTCGGCTCATTCTCAATTCCGAGAATGCTAGCATTGTCTGTTATGAGTTGTTCTAAGTTCGATTCATATTGAGGTAAAATTGCAACAACTTGAACAAGATTATTGATAACCAAAATAAATAACAAAACAACAATTATTGCAAAAAGAATTAGAATAAGCCCGCGTCGCGCCCATGCTGGCAAGCGTCCTAATATGGGCAAGGCTTGCATGCTTGCTGCTGCAGTAGATAAAATATATACTGAAATCACTGCTGCAAATACAGGAAGCAGTATTGGTTTGCCTATCCACAGCAACCAGCCAAGCATTAAAGTGAGTGCTGTCGCGTATGTTGCGCTGCGCATATGCTATCCATGAACCTTATTTGCTCTGGTTTGCCCCCATCACGGAGCTTTTGCTGCGCAGTGTCAATCGTTTGCGAGGCAAACTTACAAGTTTCGCTACAGCTTGCTGGGATATTCGCCTTCAGATGTGCAGGGCCGCTCTGCCAGTGAGATCATACGCGGTTTTTATGTTTGCTCGTTATCATCGCGCGGCCACATCGCAAGTGTCTGTGTGAGCTGGCTTCGCCCTATAGGCTGTGGTCTTGTGGGTGAACTCGCGTTGCATAGCGTTAACGGAAGGCCGCATGTGATTGAGCAAGCTCTGCGTTGCGGGATGGACAATTCTGTTTGCAATGCGCCGCGGCGTATTTATGAGCTGTCGTGGCTGGCCTTGTAATCAAATCACAAAAATTATGAACGCAGATAAATTGCTGCGCATGTTAACCATTTATCGATGAATAATGCCTATTTTTGACCCTGAAAATTAGTTTTCAGCCGTATCAAGCATATGTAGATTAACTGGATCTTCGAGATATAGAACCTCTCGTCCATTATATTGTTTGAGCGAAGTCTTGCTTTTGAGCTTCGAGCGGGCAACAAGCTTATCTCTTTGAGATAAAATATGTGCGAACGAAGCGGTCACATCATGGAGTTGTTCCTCTAGGCGGTCCCCTCGTGCTTGGGCGTGTTCAAGCTGATATTGCATAAAGTTAACTTGATCTTTTAGACTTGAACGCTCCTGCTTTATTATTTCTATAGCAACTGCCAATTCCAGCTCTCGCCTTTCAGTAGCGTCAAGCTTTTGGGTAAGGGCTGTCAATAATGTATCTTGGTCTGCTGACTTGGGTGCAAAATATCGTATGACGTTGACCGCATCTTCAAGGGTGAGAGCTTCGTCACTTCCTGAAATTTTCAGAATGGCCATGCTTACACGTAAAAATGCGCTCGAGCGCCCCAACGCGTGAGCCAATTCATCAACGGGGATCGTCAAGGACATGTATTCAGGTGCATCATTTGTTTTGCCCGTCTCACTCACCATATTAAGGCGAGCTATCTACTGCAAACGTTGTGACATATCTCTGATAGCATTTGTCACAGCGCGTCGCTTCTGTGTCCAACGTGGATTTCTGAGCTGCGGATCAGGCGAACTCCTCGGTGTCTTGTTGTCCACAAAATGCGTTGACTGCACTGTGATTGGCCAGATCATAGACTGACTGATGAGGCGATATGTGCAGTTTGGCAGTATTCTGAATGACCTGTCGCACATGAGCACGTGGATCACAAGTCTCAGAGACGCGTCGTTGTTTTAAGAGCTATTGTCAAATCTGGTGTTTGGGCGATCATCAAGCGGCGGCCTGATCTTGTGTTGATGGCTTGATGCCGTTG
>CANNCS010000039.1 GCA_947503115.1 uncultured Marivita sp.
CCTACCGGACGTCATCACGTCAATCGGAACCAGAGATTGGGCGAAAGTGGGTCAATGATCGCAGCCCTTGGTATTATGCCCAGCTTACCACCGGCAAGCAAATAGCCTCCAAACACCATGAAAAAGGTGAATGCGATGCCCGCAAGTGCAATCATTCTGTTTTGTCCTTTCCGGTATTAGAGCTAAGCTCACATCACGACAAATTCGGCGTGCAGCGCCCCGGCGGCCTTTATTGTTTTGAGAATGTCGATCAAGTCATTCGGCGTGATGCCAAGAGCATTCAGACCAGTGATAACATCAGAAAGCGTCGTACTGCCCGGGACTTCGGCCAAGGACACCGCAGGTGCATTTTCGATTTGAGCTGTTGAGCTGTTGAGCGTGGCACCACCACAGTTTCACCCTCGGCAAACGGGTTCGGCTGAACGACGATCGGTTCTTCTTGAACGGTCAATGTCAGGTTGCCTTTGGACACAGCTACACGGGAGACACGAACGTTTTCACTAATAACGATGGTGCCCGAGCGCTGATCAACCACGACACGCGCCAAAGTGTCAGGTTCGATGCGCAAGTTCTCGATCTGAGCCAGCAGATGTGACGGTGAACGCTGACCAGATCGGCCAAGATCAACCGAGATTGTTCCTGAATCAGACATCGATGCTATCGACCTTCCAGCAGCAACATTGATCGCGCGCTCAACACGGTATGCAGTAGAGAAATCCGGGCTTTTCAACGCCAATGTCAGGGTTTGCATCCGATTGAAATCAAACGAGACTTCACGCTCTACGATTGCACCGGATGGAATACTCCCAGCAGTTGGCACACCCTGCACAGTTCGCGCTGCATCCGCCTCTGCCGCGACACCCCCGGCGATGATGGACCCTTGCGCAACCGCATAAATCTGCCCATCCGCAGCATTCAGTGGTGTCATGACCAGTGTACCACCCCTCAGACTGGATGCGTCACCGATTGCGGAAACGGTTACGTCTATTCTTCCGCCAGCCCGGGCGAAGGCATGAAGCTGACCGGTAACGATCACCGCGGCAACGTTTTTTGCACGAAACTGTTCGCCGGTGACGTTGACACCTAGGCGTTCGAGAATGTTTGACATAATGTCTTCGGTGAATGGCGAATTTCTAAGTCCATCCCCGGTGCCATCAAGCCCGACAACCAGACCATATCCGACAAGATCATTACCACGCACACCTTCGAAGGTTGCCAAGTCCTTAAGACGTACGCCCTGTGCCAAAGACAAGCTTGGCATGAGGCATGTTACAATGGCGATAATCAGCGCTCTCATCGCAGGTACTCCGCCAAAGAGACTTGCCCTTGCCGAGCAGCAATCCGATAGAAGATTTCAAGTTGCTGTTGGGCCGCTTCGAATTCTGAAGTTACCTTGAATTGGTCAACGCCAATGAGTTTCAGTCTGTCGCGCGCAATTCTTTCCAGATCTGTCTCCACCGAGACGCGCGATGCTTCGATCATGGCTTCTGTCAAACCCAACCCGGAACGCTCTTCCGTGATCTGCCGATCTACCTTAATCAAACTACCGAATCCTTGATCCAAGAGTGTTTTTTGATCAGCCACATCGAACCCAAGCGAAGGGTCCGATGCCAGGGCTGCAAAACTAAGCGCCTTGAGCATTTCCCGCACTGTTTCGCCATCTGCGCGAAGACCGAAAGTAACCGATTCATCATCTCTGATGGGTATGCTTGCAAATCCTGTAGTCGACCCGGAGTAAACCAAAGTTTCGAAGGCTCCAGCAGGTGTATCGAACCACGCACCGACAGCGGCGATCGCTTCACCCGGAGTAGCCGAGCCAGCGATATCGGACCTGAGGTTTTCGAGCAGCGTTGCACCATCGGGCAAAGGCTTTGTGCCCGTTGCCGTGCCCGAAAAAAGGTGTCGTCCAGCAACTTCAACATTCAAAGAATTGACGGCGTCAATCATGGTTTCCGCCGCCGTTGCAGACAGAGTTTTAATTTCCGTGGCATTCTGCAGTTGTGATAATAGCGAGAGGTCGGTCGCGAGATCACCGATCTGATCTTGAATCCTACCCAAAACCGACTGAGTTGCGCCTGCGAAAATCGCTGCTTCAGAAATACCGCGTTGGTGTTGCTCCAATAACTGGGTTTTTCGTTCGAGAAGCGAAATCGCCATCGTCGAACCGCCAAGGTGACGTGCCTTGTCGTGGGCCAGTCCCGTGGTCGCTTCTTGAGCCGATACATTTGCAGCGGAGCTGATGCGGGCCTGTAGCTGGCTAGAAATCATGAATGACGCAAGATCACCGATAGCGCGCATGGGATGTTCCTTCAAATTCTAAGGAGTTCAGAAAGCATGTCGTCCACAACCTGAACAACACGCGCGTTGGCCGCGTAGGATTTTTCGAGTTCGATCAGCTTTTGTAGTTCTTGGTCCGTGTTCACACCATCCGCCGCGACAGCATTGCGAACATCGTTCAGGTACGAAGAAGCCGTCTCACTTGCGTCACTGAAGCGAATTCGATTTGCCGCCACATCGCTTGAAAGTTCTTGAATGTGGCCGACTAGACTGCGCGGAGTGCTTCCCAAGGCCACAGAGCCGGGCACAACGGTGGCGTTCATATTCGCCCGCAATTCCAACAGTAGATCAGCCTGCCCTGAATCGCCCTGCGTTGCGGCGTTAATCCCATCCCTCCATCGCCATGGCTCAGCCGTCTCCGCTCTAAGGGCGTTGTTCAAGGTAATGCGGCCAGCAAGCCCCGTTTCATCAGCCGCGTTGAACGCAAACCCAGCATCCGTGAAGACCCCTGCATCACCGGCGACAAGGGTAGTATCCGCCCCTCCTGGCCCGAACCGTTCGACCGCGTCTCTGGCTATGGCATCCAACCGCTGCTGTGCCTGCGTCGCGGTTACATCTCGCAGATCAAAATACGCCGCGAGCGCGCCCCCATTCATCATACCGTTGCCCGGCACCTGAAAGACCTCACCGTCGATCGTCAGGTTAGAAATCAACCCATTGCCGACAGTCATATGCGAGAGGATCGTGGAACTGCGTTCAAAACTGAAACTGGCAGCACTTTCATCAAGAAGCGTTTTCCCTTGCACCGTGAAGACAGAAACTGCGCCACTGTCACGGTCAACAACATGAAGAGGGACGAATTTCGCCAACGTGTCCAGGGTTGCGTCACGTCGGTCCAAAAGGCCGAGCGTGTCTTGGCCAAGGTGCTTGGCGGTTACGATTTGAGTGTTCAGCTGCTCGAGTTGAGACAGCCCGGTATTGAGTATATCAACGGCGTTCGCGATTTCGGCGTCGGCCCTCTCTCGCAAACCGTTAAGGCCAGAACTGGCATGGCGCAGACCTGCAGCAAAATCTTCTGCGGCGAACGAAACGTTTCGCAGTCGCGTTTGGGAAGACGGATCAGATGCTGCCGACAAAAGAGCCGTTTCAAGACGCGTCAGTTTGTCAGCGACCGAACCAACAGTGTCTATGCTGCCGATCATTTGTTCGAGATCGGTATGAAAATTTGCTTGTACGGACAACGATGACTGATCTGCCAATGCCAAGCGCTTTTGATAGGCCATTATGGGATCGGATTGCCGAGTCACTTGGGACACGACCACACCGCCTGACGATTGCGTGGCGTTGGTGGTTAATGCAATATCACGTCGGCCATAGGTTTCATTCAATGCATTTGCGATGTTTGATGAAATGACCGTTGTTCCGCGAGCATTGGCGACAAGTCCGCTCATTGCGTTTGAAAGCGCTCCAGAAAGACTCATTGGAATGTCCTTTTGAGTTCAAAAATCAGCGCTTGATATCGTTGCTTCCTGCAACATCTCGTCCACCGTCTGGATCACCTTGGCGTTCGAGGAATAAGCTCGCTGGGTTCTGATCAATTCAGTCAGCTCGTTGGCAATATCCGTCGCTGACTCTTCAAGAGCGAAGGACAGGATATCCCCGGTTGAACCGTTACCAGCATCCCAAAGGAAGAAGCTGCCACTTTCTGGTGTTGGCATGTAGAGTTGGCTTCCCGCAGCAGCCATGCCGTTGGGATTCGGGATGTCGACCAAGGGAACCTGGTACAGCGTTCGGGTTGTCCCAGTATCATAGAACGCATTGACCAAACCCGTTTCATCCACTTCGACCGATGTCACCTTGCCGACAGGTGCGCCATCGCGACTGATGTTGAATGGCGCGAAGATGTCGGACAACTGCGACAAACCCTCGTTCAGTCCAGGGCGTCCGATATTGATGTCGATTGGTCCACTTGGCGCTGAGATGGTTAGAATACCCGTCGCGGCATCATAAGGACCGCCAGTGACGTCACCCACGTTTAGAAGAGTACCACCAAGCGTTCGGGCATCGTCGAACTCTAGGTCATATTGTCCAATGATCGTTGCCGGATCCGCGCTATCGGCAATTTCAAGGCTCCACTGATTGGAGGTTCCAGTCGCCGGCAACACCGGTGTAAAGGTGAACTCCAGCGTCTCAGCACGACCCAGATTGTCATAGTATTCAATCGACTGTGTCAGCGGATCTCCCAATGATCCCGCTTCAGTCTCAGTTGCTGGAAGATTGATTCCTAATTCGATCCGTGTGGTCGGTTCACCACTGAATTGATTGACGTTAATTCGCACTGGCTCAAGTGCTTCGCTGGTTGCGCGTGGGTAATTGGGAATTGAACCATCCAGATTCGCAGGCCAGCCTAACAAGATCTGACCGGAAGCAGTGCGCAGATAACCGTTGGCATCGGTACGGAACGATCCTGTCGTCGTCAAAAACATCTGTGGAGTTTCCGAACCCGCAAGAACTTCAGTCGCTTGAGCGACAGGCAGGAAGCCACGCCCGCTTACAGCCAAGTCAGTCGAATTTGATGTGGTGGTGATCGCGCTTTCTTGGTCGATGTACCGCTGGGTCGTCGTTCGAACACCACCTGCAGTGTACGTACCCCCCCCCTGATGTGACCACCATCGAGTGAAAGTTCGCCTCGACCCGTTTGTAGCCGGGTGTTTGAGAGTTTGCGATATTATCCGAGATCGTAGCCAAACGTGTTGCGTGGGACGCAAGGCCGACAACGCCCGCGCTAAGTGAGGAGGAAATCGACATGTGACGCCTTTCTGGTGTGATGACTGGTCTTTCTCACAGCAGTAGAGCTTCGGCTTTAACGGTAACCTAACGGATAAAAATTGACCTAATTTCCCAAACGACGGTCAATGCCGAAGAAAAATCAATTCGATTCTGTTGTTCCTAGCTGACATCAGGTTTTCGACAATCGGTTCTCTATCTCCATATGCAGTAAGCCTGCGCACGCGGTCCTCCTCAAATTCAAATCCAATCAATAGCTCGGAGAACACGAAGGCGCGATCGGCGGACCAGTCCCAGGCGGGATCCTCTATTTGAACGATCGGCGCTTTGGCCACGTGTCCTTCGATAGCGATCTCGTTGCTCAGGAGCTTACTTGCCTCGCGTACAGCATAGGCGATGGACCGTGTAAGCGCCGTTGGGTTTGCGCCATTCGTGAATAGAGGATCGCCTTCGGTGTCGAAGAATTCCAGTACTAGTCCTTCATCAGTGACGCGGGTCACCACATGGCGCAGCCATTGATCGTCGAGCATGCTTTCGCCACCAATGCCAAGAAGGACGTCCTGCACTTCTTTGAAGGCAATTTCTTGCGCATTCTCCTCGGCTTTGGGTGATCCATCATTGGTCGTGTTCTGCAATGAACTGGCACCCACACCCATGCGCGGCAACACATCCGCCGCGAATACGCTATCTCCCATGAACATCCCATCCGAACCGCTGGACAAACGGCTGATCGGAGCGGTTGGACTGAAATAGTCGGCAATGCCTTTCCGCTGTTTCTCAGTTGTCGCATTCAGCAGCCACATCAACATAAAGAAGGCCATCATCGCAGTGACAAAGTCAGCATACGCGACTTTCCAAGCACCCCCATGGTGCCCGCCTGCGACGATCACTTTCTTACGCTTGATAATGACTGGCGCGACATTTCTGTCGGTCGCCATACCCTATTCTCCTTACGCCCCACTCGAGACGTAACAGGGGGATGTAAACCTCTGCTTAACAACTAAAAATCGATACGTTTCGCTTACGTGCCTCTAAGCACCAAAGCGGTGTGGCGAAAACGGTTGCAGGTCAAGATTACTGGGCTGGTCCGCGATCAATCCAGCAACCAAGCGTCCGGTCTTTGGCCCGGCCGTCAACCCGACATGCTGATGTCCAAAGGCTGTAAATACACCGGTGTTCCGCACCTCACCGATCAAAGGCAAACTGTCGGTCGTGGCGGGGCGATGGCCCATCCAGGTTTCTTCGCAATCGAACAAGAGATGAGGAAATGCCTCAGCTATCTTGCGGCGGAGCAATGCGAAGGGTGCATCTGATGGCCCTGCTTCTAGCCCACCGAGCTCAACAATCCCGGCGCAGCGCAATCCCATTTGCATTGGTGTGGCAACGAACTTTGCAGACGAGATCATTGAGGGCACCCGTGGTCCGCCCGACGCGTCCTTCATCACGATGTGATAACCTCGTTCGCTTTCCAAAGGGATATTGAGCCCAAGCTTTGCCATCAAACCTTTCGACCACGCACCAGAGGCAAGCACCACGCCATCTGCTTCAAGCTCACCGACAGAGGTGATCAACCGTGGGCGTTCACCTTCGGCAGTTTCGATATCTTGGACTGTGGCCTTGATGATGCGTCCACCCATTTGTTCAAATTCTCGCGCAAGCGCAGCGACGTACCCACCGGGATTTGTCACGAATCCATGGTTTTTGACCACTGCCAGACATGTGATGGACGGGCCAAAGCTTGGATCGAACTCTTGCACCGCCGAACCTTCGATCATGGCAGGAACGAACCCGTGTTCGCGCCGTAATTCCCAAGAATACCGATCCGCTTCATATTCGGCACGCGTGCTATAAGCGTGTACATAGTCGCTCTTACAAAGGTAATCGCGCGCCGCCAAACCTGCGGTCAGGGCAAAATGCTGATCCACGGTATCTGCCGTTATGTCTGTGAGGTCGGCCGCGATCCGGCGCGTGTCGCGGTCATTCGCGTGCTTAAGGTACCGCACCAACCAAGGCGCAATACGGGGAAGATAAGACCAGCGTAGAAACAGAGGTGAGTCAGGATCAAATACCATCTTTGGCGCTTTGGTGATCAATCCAGGTGTCGTTACCGGCACCATTGCGCAAGCCGCCAAGAGGCCCGCATTTCCGAATGATGTGCCTTGCCCCGGACCGTCGCGGTCGACAAGAGTTACCTCCTGCCCGAACCGCCTGAGCCAGATAGCACTCGACACTCCGACGATACCTGCACCAATCACGATCACACTTTTGGTCATTTAGGACACCTTGTTCGCGCCGATGGGTTTCATGCGCCGCCGATACAGGATCGCATGTTCATCGGAAGCATTACAGAACAGTGCGCTATTGTATACCAATCGACAATATCTCTTGAAATTGCGGACCTCCGGGACAGCTCTTCAGAATGGGGGCTGTTTTTATGTGTAGGAAACTCTCAGGAATCGGACTGGCCGTCCTGACGAACTTCACCAATGTCGCTCAGGCAGATATCTATCATCGTGATACAATCTCAGAGTTTCGGGCCGTCAGCATCGCCTACGACGCCTTGGTTTGTGGCATTTGGGTTGCCAATGAAAGCAACGAGGTTGTCTTGCTCTCAACCTTTGGAAAAGAGCTTCGTCGCTTCGATACAGGGATGCGGTCTGTGCGAAGCCTCACTGTCGAAGAAAACGGTATCCTAATCGCAAATGGATGGGGCGAGTTTCGTCGCTTGGACCGCGAAGGTCGCGCCGTCGACGCACCATTCCGTCTGAGCGATGCACTCTACGACACCGAAGGTCTGCATCGCGACGCAGACGGAAGCTATCTTGTTGTCGAAGACGATCCATCACGATTGATGCGCATTTCACCCGACGGAACTGTCCTGATGGAGCTTTACGGAGACAGCTTTGATCCACCGATGACCGAACCGCAAGGCGTCACCCGTGATCCGTTTTCGGGCAATATTCTGGTCGTCGATGACAACGAAGGTTTGAATAGCCTGTTTGAACTCGCACCCGATGGCCGCGTCCTGTCAGTTTCTCCGCTGTCACAATATGGGGTTGATGCGGAAGGAGTAGCGCTCCAGCCGGAAACCGGAACGCTATATGTTGGGTTCGATAGGGGCCGAGCGCTGGCAATTTTCGATTGGATTCCAACCGAAATCACCATCGACACACCTTTGGAGCGCGGGCCTGATTGCGCTTATTCATAATCAGGCCCGGTAAACCAAAGCTCTCTAGGCCGCATCTGGCACCGCCGTCACAGGAGGCGTTTTTCCGAAGCGGATATTGGCCATAAGAATTACGACAGTGGCGACAGCTCCTACGATGTTCACAATCAGGACACCCGGCCAAAGCGCAGCAATGCCGGCGACCAGGCACAGGGCACGCATGGCATAGCCAAATGGTTTTTCCATACATCCCTGCAACGCGCCCGCAAGCGCATACACCCCGATCGCACCAAAGCAAAACACTTGGATCATCGCGGGCCAATCGCCCGAGAGAAAGGGTGTATACGCAAAGAGAACCGGGATGATATAGAGGCCCTTTGCCAACTTCCAACTTGCGACCCCAGTCGCCATAGCAGGAGCTTTAGCAATCGCCGCAGCGGTGAATGCTGCCAAGGCGACAGGTGGCGTGACATTGCTGTCTTGTGACAGCCAGAAGATAATCATGTGAGCCGACAACAATGCACTGGTCGCAATAGCAGGTGGCACAACAAGATCCCGAACCGGAGCCGCAATTTCAAGCGGCAGCGATTGGATCAATCCGGCCGCTTCGGCACGGGTCAGTTCCCGACTAAGCAATTCGATTTGATCCGGCACTCCGAACATCAGCACCGCCTTCGCCGCCTCGGGCAAACTTCCGGCGGCAAGCTGTGAAATCACGAACTGATCACTGATCATGCCGGACAGAGCCGGGGCCGACAGCGTCGCGAGAACGATATAGGCTGCGGTCACGGGCAACCCCATGCCAAGAACCAGACTTGCCAAGGCAATCAAGATTAATGCGATCAGGATGTTTCCTCCTGCCCAACTCGTGATCATCAAGCTGAATGTGTTGCCGATCCCTGCTGTTGCGATGACGTTTACAACCAACCCAACAGAACACAGCAGCACAGCGGTCAGCACCATCCCTTTCGAACCCATGACAAAGGCTTCGAAAACGGCTTTCGGCCCCATCCGGTTCTTGGTCAGCCAGCTTGATCCGATCACGGCAAGAATACCGAAAACGGCGGCATAGGTCGGGGTGAACCCGGCAACCAGCAGACCAATCAAGGTACAAATCGGGATGATGAAGCTCGCACCGCCTTCTTTGAACGCAGACCCCAATGTCTGTCCTTCATCTGGCAGTGGTTGAAGGTTATTTCGACGCGCCTCGATGCGAACAAAGAAAGCAACCGAGAGAAAATAGAGCAGCGCCGGCAAGGCCGCCACGGCAACGATTGTTTCGTAGGGAATCTGCGTGAAGCTCGCCATCACAAACGCACCAGCCCCCATGATCGGCGGCATCAATTGGCCACCCGTGGAAGCAGCTGCCTCCACACCACCTGCGAATTTCGGCTGAAATCCGGCGCGCTTCATCAGCGGGATGGTTATCACCCCGGTAGAGGCAGTGTTGGCCACTGCGGAACCTGAAATCGTACCTGTCAGACCAGACGCAATAACGGCAACGATGCCAGGTCCACCTACCAACTTTCCGGCAATGGCGCGGGCCATGTTGATCACGAACTCCCCAGCACCTGACCGTAGCAAGAAGGCCCCGAAAATGATGAACAAGAAAACATAGGTCGATGAGATCCGCGCGATGGTTCCGAACATGGCGTCATCACCATAGATCGACCGGAACGCGACGGTTTCCGCGCTCAGACCCGGGAACGAGAACACGCCCCCGATGAAGCGGCCCCAATATGCCACATAGCTAAGGGACAGAATGATCAGGATTGGAATAATCAGACCCGCAACACGGCGCGTCAGTTCGATCGCTCCAATGATGCAGATGCTTGCCGCGATCCAGTCCGTCGACGAAAACTTGACCCCGCGATCATAAATTGCGTTCTCGGCCTGAGCCAACCAGACAGCAGATGCCGCGACCGCCACACCCAGCGCCAGATCAATCGCCAAAGGCGCAGTCTTTCCACCAGAACCGCGCCACATCGGATACAGCAGAGCTGCCAACATAGCGAAACCAGCGAAGTGAAAGGCATTTCGTTGAAGTTCGGATAACACCGGATCAAAGGCGACATAGATATGCGCAACTGCGATCACGAAACAAATTATCGACAGAGCTTTATCCAAAAGCCCATCGAACGAACGGAGGCGACCTCCGTCCTCGTCTTCTTCATTCTTTGACATGGTCCCACCCAAACATCAGAGAACCAGCCCACGTCAGACGCAGGCTGGTCGTAGTCACGTGGATTATTTTGCGATCAGGCGCTCAGGAATATCCAAGCCAACTTCTTGGTAATAGCGCAGCGCTCCGGGGTGCAACGGGAGCGGAAGGCCAGCAATCGCGCTTTCAATGCTCATCACCTTGGTTGCCGGGTGAATCGCCTGAAGGAACGGCAGGTTTTCGTAGATTGCCTTGGTGAGCTGGTAGACATGTTCCTCAGGGATATCAGCGTTAGTGGCAAGGAAGTTGGGCTGCGCAACAGTCTGCACATCCGCGTCCTGCCCCGGATAAGACCCAGCCGGAATCGTGTAAGGCGTCCACAGACCACGATCCGAATCCGCAGTTGCCATTTCTTCGTCTGTCAGACTCAGAAGAGTGACACTGTCGCCTGCGGATGCCATCAGCTGACTGATCGCGCCGACAGGAACACCACCCGGTGCGCCGATACCTTTGACCTGACCGTTTTGGAGAGCTTCTGCGGACGGGCCGTAACCGCCGAAGAGCAACTCATAATCGGTGTCGATGTCGACGCCAAAACCGGAAAGGATGGTGCGGTTCGACCCGATAGTGCCCGAGTTCTGCGCACCCATGGCCATTGCTTCACCTTTGAGGGCCACCATATCTGCGAGCGAGCCAGTCGTTGCGACGTCAGACGACACCAAAAAGTGTTCTACGTTCTGCCACAGCATCGAAACCGAACGCAGGTTTTCTTGTGGACCAACCTCCGCGATCGGGCCTGTACCCGTCGCAGCATAGTAACCAAACAGACCCTGCAAGATACCAAACTGCGCTTCGTCTTCGCGCAGAAGGCGGACATTTTCGCCCGATCCCGCCGAACTGATTGCGGACATGCCGATTTTTGCCTTCGGCTCAAGCTTGACCTTCACCAGCGTCGCCAAGGCAACACCAACTGGATAATATGTTCCGCCAGTCGAGGCTGTCGTCAGAACATAGCTGCCACCCTCGTCTTGTGCGTGAGCAGCAACGCCAGACATGGCAATTGTCGCCGCAAGTGCGGCTGTCTTGAAGTGTTTCATGTAGTCCTCCCGTAAATGCGCGTTAACGGCGCTGAGAAGGAGAATAGCGTGAGAATCAGAATCGGATAGGAAACAATCCGCAGGCTGGCGAGAAAACCGCTTGCGGAAATCCGCAGGGCTCAATCCAGAAGTTTGGATTTCTCAAGTCCAAGCTTGACGATTTTGTCGTTCAATGTGCGTCGTCCGATACCGAGAGCCTCGGCAACAGCATCCATGCGACCGCCATGGTTTGAGATCGCCTGTGAGATCAGCGTCTTTTCAAAACGCGCAACAGCTTCACGCAGCGTCGCCGGAACATCGTCAATCAAATCATCCGTGCGCAATGCCTCGGCCACCGAACCGCCACCACGCCGCGCAGCCAAAACCCGGCGCTCGGCCACATGTCGCAACTCGCGAACATTGCCGGGCCATGTATGGGCGAGCAACGCAGCCGCGTCTTCAGCAGACATTTCGATCGAACTGATCTCGTAGGTTTCGCAGAACTGCTCGACGAAATGCTCGTAGAGCATCACGATGTCCTCGCCCCGATCAATCAGTCGGGGCAAGCGCAGTTCGAACGTATTGAGGCGGTAAAGGAAATCTGCTCGAAATCTACCGGCCTCGACCATCGGAGCCAGATCCTCGTTGGTGGCTGCAACGATACGTACATCGGTCTGAATTTCTTCGTCTGTGCCAACAGGCTGAATCAACCCGGTTTCAATTGCGCGTAACAGCTTGATCTGAACTTCGAGGGGGCATGCCGCAACTTCGTCCAGAAACAATGTCCCGCCATCGGCCTTGCGGAAGCTACCAAGCAGCGTATCGGCGGTTCCGAACATTTGCTCTTCCACCCGCTCCGGTGCCAGTGACGCACAGTTCAACGCTACGAACTCTTTGTCGCGGCGCCCCCCTAGTCGATGCAAGGCGCGCGCAACCAACTCTTTTCCCGTCCCTGTCTCCCCCGTGATAAGAACCGGCGCATCGGAAAGTGCCAAATCGACAGCCTCTGCCTTGAGTTCAGCCACCCGTATATCGCTACCCAACAAAACACGATCCAACCCAGACAGTGACACAAGTTGTTCGCGCATGCGGCGTGTCATGTCCGACAGGCGGTGCTGTTCAGCGGCATGCTTGAGAACTGTCAAAAGCCGACGTGGCTCGAACGGTTTTTCAAGAAACGAATACGCCCCGTTCTGGATTGCATCGACTGCCATCGGGATGTCGCCATGTGCCGAGATCAACACCAGAGGCGGCGATGGCCGCTTCGACATCTCCTCAAGCAATTCCAACCCCGACATCCCCGGCATGCGCACATCAGACAACACAACGTCAGGTGCGCTCGCTTCGAGCCGCAATAGTGCCGCAGGAGCGCTGCCAACAGCGTCGACCATCCAATTCGAACGCTCCAAAAGAACGGCCAATGACTGGCGCATCTCGGTATCGTCATCGACGATGAGGGCACAAAACTTTTCAGGCATTCGCAATGTCCGGTTTTGGAAGCACAATCACGAAAACCGCCCCGCGATCCGAATTGTTCTCAGCATGTAGCGTTCCGCCCATTTCGTTTATGATCTGGCCAGAAATGGCAAGACCAAGACCCATTCCTTTGCCCGAAGGTTTCGTGCTGAAAAACGGCTTGCTCAGGTCAGATATGTCCAAGTCACCTAAACCGTGCCCATTGTCCGAGACCTTGAGAACTACTTTATAGTCTTGTTCGAACATAGACAGACCGACCGCACCATCTTCGGCTCCTTCGGTTGCGTCGATCCCGTTCCGCAAGAGGTTCACGATGACCTGTTCAAACCGCTCCGGACGTCCTCGGACGCTGATTGGGTTGTCAGGCATATCGACATCCAATCGTATCGCAGCTTCCCGGGCCGTGTGTTGGACCAATTGCAATGCCGCTTGTACGGTTTCCTGAACCGGAAAGGACGTTGTGCTTATCGCAGAAGTCCGACCGAATAGCCGCAATTGATCGACGATCCGCTGCATCCGGTCCACAAGCCCCGAAAGCTGGGGCCAGAGCGTATTTGGCCCGGCATCCGCAGCAATTTCTTCAGCCACAAGATAGTTGCGCATTGCAGAAATGGGTTGGCCAAGCTCATGGGTGATCGACGCGGAAAGCTGACCAAGCGCAGCAAGCTGTTCTTTCTGTGCAAGTTCAGTACGCGCGGATTCCAATTTCTTTTCTGCAATCCGCCTCTCTTCGATCTCGCGCGTCAGGCGTTTGCGATCGGCATTGGAAATGGTCAGGGCACTCCGCAGCTGTGCCGCACGATAGATCGAAGCGGCAACGGTCAACACCAAAAGTGTCATCAATCCTCCGGCGACGTACAGTAACGCTTGTCGCCGCGAATTGCGCACCTCGGAAAGCAGGTGCAACGACCAATCCTCTTGCTCAAGATTGGCTTTAGTCCAGACATAGGCCGTGCCGTCCAGGCGTGCGCGTCGTTCGCTTTCCGGTGTCCAATCAAGAGGAAACAACGTCTTTTCCCCAAATTGCTGCTGCTCATCCAAGGTTCTGCGGTTTCCGTCGGAAAGTGGCGACATGTAACCGTAGATCAGTTTCGGGTCAGAACTGGCAAGCACGACACCCTGCTCGTCGGCGACCAACGCCAATTCTCCGTTGACTGACAAAGCCCGGCTCAGATCATCGAAGCCGATCTTAACCGCGACAACTCCATGAATCGTACCAGTCGCATCCCGCACGGGCTCAGCGATGAAGTAACCCGGCCTTCCGGTCGTGACTCCGACGGCGAAGAAACGACCTGCGCCACCTGTCACGGCATCTCGGAAATACGGGCGAAACGTGTAATAGTTGCCTACAAGACTGTCCGCTTCTTGGTAATTCGAAGACGCCACCGTCTTGCCGTTTGTGTCGAGAACGTAGACGAACTCAGCCCCGGCACGCACAGCAATATCAGCCAGTATGGGATTCAATTCGGCAGTGTCGCCGGTCATCAATCCTTCAAGCGTACTTTCGTCAATCGACAGGACATAAGGCAAATGCTCAAGTCGAGTCAGTGCGTCATCAATTGAAGATGCAAAGAACTTCGCCCGTTCCGGTGTCTGGTCCGCCTCGGTCCGCAGAAAATAGGATGCAAGGGCAAGATAGCTGCTGAGCGCCAGTACACTGAGCCCAATAATTGCCAACAACAAAAACAGCCGACGTCTTTTGGGCGGATCACCAGCCAGCGGGGTGGATTGTGTCACAAACTCTGTCATCCCTCGCTCTATACCCAAGGAATACCTCGGAAGTCAGCGGCAATTGGCTGGTCATCTCCACGACCAAAGGTCCGGCACCAACTTTTACTTAGGCGGTAGGCCGCATTTCAGAAATAAGGGCATATTTCAGAAAAGGTAGCCTCTCAAGAACGGCACAGCATCAACGGTTCCGACTCTAGGATGGCTTCGCACACAATCGGACCGTTTCGCTAGTCGGCGAGAAACTGAACCAAAGCAGACAACAATTCATCTGGAGCTTCTTCAGGGATTGCGTGACCGCAAGGAAATGCAATCCCACGCACCGAATGGACCTTGTCACGCCATGTCTGAGCCACGTCGTACAGTTCTCCGACGACACCTTTATCGCCCCAGATCGCGAGAACCGGCGCGTCGACGCGTTTGTCTTGGTCAGCCCGATCATGCTCCAGATCGATCGTCGCTGCCGCGCGGTAGTCTTCGCAGATCGCATGGATCGTCGCCGGAACGCGGTAAGTTCGAAGATACTCTGCCATCACGTCATCGCTGACAGCTCCCGGTGTCTTGACCTGCCCTCCGATATGACGACGCAGGAAATATTCTGGATCTTGCCCAATCATCCGTTCCGGCAAATCCTCGGGCTGGATCAAGAAGAACCACCAGAAATAGCGCGTTGCGAAATCCTGATTGGTTTGTTCGTACATTGTCAGGGTTGGCGCAATGTCGAGCACCACCAACCGATCTACCGCGTTGGGATGATCCAACGCCATCCGATGCGCCACTCGACCACCGCGATCATGTCCAATCACAGCAAACCGCTCGTGGCCCAGCGCCCGCATGAGCCCAATCTGATCCTGCGCCATCTCGCGTTTGGAATAGGGCAGATGGGGTGCGTGGCTTTCTACCTTTTCGCTATCGCCATAGCCACGCAGATCGGCGGCCACGACTGAATAGCCCGCTTTGACCAGATCAGGTGCGATCTTGCGCCAAACGACATGGGTCTGCGGGTGGCCATGCAGTAAGAGCACTGGCGGCCCATCTCCGGCAGCGGCGTAGTGGATGCGCACGCCGTTGACGGTCTCATCCCGCAATATGAACCCATCCAGAAAGCGGGAGGCGGTCACCCTCAGACACCATCCAGAAGGGCGTCGGCAATCGCGGTGCCACAGGTAACAGTATCTGCTTTGCCACCAAGGTCGGCGGTGCGTAATGCGTCTTCGGCCAGCACCGTTTCGATCGCCCTCACGATGGCGGCTGCCGCTTTGGGCTGACCCAAATGGTCAAGCATCATCGACGCAGCCCAAATCTGACCTACTGGGTTCGCGATCCCTTTGCCCGCGATATCAGGCGCAGACCCGTGCACCGGTTCAAACAGCGAAGGGAACCGGCCTTCGGGATTGATGTTGCCCGACGGCGCAATCCCGATGGTTCCGGTGCAGGCCGGGCCGAGGTCGGACAAGATGTCACCAAAGAGGTTCGATGCAACGACCACATCGAACCAATCCGGGTGAAGAACGAATTGCGCGGTGAGAATGTCGATATGGTATTTATCGACCGTCACATTGGGATACTGAGCCGACATCTCCTGCACCCGTTCATCCCAATAGGGCATAGTGATCGAGATGCCGTTCGACTTGGTGGCCGAGGTCAGGTGACCGCTACGTGTTTGAGCGAGGTCGAAGGCGTATTTCAGGATGCGGTCCACACCGATCCGGCTCATCACCGTTTCCTGAATCACGACCTCACGGTCTGTACCCGGGAACATGCGACCACCGATGGAAGAATACTCGCCTTCGGTGTTTTCGCGCACGATCATCATATCGATGTCGCCGGGCTTGCGACCGGCCAGTGGCAGAGGAACGCCCGGCATTGCGCGGGCGGGACGCAGGCTGACATATTGATCGAATTCGCGGCGAAACTGGATCAACGACCCCCAAAGCGAGACGTGATCCGGCACGATCTCTGGCCAGCCGACGGCACCAAAGAAAATCGCATCACTGGCAGACAGCTGTTCTTTCCAGTCTGGTGGAAGCATTTCGCCTGTTTTGACGTAATAGTCGGCGCTGGAAAATTCGTGCTCTTCGAAATCGAACCCAAGATCAAAGCGGCGTTGGGCGGCCTGCAAGACACGCACACCCTCGGGGGTGGTTTCTTTTCCGATTCCATCGCCGGGGATGACAGCGATCCTGAAGCTGTTCTGCGACATGTTAGGTGTAGCCTTTCCAATCAAGAAGCGGTGTCGGGAGCACCGCTCCTTCGAAACTTATATTTCCAACGCCGCCCTCTTCAAGGTCAGGTCACCTGCCGATCAGGCATTAGATATTTTCGCCGCGGATTGCTTCGCACACAGCGTTGGTAACATCCTTTGTGGTCGCGGTGCCGCCCACGTCAGGCGTCAGGATGCCGTCAGCGCAAACCTTCTCGACGGCGCGCATCAATCGTGCAGAGGTTTCTGGCTCGCCCAAGTGATCAAGCATTTGGCTTGCCGTCCAAAATGTCGCCACCGGGTTGGCGATACCTTTGCCGGTGATGTCAAAAGCCGAGCC
This sequence comes from uncultured Marivita sp., assembly GCA_947503115.1. Lineage (GTDB taxonomy): Bacteria > Pseudomonadota > Alphaproteobacteria > Rhodobacterales > Rhodobacteraceae > Marivita. Next base: position 17,215 of record CANNCS010000039.1, read on the forward strand.
GTGGATCGGTTCAAACATCGACGGAAATCGGCGTTCAGGATCGATATTGGCGGTCGGCGCGACACCCAACGACCCGGCAAGCGCACCTGCCAGATCAGATAAAATGTCCGCATGCAGGTTGGTGGCCACGATTGTGTCGAGCGACTGCGGGTTTTTGACCATTCGGACAGTCATCGCGTCCACAAGCATCTTGTCCCACGTCACGTCCGGGAATTCCTGCGCAACCTCAGCCGCGATCTCGTCCCACATTACCATTCCGAACCGCTGGGCGTTTGACTTTGTCACCACGGTCAGGAATTTGCGTGGGCGCGACTGGGCGAGTTTGAACGCATAGCGCATGATCCGGGTCACTCCAACGCGGGTGAAGATGGACACTTCTGTCCCCACCTCCTCCGGCATGCCCTTGTGGGCGCGACCGCCATGGCCCGAATATTCACCCTCGGAATTCTCGCGGACAATAACCCAATCCAGATCCCCCGCGTCAACGCCACGTAAAGGCGATGTCACACCAGAAATGATCTTGGTTGGGCGCACATTGGCATATTGATCAAAGCCCTGACAAATCGGCAGTCGCAATCCCCAGAGTGTGATGTGATCAGGCACATCAGGTGCACCCACGGCTCCGAAATAAATCGCATCGAACGGCTTTAGTTGCTCCAGACCGTCTTCGGGCATCATCAGGCCGGTTTTCTTGTAATAGTCCGAACCCCAATCAAATGTCGCGACATCGAAACGAACGTCACCAACCCGTTGCGCCAGCACGGACAGCACTTCTATTCCGGCATCAATCACCTCTGGTCCGATTCCGTCGGCAGGAATGGCAGCAATCTTGTAGGTCCGCATCATGGTCTCCTGATAGGTGGTCCAAGCACCGTGCGTGGTCGCTCCGGTCAAGTTTGCGCGACAATTGCAACTTGACTGGACCAACACAACGCACCAGTGATCATATAAATAATTGAAATAATGTTGGCCCCATGGAACTCCGTCAGCTCAGGTGTCTCATTGCCGTCGCAGACACGCTACACTTCGGAAAAGCAGCACAGAGTCTCGACATGCTGCCAGCCTCATTGGGCCGTCAGGTCAAGTTGCTCGAAGAAAGTTTGGGCACACGACTTCTTATCAGAACAACCCGCAGTGTTTCATTGACCGAATCTGGTCGCAGCTTTGTCGAAGCGGCCCGCGACATTGTAGAACTGGCGGATCGACTCGAGGTAACCTTCCGCGAGAACCGACAGGATCAAGCGTCGATCCTGCGTATTGGTGCAATCGACAGCGCTGCGGTTGGGCTAATGCCACAGCTACTGCCCCATTTTCGAGAATTACATCCCGACATAGACGTCGAGCTTTTGGAGCAGAAAACCATACGCCTTTTGCCGCGACTTTTGTCCGGTCGTCTGGACATAGCGATCGTGCGCCCACCCGAAGTTCGTGACGCACGGCTTGTTTACCAGCATCTGTTTCATGAAACAGCTGTCGTGGCAGTCCCGGAAGGCCATCCCTTGGCAAATCGGAAAACCGTAACTGTGCAGGACATGGCCGATGCGCCCTTGATTGTTCCGGAACGCAATTCACGGCCACATAGCCATGATCTGACGATGAAGCTCTTTCTGGAGGCTGGCCTGACCGCCCGCGTAGCGCAGATAGCTGAGGAAAAGCAGACGATCGTCAGTTTGGTGAGCACAGGCGTTGGTCTTGCCATTGTTCCACGATGGGCGTCACGTCTCGCAGTCGGTGGCGTGACTTTTGTGTCGCTAGAATTGCCTGACAGCTCACGCAACCGTTTGGCCGTGTCAGCCGTATGGGTTCGGGACGCTCGCCACCAAGCACGTGATGCTTTTCTGAACGTATTAAAAGACCGTTTATCAATTTTGGCGGACACCGCGTGAACCGTCGACATTGGCGCATTATTCAAAATAATTGAATAATATGGTCGCTCCAATTTCAGGTCTTTTACCTTGAATCCGTGAAATCCTTGCTTGTAGCGTTATGTCATGCGTCGCGGATCATTTCGCTACGGGTAGCAAAATCAAAATTGCACCCGAAGAACGCACACAGAGGAGGAAAACAATGAAATTTACTGCTTTGACAGGGGCCGTTGTGGTCGCTGCCTTTTCGGCAACCATGTCTGTTGCTCAGGACCGCACAGGCTGGCCTGATAGCTTTACCGTTGGTACAGGTTCGCAAGGCGGCACTTATTTCGGCTATGGGTCCGGATGGGCCGGGATCGTTTCCGAAGTTCTGGGCGTGTCTGGCGGCGCCGAAGTAACCGGTGGTCCGATGCAAAACATGGCGCTCGTCCACACAGGTGATCTGCCCTTCGGTATGACCACAATGGGCCCAGCGGCGGAATCCATCGCAGGTTCGAACCCGATCGCACCCGGTTTACAAATGAACAACGCTTGCGCGATGTTCCCAATGTATCAGACACCGTTTTCGGTGACGGCGCTTTCGTCGTCCGGGATCACCTCGATTTCCGAGATCCCAGCAGGCGCACGCATCGGCTTTGGTCCGGCGGGTTCAACGTCTGACACCTACTTCCCCCGCATGATGGAAGAACTTGGCGTTGACTTCGAGCGTCGCAACGGCGGTTGGTCCGACCTTGGTGGTCAGCTTCAGGATGGTCTGCTGGACGTGATTGCGTTTGCAGCAGGTGTTCCGGTTCCGGCTGTGTCTCAGCTTGAAGTTCAGACCGACATCAACATCATTGAATTCACCGAAGAAGAGCAGGCCAAGATCACCGCCGCGTTCCCAGTTGCGAATTTCGATATCGCGGCAGATGCGTACACCACACTCGAAGCTCCGGCACGTTCGGTCTCGATGTGGAACTTCGCCATCGCAAACTGTGATCTGCCCGAAACTTTCATCTATGGCGTTGTGGACGCGGTCATGTCCGACAACGAGCGTATGGTGAACACACACCGCGCAGCGCGCTCTACACTGCCAGAATTCTGGGATCGTAACACCGTCATGAAGTGGCACCCCGGTGCGGCACGGTGGTTCTCGGAGAACGCAGGCGCAAGCATTGCGGCGGATATGATCCACGGCGGATGATCTTAAAGTATTTGCAAACAATAGAAGCTCATTGATTGCAAATATTGAATAGTTGAAACCGCGCCCCACTTGCGGGCGCGGTTTTATTTAAACGATGGCTCTGTAAGGTAGCATTCAGAAGACCGTGGCCATCACCCGGGGAGGACATGATGACCGATTCCAAGAACATGCACGCCGAAGAGCCGCTTGACGAACCCATCCTCGCCGAGGGCGTGGACGAGGAACCCATCGAGAGTAACCGGCGCTTGTTCTCAGGGCGTGCGTATTTCGTGATGGCTGCACTTTCGACGATATACGCCGCGTTCCACATGATCGCGCTGAACGGGGTGTCCATTTCTGATTGGACCGGAATCGAGATTCCCCTTTTGCCACAGTTTCCCCTGGAGACTTGGAACTTCCGCATCGTCCACATTTCAGGCGCGCTTGCGCTTGGGTTTCTCTTGTTTTCGGCCCACACCTTTGCCGACAACGACGCTCCTCATAAAGAAACCAAACTGATTTCGATCCTGGCTTTGGTTTTGCTCCTTCCGGCGATTGTGGCCGGATTTACAGCGTCCGGGTATCACACGCTCATCAACTCCGGCACACTGCCGGAAATGGGCGGTCTGACAACATGGGCCGCATTCCCCGGAACCGAAATCTACGCAAGCGAGGTTTGGTGGTTCGGTACACCACTGTTGATGGCCACACTCGGAGCGATCGTCACGGGATGGTTTGAACGTCGTGGACGCGAACTCTTTGCAGCGTCCGACGTGGTGTTGGCGCTGTGTGGTATCGTGATTGCGATTTATCTGATCGCCATTTACAGCACCGCCGCCCGCAATTCGGTTGGCACGCCATTCGTACCCATCGGAGTCGCGTTTGCAGCGACGGCTGGCGCCGCGATGATCCTCGAACTGACCCGCCGCGTAGCTGGTCTGGCGCTGGTCATCATCACGGGCGTTTTCCTGCTATATACCTTCGTGGCGCATTTGCTCCCCGGCATCCTTGCCGTGCAGAGTGCCTATAGCTGGCAACGGTTCTTCGGGCATGTCTATTCGGACGCGGGTATCCTTGGCCCGACCACGGCGGTGTCATCGACCTACATCATCCTGTTCATCATCTTCGCAGCCTTTCTCCAGGCCTCCAAGGTGGGCGACTATTTCGTGAACTTCGCGTTTGCGACGGCTGGACGTGCCCGAGGCGGTCCGGCCAAAGTGGCGATCTTCGCCTCTGGTCTCATGGGCATGATCAACGGCACGTCTGCGGGCAATGTGGTGGCAACCGGGTCGCTAACCATCCCATTGATGAAGCGCGTGGGCTACCACAAGAAAACTGCAGGTGCAGTCGAAGCAGCCGCCTCGACGGGCGGGCAGATCATGCCGCCAATCATGGGTGCTGGCGCCTTCATCATGGCAGAGATCACCGGAATTCCCTACACCGACATTGCCATTGCAGCGATCATTCCGGCGATCCTCTACTTCGTGTCAGTCTACTTTATGGTCGACTTCGAAGCCGCAAAGCTGGGCATGCGCGGAATGCGCGAGGACGAGCTTCCCAAGTTCAACAAACTTGTCCGCCAAGTCTATCTGTTCATCCCGATCATCATTCTGATTGCCGCACTTTTCATGGGGTATTCTGTAATTCGGGCGGGCACCTTGGCCACTGTCGCAGCAGCCGTCGTGTCGTGGTTCACACCACATCGGATGGGCCTGCGGTCAATCCTCAAGGCCTTTGAGCTGGCAGGCATTATGTCGATCCAAATCATCGCGGTTTGTGCCTGTGCTGGCATCATCGTCGGTGTGATCAGCCTCACAGGTGTTGGTGCGCGTTTCTCGGCGGTTCTGCTTGATCTTGCTGGGGTAAGCCAGCTTCTGGCGCTGTTCTTTGCGATGTGCATCGCAATTCTTCTGGGGATGGGCATGCCGACAACGGCCGCTTACGCGGTTGCCGCATCTGTCGTTGCGCCGGGGCTGGTTCAGTTGGGTATCCCAACACTGACTGCGCACTTCTTCGTCTTCTACTTCGCGGTTTTGTCAGCCATCACACCTCCAGTGGCACTGGCCAGCTATGCGGCGGCTGGCATCTCGGGCGCGAACCCGATGGAGACATCGGTGGCCTCGTTCAAGATTGGTATCGCGGCATTCATCGTGCCCTACATGTTCTTCTACAACAGCGCGATCCTGATGGACGGCACGTGGATCGAAGTCATCCGCGCTGGCGTCACCGCCACGTTCGGGGTGTTCCTGCTAAGCTCGGGTGTACAGGGTTGGTTCCTTGGCGGACGGTCAGCATGGTTCCTGCGCGTCGCTTTGATTTTTGCGGCGCTTTTCATGATTGAAGGTGGCCTGATCACCGATTTGATCGGCATTGGCATCGCTGCGGGGGCGTATTTTGTGCAGAAAGTGCTTCATCCTCGACCGGGTGCGAGTATTCCCGTCAGAGGCGCTGACTGATCATTTTTTTAAGAGAAGGCCGGACTATTTGCTCCGGCCTTCAGTAAGGTTGGCGGGGGTTAACAATAACCTTCTGGGCCATTCCACTGTGCTTGTGAGTATCTATCGCCATGCGCCCAGCCTGCTGGCAAGATCTGTTCGATCTCAGTCATCATGTCTGATGTCAGGGTCAGTTCTGATGCCAACGCACATTCCGAGAGATGCGCAGGTGAACGGGTGCCCGGAATCGGAATGATATTTTCACCACGCGCAAGACACCATGCCAACGCCAATGCAGTGGCTGTTGTTCCGTTGTCTTGAGCGTAGGCTTGAAATGCCTTGGCGTATGGTCGGTTGAAGCCGAAATTCGGCTCCAGAAAACGAGGATTGTTCTTGCGGAAATCCTTATCAAGGAATGTCGTTGGATTTGGTGTCACGCTGGACACCATCCCCCGTGCAAGCGGGGAATATGCGACAAGCGTGACACCGAGGTCTTGGCACGCTTGCAGCATACCCAAGTCGGGTTGCCGCGACCAAAGCGAGTATTCGCTTTGCACAACATCCACCGGACCCACCGCGACCGCGCGCCGGAGTGAGGCAGGCGCGATTTCGGAAAACCCGATCCCACCGATCTTGCCCTCGGCTTTCAGGCCCAAGAGAGTTTCCATGACATTTTCGATCTCCAACTCTCGATCGCGGCGATGAATGTAAAAAAGGTCTACGTGTTCCACACCCAATCGGCGCAACGAACCTTCCAGTTCGGACCGCAGATAATCTGGCTTGTTGTTGAAGCCACGATTTCCATGTTCCTTGTCCCGCCAGATGCCGGCCTTTGTCGCTATCCGGAACTTAGAGGCATCGCCTCTGAGGAACGATCCGATAACCGTTTCCGAAATGCCCAAACCATAGACATTAGCGGTATCCAGAAAATCAATCCCAAGATCGAGTGCTGCACCAAGTGTTTCATGTGATTCTGTCTCGTCTGTAGCCCCGTAGAACCCACCGAAACTCATGCAGCCCAAACCGATTTCCGAGACCATCACCCCGGACGTTAGCAAGCGTCTTTTCTTCATGGTTCTCTCTCCGACGAAGTCTAAGCGGGCAGATGACCGCGTTTAGATTTCAACACGACCTGCATCAAAGGTGAAGCCTAGACGACCGCTGTATGAAACATCTTCGGTGATGATCAGGTGTCACAGCACGAACAGGGCTCGCGCTTCTAGAGCGGCCCCAAACACCATAGCTTGCGAAGCCAAATTTAAGGTTGCTAGTGCATCGCGCCAAGAACGTCGCGTCCCCCAAACCGGTCGGCAATATGACTTTTAAATTGTGGACCACCTATCGAAGACCCTTTTTCAGCCCATCGGAAATCCGCAGCTCAAACTGAAGACGGGGTCAGTTTGAGCCCAAATATTTATTCCGCCAGATGACACGCCACGCGTATGCCGTTGATCTGGCGCATCGCGGGCCGGTCGCGCTTGCAAACCTCTTGAGCAATCGGGCAGCGCGGGTGAAAGGCGCATCCCGAAGGCGGATTGATTGGGTCCGGGATTTCCCCCTCGGGCGGTTGGACCTCTCGGCCAAACCCGTCCATCTGAGGCGCGGCCTCCAGAAGCATTTGGGTATAGGGATGCTTGGGTGTCTCGAAGAGATCCTCTGGCGAAGCTTCTTCAACCAGCCTCCCGAGATACAGCACGCCGATCTTGTCTGCCATATGCCGTACGACGGTGAGGTCGTGGCTGATCAACACATAGGTCAGGCCGAAATCATCCTTGAGATCGCTCATAAGGTTGAGAACTTGCGCCTGCACGGACACATCCAAAGCCGAAGTCGGTTCGTCACAAACGATCAAGTTTGGCTCGGACGCAAGAGCACGGGCGATACAAATCCGCTGGCGCTGACCACCAGAGAATTCATGCGGGAATTTACCCGCGTCCTGCACCGACAGACCAACCTGTTCGAGCAGCCTTTCCGCCAGCCCTTCGGTGTTGCCGCCCCGTGACGCAACCGGCTCGACAATGATATCCCGCACACGCCAGCGTGGGTTGAGTGAGGCATACGGATCTTGAAAGATCATCTGGATGTCAGACCGGATCGCGTCGATCTTGGCTGCATCGGTCTCGCTGGCCAGATCAATGCCTTCGATCTCGACAACGCCGTTCGTCGGCTTCAGCAGCCCGACCAGCATTTTGCCGATGGTCGACTTACCTGATCCGCTTTCCCCGACCAGCGCATAGGTGCTGCGCGGTTCTACCTCGAAATCCACCTCTGACACAGCCGTCAGAAACGCTTTGGATCGGCGTTCGATCACGCGGTTCAGCCAAGGCTTCGACACGTCGAAAACGCGGCTGAGGTTTTTGACCTTAACGAGCGCCATCAGATGACCTTTTCATCGATGAGAGGATACCAACAAGCGGCCTGACCATTGCTCACACGTGGCACGGGGGCCTGACGGCATTTGTCGGTTGCATGAGGACAGCGGGGGTTGAATGCACAGCCCTCCGGTACCGCATCCAGACGCGGCATCGCGCCGGGAATCTGGTGCAAGCGGCTTTTCCCCTGCGAAGCGATCGGCGTGGAGGCCATCAAGCCATGCGTATAGGGATGCTGAGGGTGGGTCAGCACATCGCGCACCGGTCCCAATTCGGCCAAACGGCCCGCATACATCACCGCAACGCGGTCGGTTGCTTCGGCAATCACCCCCATGTCGTGGGTGATCAGCATCACCGCCGTTCCGCGGTCGCGGCACAGAAGACGCAATAGTGCGATGATCTGCGCCTGCACAGACACGTCCAATGCAGTGGTCGGTTCGTCGGCAATGATCAGCGACGGCTCGGCGCACAGCGCAAGCGCGATCACAACACGTTGCCGCATTCCGCCGCTAAATTCGTGGGGATAGCTGTTCACCCGCTCCGCCGCACCGGGGATGCCGACCTCTTCCAACGCTGCCACCGCGCGCTTTTCGGCCTCGATCCGACTGATCGGCAGATGGGTCAGCATGGTTTCAGTCAGCTGATCACCAATCCGCAGTAGCGGGTTAAGCGACGTCAGCGGGTCCTGAAAGACCATACCGATCTCCTTACCCCGTAGCCGCCGCATCGCGTCACCCTTTAGGTGGTCGATGCGTTTGCCATTCAGCCATATCTCACCCTTCGAGATATGCGCTGGCGGATTGAGAAGGCCGATCACAGCGTTACCCGCCATTGACTTGCCTGCTCCGCTTTCGCCAACAATGCCAAGAATTTCACCGGCCTGAATGTCATAGCTGACGCCATCCACGGGACGTACGATGCCATGGCGCGTGGGGATTTCGACCGATAGGTTACGGATCGACAGAACTGGATCAGCCATCAGCGGAGCCTCGGGTTCAGAGCGTCGCGCAGCCAGTCACCGAGCAGATTGACGGACAAGGCCAACGCAAGAAGAGTGACCGCTGGGAACAACAGAATCCACCATTCCCCAGAGAACAAAAACCCTTGTCCGATGCGGATCAACGTGCCCAGAGACGGCTGTGTGGGCGGTGCGCCCACACCCAGAAAGCTTAGTGTTGCTTCGGCGATGATTGCCAACGCCAGCGAAATTGTCGCGATGACCAGAACCGGGGACAGCACATTGGGCAGAATATGGCGCAGCATGATTGCGCCCGGTGTCCGACCGATCAGGCGCGCGGCCTGCACGTATTCCTTGTTCTTTTCCACCAGCGTCGCACCGCGCACCACACGTGCAAATTGCACCCAATCGGACAAGCCAATGGCAAGGATCAGCACCCAGATCGCCATTTGGTCACGGTACTCGACAGGCGTTACCCCTTTGGCGATCCCGAAGATCAGCATCGCAACAAGGATCGACGGAAAGGTCAGTTGCACGTCAGCGGTGCGCATGATGATGGTTTCAGTCCAGCCGCCGACATAGCCCGAGATCAGACCCAGTGTGATCCCCAGCACCATCGCAAAGAACACGGCCGCCACACCTACAAACAGCGAAATCCGCATCCCGTAAAGGATGGTAGAGAACACATCGCGCCCTTGGTCGTCAGTTCCCATGAAGAAGCTTTCGCCGGTGAACGCATTTGGCGTCATCGGCGGCGTAAAGCCATTCATCAGATTAAGTGAGGCCGGGTTGAACGGGTTCGTCGGCGCGATCAGTGGGGCAAGGACTGCCGATAGAACAAGCACCAACACCACTACCGCCGATACCATTGCAACTGGCGAACGACGGAACGTGTAGAACAAATCGCTGTCCAGCGCGATTCGCAGGCGCGACTTCGGCTTCACCGGAATGGGGAAATCCGACATCAGTGGCCTCCTGACCGGTCTGCCCGCAAGCGCGGGTCAATGAAGAAATAGAGGATATCAACGAGAAGATTGATCCCAACGAACATCACTGAGATCAACATCAGATATGCGGCCATCACCGGGATGTCGACGAACTGGATCGCGTTGATGAACAGAAGGCCAACACCCGGCCATTGGAACACTGTCTCCGTGATGATGGCGAACGCGATGATCGCGCCAAGCTGGAGACCAATCACCGTGATCACGGGCACCATCGTGTTCTTGAGCGCATGGCGGAAGTTCACGGCGCGGTCGCGCAGCCCTCGAGCGCGGGCGAAGCGGATATAATCTTGTCGCAGAACTTCGAGCATCTCGGACCGGACGAGCCGCATGATGAGCGTCATCTGGTACAGCCCCAACGTGATTGACGGCAGGATCAGTGCCTTCAACCCGCTTTCCGTCAGAAAGCCTGTGGACCAACCCCCTAGGTCGACTGTCTCGCCCCGGCCGAAACTTGGCAACCATCCCAGTTCGACAGAGAAAAGGTAGATCAGCAGGATGCCGATTAGGAAGGTGGGCAATGAAACCCCGATGAGCGACGCGGACATGATCACGTTTGCAAACACGCCATCCCGTCGAATTGCAGTAAACACGCCTAGCGCGATGCCAAAGAGGATCGCCAGAACACCGGACACCATCGCCAGTTCCAGCGTGGCAGGAGCGCGTTCCAAAAGGATTTCGGCCACCGGACGACCTTGTCGGTAGCTGACACCGAAATTGCCCTGTACCGCGCCTTCGAGGAACTTGTAGTACTGCACGACAAACGGCTGATCGAGCCCAAGCTGTGCGCGCAGACGTTCGATATCTTCAACTGTGCGTTCTTGGCCTAGCATGTTGTCGATAGGATCACCGACAAAGCGAAACATCGAAAAGGCGACCAGCCCAACGATCAGCAGAACAAGCGCCGATTGCCCAACACGCCGAATGATATATGCGAGCATGTCGCCCCCGGTATTGTGTTTCTGGGGGCGATTTTTGCCCCCAGAACAGCTTAGTTAACGGTCACCCAACGCAGGATAAAGAAGTTATCCGGACGCTGTGTCAGTTCGATATTGCTGCGCGTACCCCAGACCAAAGGCTGCACATACATCGGCACATATGCCATTTCGTCCTGCAGAATTTTGGTGGTTTCGTCGATCATTGCCTGACGAGCCGCGGCATCAATCTCTGACTGGATCATAGGCAAGAGCTCATCCACTCGCGCGTTCGAAAACCCGCCGAAATTCCAGCTACCGAGCCGCTTTTCTTCATTTGGCGTTGCAGCAAGAAAACGGATCGGATGTTCGGCATCGAACGTGCCCGGTGACCACCCCAGCAGGTACATGTCATAGTTGTCAGCACGAAGCTCCGGCCAGTAATTTTGCACCGGCATGGCATCCAGCGTTGCAGTGATGCCCACCTGTGCCAGCATTCCCGTGATCGCCTGACAGACCGCTTCGTCATTCAGGTACCGGTTGTTCGGGCATTTCAGACCAAATGAGAAGCCATCAGGGTATCCGGCTTCGGCCAACAAGGCGCGCGCACGGTCCTGATCGTAGGCAGGCCGCTCCGCAAGTGCAGGAACATAGCCCTGCATCGCAGCACTGACCAATTGGCTGACCTCTTGAGCATTGCCACGCATGATGGTCTGCAGAATCGCCGGAACATTGACGGCATGTGCCACGGCCTGGCGGACACGCAAATCAGCAAAAGGGTTGGTGTCAGTCGTTTCGGATGAATACTTGAGCGCTTCGGCCTCATGCGGGAAGCCCAACATAATGACACGCGCTTCAATACCCTGAATGACGTCGACATCCGGGTTTTCGGCGAGACGCGCCACATCCTGAATTGGCACCGGGTTGATGAAATCAACATCGCCGGACAACAGTGCGGCAAGCGCCGTCGCTGGATTCTGGATCGGTGTCAGTTCGGCTCGGGTGATGTTGTGCTCTGCCTCACCCCACCAGCCTTCGAACGGTTCAAGCACTGTGCGCAAACCCGGCTCTCGAGCAGTCACGCGGAATGCGCCGGTACCGTTGGTATTCAGCGTGGCATAGTTGCCGTTTTCCTTGTCCGGCAACGCGGTATTGTTCGCCTCAGCCCACCCGCTGTCCATGATCATCCAGTTGGCGATGGAGCCCGGAAAAATCGGATTCGGCGCGGAGGTCATGAAATCGACGGTGTAGTCATCAACAACAACCACATCCGATATTGGCGAAAACCAACTGCGCGTGTCCGACACTTCGTCTGAGGCGCGCTGGTAGGAAAAGAGAACGTCCTGCGCCGTGAATTCTGCGCCATCATGGAACATCACACCTTGGCGCAACGTAAACCGCCAGCCTTCACCATCTCCAATTGGTTCCCACGACGTGGCAAGAGCGGGTTCGACGGTCATGTCTTTTCCGCGGCGCACAAGCCCTTCGTAGACGTTGTTCAGAAATCCCAGAACCGGAGCCGAGTTGACGGCATGCGGATCCATTGTCTGCGGATCAGTATTCACTGCCCAAGTGAATTCTTCGGCCTGCACAGCAGGGGCAAACGCAGCTAGAATAGCCGCCAATCTTAGTGAACGTCGCATGGCATTTCCCTTCGGATACAATAAGCGTTGCCACGGCCCAAGCAGTAGTCCGCGACAAATTGGCATGGTGTATCTGACCATGTTGGACGGGCGCACCACAAGGGTGCACCCATACGATCAGTTCATTGTGAAGTATTTGATCTTCGGCTGATCCTCGGGATCAACATCAATACCGACCTTTTCGGACATGCCCCAGTTCAGAACCTGGTGGTGGATCGGGATGTAAAGCTGTTCATCCTGCACGACACGCCAGATGGATGCGATGTCTGCGTTACGCGCTTCGAGATCGGTGTTCGACGCAAGCGACTTGATCTTCGCATCCAGTTCGTCGTTGTCGAAACCAGTGCCGTTCCACGTGCCGACATCCGACTCGCGGCCATGCACAAGGAAGTTGAAGATGTATTCGGAATCGTATGTCGGCACACCCCAGCCCAGCATGTAGAAGTCTGTCTGGCCTTCAGTAATCAGGGGGAAATGCTGAGCCTTGGGTTTCGCATCGAGGTTCACAGTCACGCCAATTTGGCCCATCATGCCAACTGCTGCCTGACAGATTGCTTCGTCGTTGACATAGCGGTCATTCGGGCAATCCAGACGGATCGAGAAACCATCCGCATATCCGGCCTCAGCCAAAAGCGCCTTCGCACCTTCGATATCTGTGGTAGATTCCGAATCCATCGCTTCGGTCCAGCCGTTGACGAACGGTGGCGCGATCATGCCTGCTGGCTGGCTCTGGCCACGCATCACGACCTGACGGATTGCATCACGGTTGACCGCCATCGACATCGCCTTGCGTACACGTACATCCGCCAGTGGGTTCTTACCGTCGACGTTGTCGGATTCGATATCATCCGCGCCCTGGTTCATACCGAAAAAGATAACTCGGTTTTGCGGAGCTTGCTTGACGACGAGACCTTCAGCGCTGTTCACCCGCTCGAGATCCTGCACGGGCATATCTTGGAGGAAATCAACCTCTCCCGACAACATTGCGGCCACGCGAGTCGCTGCGTTCTGGATCGGGGTGTAAACGATTTCGGTAACTTCCATCGGGAACTGGTCGATGCCCCAGTAATTGTCATTCTTAACCATGACGGTTTTTACGTCCGGTTCACGGCTTTCAAGAATGTACGGACCAGTGCCATTCGCGTTGGTGGTGGCAAAGGTGATCTCGCCACCTTCGAAGTCCTGAACGTTGGCCGTGTTGTTCGCTTCGGTCCACCCTTTGTCCATGATGAACAGGTTGGTGAGGTTTGATGGCAGAATTGGGTTCGGACCGTCGGTGACCATTTCGATTGTATAGTCATCAACCGCGCGCACTTCGGTGATCGAACCGATCAACTCTTTCATATCAGAGTTCGGTTGCTTGGCCCGCTCAAAACTGAAGACCACGTCTTCGGCGGTGAAGTCGGCACCATCGTGAAACTTCACCCCCTGGCGCAAGTTGAAAACCCACACGTTGGCATCATCGGCGCTTGGTGCCCAATCTGTCGCAAGCGCCGGTTCAAACGCACCCGTCACGTCGCGAATGATGAGCGGTTCGTACATCTGGTGACGGATTGTGTGAGTCGGACCTTCGTTTTGCGCATGCGGATCGAGCGTCAGCGCGTCGCCAGAGCGCGCCCAGCGCAAAGTTTCTGCGTTGACCGTAGCAGTCGTCGCTAATAGGGCCGCAGCCATAGATAAAGCAAATGTCGTCTTCATGAGACTTCCCTGTCGTTTGTTATAGTTGGTGATTTGTTATCCCAACACTCTTTGCCAAGCGGTCGCGTTTAGCAAGCCCTCGACAAGAACAGCGGGCGTAGCGTCAATTCAAGACAGGAAAATGTTCGCGCTCTCCGTAAGCGCCACCGCCAAACGAGGATCGAAATCCATCATTAGCTCGGTGATTGGACTTTTGGGAAAGATTGGTGCCCAGGAGAGGACATAAGACAGAGTGGTAACCCATCAGTTTCATGATGAGATTTGAATTTAGGACCAGTCACTCTGGTCCCAGAACCGGTCCACGGGACATTCGAAAGCAAAACGAGTATTTGGACTATCGAACCTTTCCCACTCTCCGAGTAATCGGTTGGTAATCAAAAGTCGCCAGAGTCCCACACGATCGCGAGCGGGTCATCAACCACGCCGACGAGCTGTAGAAGAAACTGACCGTCGCCTGCATCTAGTGTTCCCCGCCTGACATAGGATTCCCAACGCTGCTGCGTCGTGGCATGATTGGCGGATGAGACGCTCCGACAT
>CANNCS010000040.1 GCA_947503115.1 uncultured Marivita sp.
AATCCATCAAGCACGGCGCTCAACTCGCAAGGAATATGGGGCAGAAAATCAACCAAAATGTGTGAATCTGATAGGTCAGCGGTGGAGCAATTGTTTGTGCTGCGGTGTCGTTGGCGATGCTGCGTTGCACGACGCTGTGCAACAGGCTGCCGGGTTGGCCGGGGGCCGGGGTTTCGCCGGTGGTGACGGATTTCAGGTTCGAGATTGCACTGAAGGTCATGTCACGCATGTTCGTGGGCTGGCCCGCGCTTTGATCCGTGGTGGCGACCCTTGGCATCGGTGCGGGTGGCTGAACCGGATCGGGTGTGACCACAACAATCGGCTCAGTCTTCGCCGGTGGCGTCAAAGGGTCTGCTACGCGGGTGACGGCGCTGGGGGCTTCCGGTTCAAAGCTTGATTGCGTGTTGCGGGGTGAGCCGGGTTGAAACACGATCAGCACGATGGTCAGTGCGATGAAGGCGGTGCCCATCAAAGCCATGCGAATGTAACCGGCGCTGTTGGAGCTTTGTGTCATTGTCCCACCGAAATGTTGAGGCCAAGCGCGCTCCAGGTTGATGCGCCGCCGCGGTAATACTTGACCTTGTTAGGCGGGTAGCCGGCGCCAAGCAGATGCTGGATCGCATCGCGGGCTGCACCATCGTCGGGGCCATTGCCAATGATCACCAGACTGAACGCACTGGCAAAGTTGGGCGCTGTTTCGGGATTGCTGACCCCAAGAGCAGAAAGAAGATCCGCACGATAGGGATTGTCGGGTTTGAAGGTCGTCACGGGCACATTGACCGATCCGGGAACGGATCCCGACGAGAACGTTCCGGGCATGCGAACGTCGACCAGAAGACCAGAGCCCGTGCTGACGACGTTTTGCAGGAAACCGATCACTTCGAGCTCACCAAGCGTCTCAACACCTGCGGCAGCCGTCATCGGTTGAATACAGGACGGTGAGCAGGACGGGCCGGTGCGGGTGATCGTCATTTCGACGCCGTTCATGGGGAACGCAAAGGCGCTGCCGCCTTCCGTGATCGCGGAAGACTGCGCAACCAAAGGGCTGCTTGCGGCAATACCTGCCGCAATGACGGCGTGCCGTACTGATACCATGTGGCCACCTATCCGTCTCGCTTACGCGGACACTGCTCTTTTTTAAGCAATATATAGGCAGTTCAATGCATTTGGGTCAATATAAAGTGACCTGACACTAAATTGGGTCAACCGATCTGTCGGAGGACATGGCCCGCAAGATACAGCGATCCGCAAATCAGAACACGTGCCTGTGGTTCAACAGACGCGATCTGCAGCAGCGCGGCTTCTACGCTGTCGGCTTCATCGGCGTTCAATCCGACATCTTTAGCCGCCTTCGCGGTGTCTGCGGCGCTGAGCGTGTTTGTCTCTCCGGGGATGGAAACGGCAGTCAGGTGATCGGCCACGTCAGTCAAGGGGCGCATGTAGCCGCGCACGTCCTTGGTGTTGAGCATTCCACAGATCATATAGGTCGGCCGCTTGGGCAGCCCGCGCAGGTGGAGCGCCAGCGCATCGCCTGCAGCGGGATTGTGACCACCGTCGAGCCAGAGGTCGGCTTGCGGGGCGAGATCATTGAGCGACGTGCCCTTGAGGTGCTGCATTCGTGCGGGCCAGTAGGCGTTTTGTACCGTACCGTCGAACGACGCTTCGGGCATGTTCAGGTGTCGGAGCGCGGCAAGCGCGGCACCTGCGTTCTGGACTTGGTGCTGACCGGGCAGGTTGGGCAGGTTGAGATCCAGAAGTCCGGTTTCGTCCTGATAGACCAGCCGTCCGCGTTCTTCAAAGACATGCCAGTGCTGTCCATAGGCCAGCATAGGTGCACCCAGACGCGCCGCTTGTGCTTCGATGACCTCCATCGCCTCATCGGTTTGTGGTCCGACAACACAGGGTACGCCGCGTTTGATGATCCCGGCCTTTTCGCCTGCGATCTTGGCGACCGTGTTACCTAAGAAGCCTTCATGATCCATCGACACAGGTGTGATGATGGTCAGCGCGGGTTTGTCGATCACATTGGTCGCGTCGAGGCGTCCACCCAGGCCAACTTCGAGCAAGGTGAAATCTGCAGGTGTGCGGGCAAAGGCCAACAGGGCCGCGCAGGTGGTGATTTCGAAATAGGTGATGTTCGCACCGCCATTGGTGCGATAGCACTCGTCGAGCACTTCGGTCAGGTGGGCTTCGGTGATCAGGTCACCAGCAAGGCGGATGCGTTCGTGAAAGCGTGCCAGATGCGGGGAGGTGTAGGCGTGGACGCTTTTGCCCGCGGCTTCGAGTCCGGCGCGGATCATTGCCTGCGTCGACCCCTTGCCGTTGGTGCCGGCGATGTGGATGACCGGGGGCAGTTTGCGTTCGGGGTTGTCGAGCGCTTTCAATAGCGCCCAAACACGATCCAGGGTGAAGTCGATCACCTTGGGGTGCAGGGACATCATCCGGTCAAGAATGACGTCCGACCCGTTTTTTGTGTTCATGATGTCTTGTCGGATGGGGCCGGTGGCACCGGCGTGGTGTCGGTGGGGCCGGGTGCGGGCAAGTCGCCTGCGACGGGCGGTGGCATGTGCATGAGCATGCGAATGATCTGCACCAGTTCATTTTGCAGTTTGCGACGGTCGGTCACGCGGTCCAGCATCCCGTGTTCGAGCAGGTATTCCGCGCGTTGGAACCCTTCGGGCAGTTTTTCGCGGATGGTCTGTTCGATCACGCGGGGGCCAGCAAAGCAAATCAGTGCGCCGGGTTCCGCGATTTGGACGTCGCCCAGCATGGCGTAGGAGGCTGTCACACCGCCGGTCGTCGGGTGGGTGAGGACGACGATGTAGGGCAGATTCGCCTCTTTGAGCATTTGTACCGCGACGGTGGTGCGTGGCATCTGCATGAGGCTCAGGATGCCTTCCTGCATACGTGCACCGCCTGCGGCCGAGAACAGCACCAGCGGGCGGCCGAGTTCGACAGCCTTTTCAGCGGCGGCGATGATGGCGTTGCCAACATACATCCCCATAGAGCCCGCCATGAAGCTAAAATCCTGTGCCGCCGCAACGATTGGAGTGCGGCCGATTTCACCTATGGCGACCAGCATTGCTTCTTTCTCGCCAGTGGCCTTTTGCGCGGCGCGCATCCGGTCGGGATATTTTTTCTGGTCGCGGAATTGCAGCGGGTCGGGCAGGGGTTCTGGTACGCTGAGTTCTGTGAAGATGCCGCCGTCGAACAGCCCCTTAAAGCGGTCGCGCGGGGTGATGTTCATGTGGTGGCCGCAGTTGGAACACACATTGAGGTTGTCCGACATTTCGCGGTGAAACAGCATGGTGCCGCAATCGTCGCATTTGACCCAGAGGTTCTCGGGAACCTCTCGCCGCGAAAAGATCGAGTTGATCCGGGGTCGGACGTAGTTGGTGATCCAGTTCATGCAGTGCGGCTCCCGTCACCCTGTCTTAGCTGGATGTGATCTAAGACTCATTCAGCGGAAATGCAATCAACCCTGCGGCGTGAGGTTCGACCGGGCAGGACCACGCTTGACGCCCAGTTGGCGTTCTCGCCAGATGATCAGAACGCCTGCTCCGATGATTACGACTGAACCTATCAGCGTGTGAATAGACGGGATTTCGTCAAAGATCGTATAGCCGATGACGAGGGCAAAAAGGATCGAGGCATAGTCGAAAGGCGCGAGGAACGCCGCTTCGGCATGGCGGTAGGATGAGGTTAGCAGGATTTGGGCGACGCCGCCGACCATGCCGGCCCCGATAAGCTGGCTTGCGGTGATGGCGTCAGGCATGACCCAGCCGAACGGTGACGTGAGAAGGGAAAGGCACGAGGCCGTGACTGCAAAGTAGAACACAACTGCCGATGTGGTTTCGTTTTGCACCAGCTTGCGGATGTGGACATGCGCGAGCGCCCGCAGGGTTGCGGAGGCCAGTACAAGTGCCACACCCCAACGTGCGGCGGTGCCCATGTCTTCGTTGCCGAGTTGCGGCAGCATGACGATCACAACACCGACGAGGCCGATCACGACGGCGGACATCCGCACCAACCGGATCTTTTCGCCCAAGAGAAGTGCTGCGAAAATGACGGTCAGGATAGGGGCGGCATAGCCGAGCACAGTGACTTCGGGCAGGGGCAATAGGCCAAGCGCGGCAAACCCGCAGGCCATCGCGCTCACACCAAAAAGGCCGCGCCAGAAATGCCCAGATGGATTGCGGGTGCGCAGCCCGGTCGCCAATTCACGCCGTAGAGCGAGCCAACCGAGAATGACCGGGATCGCAAAGAAGGATCGGAAGAACACCGCTTCGCCCGGCGGCACAACGTCGGAGCTTGCTTTGATCAGAGCCGCCATAATGACGAAGAGCAAAACGGCGCTGAGTTTCAGCACCATGCCGCGCAGCGGGGACATAGGTTCTCCGGTTTTGGGTTGTTCAGTTAACCTGCCTGCGAGAGGGGAGAAGGTCAATCCATTGGCGTGTCCTTCAACCGGTCAAAACTTCGTACAGCAATTTGAACGAAACCAACGCCAATGCGACTTCGATCAGGATAAAAAAGATGCGTTCTGGCAAAGCGCGGGAAATACGCGCACCGCTCCAAGCCCCGGCAAGGGCAAAGGGGGCAAGCCACATGGCCTGTACGGCGCTGTCCCACGTTATTTGACCAGCCTGAATGAAGGGTGGAACTTTCATCAAGTTCACGATGGTGAAGAAGATGGTGGTTGTGCCGAGATAGACCATCTTGTCGAGCTTTTGCGGCAGCACATAGGCCTGATAGGGTGGTCCCCCGGCATGTGAGATGTAGCTGGTCAAGCCCGTGATCGTACCCCAGAACAACCCACGTGGGACATCCGCAGGCCGAGGGGGGGGCGGAGTCTTGGACATGCGATTGTGAAGCGCGCTTGCCAAGTAATAAAAGCCGATCCCTGAAACCAACAGCTTGCCTGCGTCACCCGGCACATAAGACACGGTAGCAAATCCGATCAGAATGCCGACGATGGCACCGGGCAGCAGGATTTTGAGGTTTCGGACTGAAAACGCTTTGCGGAACAGGTAAACCGCATACATGTCGGCAGCGATGTAGATCGGGAGCAACAGCCCCGCCGCAAGCGCTGGGTCCATAAACAAGGACATCAAGGGAACGGCCAATATAGCGATCATCGGCACGCCGCCTTTCGACAGCCCCATCAGAAAGGCCGCCAGCCCTGCGATGATCCAGAAATCCAAAGCCTGCCTCGCGTGTTTTCAGATTCATAGATTGCATGTGGGACGAACCATGCCA
Source organism: uncultured Marivita sp. (assembly GCA_947503115.1). Taxonomy (GTDB): domain Bacteria; phylum Pseudomonadota; class Alphaproteobacteria; order Rhodobacterales; family Rhodobacteraceae; genus Marivita. The sequence goes on from CANNCS010000040.1 coordinate 5,260, forward strand.
AGCACGGTCGCGGCCTTGTGCAGTCAGTCGTCCTGATAGAATTGGGTTGCCGATCGGATCAGCGTTTACGCCGTTTCGCGACAATGCCTGCGGAACGATCGCTTGAGCATGTCGAGTTCGGCCCGCAGCAGTGACATTTCGGCACGAATGTCTTCGCCTGCCGCGTCGCCAGCGACGATCGAGAAGCTGCCAAGCGCCTGACCCAGCGACGATTCCGAAATCATGAACGTGTGTACGCCGTCTGCGAGCAAATTCGTCGGGACCGGCACCTTGAGCAGCCATGATCCCGGATCGGGCAAGGGTTCCAAGCCCACGTCCTGAATGGCCTTGTCGTGGACGCGGACCTCGACCTCGGGTGTGGGGCTGTCGTCGGCGTCGCCGGCAATGACACCTTCCCAGACGCCTTCGAAGAAACGGGCTTTCGACATGGAATACGCTGTCATGATCGGCTCCTCACATCTCTGCTCGTGGGCGACGGCTGAAGAACAGGTCGCGCAGAATGACCTGGCTCATTTCAGGGTTTTCGAAGATCAGGTCGATCCAGACCTTTTCGACCCGCTTTTCGTTCAGTTTGGTGTCGGCAAGGTCAAATTCGACCTCGAGCTCCCGGTTGTTCAAGGGCAATTCGCGGACGATCTGTTCGGTGTTTGGGCCGTGCTGAATGTTCAGACGGGCAAAAATCTCGAGTGGGCGTTCGAGTTCGACAATCAGATCGCAACGGATGAGGTGTTTCCGCTTGAGGTCGACCGTGGCACCTGGGGGCAGGTCGATTACCAGAGACAAGTAAGACCCATCAAAGCGGAACACGTCCAGCCGCAAGCCATATGCGGCCAGATCATCAGCACTGGTGTTTCGCAGCTGGCGCAAGGTGAGTTCTGATTGAAGGCAATCGTGGAACAACGTGACTTCGTTGCCGAGCATGGATTTGTTTTCAACCGCCGAGATGCCCTGCACCGGCAGCGGCCCGCACCAGATTTCCGGTCGCCATGACCAATCGGCATCGTATGGGATTGGCACAGCCTGATTGCCGAGCACGGGAAGTGCGAGTCGGTCATCTGCGATATGCAGCAATTCGTCGAGGTAATACTTGAGCCGTCGTGCTGCCGCCCGATTACGACGCAAATCGCGCAGGTCTACATTTCGCGCGGTTTCGGCCCAACGGCGGAACCGCCGAAGGGCAGATTGCTCAATCACACGATCAAGAAGACCGGGTTTCATTTCCGTCATGAGCTGCTCGCCCCAGATGATGCCTTTTGTCCGTCACTGTTTCGTTCCGGTTGTCGACCATATTACAGATCGTTGCTTGCAAATAAACGGCCAAGTCGCCTTGCCAGTGGATCGAACGTGGATTGCGACTGTTCTGCACTGGCTGTCCTATCCGTGATTGCGTTAGCACGAATGGCTGAAGAAACCGTGTTCAGGAATGCCGCGCCCTGAGCCCCGAGCAAAGGGCTATTCTGTGGTGCATAAAGCGTGACACCGATCAGGTGTGGGCCAATCACAAACGCGCCGCGCCAATGTGTTGGGTCGCTGCCAGCAAAGGCGGTTTGGCCACCGGTGGCCATGCGTCCCACCTCAAGTGCGCTGAGTTCGCGGCTTTGCAACAAGGTGGTTCCAAGTGCCTGTGCAAGATCTTTCGGGCTAGGTGCTGCGCCCGGTGTCGGGCTGACAGTCACCGTCATCAGGCCGGGTTCTACGATTGGACCGTTCTGTCCACCTGACATGATGTGGCAGCTTGCGATCGCTGCAAAGCCGCCTGACGACGTTCTGCGCAGCGTTGTCGGATCGATGCAATACCCATCCGGTCCTTTGACGGTGATGGCGCCGCGGGCAAGCTGGGTTGATGTCATCAATGGCGCAGAAGCAACGCCATTGGTTTCGAGGAGAGGCATGGCTCCGAATGCGCCGGTCTCATCGCATCCGGTGATGCATGCCGCGCCCAAAAGCGCGGCATATAAGGAGGTGCGCGTCCGGATCAAAGATCGGAATACACGTGTTTTTCACCGTCTGCGCCCGGATGGGTGACTGCACCTTTGTAGGTGGGGCCAACCAGCTTGGCGAATTTCCAGATCGCCCCGGAGGTGTAGATGGTTTCACGCGGGCCGCTCCACGCAGCTTTGCGCTGGGCCAGCTCTTCGTCGGACAGGTCGACACTCAAGGCACCTGAAACAGCGTCGATGGTGATCATGTCGCCGTTCTTGAGCAACGCAATTGGACCGCCTTGAGCCGCTTCAGGGCCAACGTGTCCTACGCAGAAGCCGCGGGTCGCGCCAGAGAAGCGCCCGTCGGTGATCAGCGCGACCTTCTTGCCCATGCCCTGACCGGACAAAGCCGCCGTGGTCGAGAGCATTTCGCGCATGCCGGGGCCGCCAGCGGGGCCTTCGTTGCGGATGACGATCACTTCGCCTTCCTTGTATTCACGCGCTTTGACAGCGGCGAAGGCTTCTTCTTCGCATTCGAACACACGGGCGGGGCCGGTGAAGACCTGATCTTCGGCCGAGATGCCGGCCACTTTCACGATCGCACCCTCGGGGGCGAGGTTGCCCTTGAGGCCAACAACGCCGCCGGTCTTGGTGATTGGGGTCTCAATGGCATAGATGACTTTGCCATCCGCTTCGCGTTCGATGCGGTCAAGCTCTTCGCCGATGGTGCGGGTGGATGCTGTGATGCAATCTTCGTGAATAAGACCTGCTTTGCGCAGTTCCTTCATCACAACAGGGATGCCGCCCGCATCGTAGAGATCCTTGGCGACATAGGCTCCGCCGGGCTTGAGATCGACGAAATAGGGGGTGTCGCGGAAAATTTCGCAAACATCGTCGAGGAAAAAGTCGATCCCGGCTTCGTGGGCAATGGCGGGCAAGTGGAGGCCAGCATTGGTCGAGCCGCCGGTACAGGCCACAACACGCGCGGCATTTTCCAGCGCCTTGAGGGTGACAACGTCACGAGCGCGAACGTTTTGTTCAATCAGGTCCATCACGGCCCGGCCAGAGGCTTCGCCATAGGCGTCGCGGGATTCATACGGAGCGGGCATGCCCGACGAATTGAATAGCGCAAGACCGATGGCCTCAGACACGCAGGCCATGGTGTTCGCCGTGAACTGGCCGCCGCAGGCACCCGCGCTGGGGCAGGCAACGCGTTCCAGCATGTCGAGCGCCTTGTCCGACATTTCGTCGTTCTGGTGACGGCCAACAGCTTCGAACATGTCTTGAACGGTCAGATCGCGCGAGCGGAAATCTTCGGGGATCTCTTGAACCTGTGGGGCGCGGCCCGGGAGGATCGACCCACCGTAGATGAACACCGACGGGACGTTGAGGCGGACCATTGCCATCATCATGCCGGGCAGGGATTTGTCGCAGCCGGCAAGACCCACAACCGCGTCATAGGAGTGGCCGCGCATGGTCAGTTCAACCGTATCGGCAATCGCTTCGCGCGAGGCAAGCGACGAGCGCATGCCTTCGTGGCCCATGGCGATCCCGTCAGTGACGGTAATGGTGGTGAATTCGCGTGGTGTGCCAAAGGCCTGTTTGACACCCATCTTCACGGCTTGCGCCTGACGGTTGAGCGCGATGTTACAGGGGGCAGCTTCGTTCCAGCATGTGGCGACGCCGACGAGAGGCTGGTGGATTTCTTCTTCGGTCATGCCCATCGCATAGTAATAGGACCGATGCGGCGCGCGTTCTGGGCCTTCGGTGACGTGACGGCTGGGCAGTTTCGACTTGTCGAATGGACGCTTGAGCATGACGCTCCTCCCTGAAATCGTGGTTCCGTCTGGAATAGCGAACAGGGGAGAGCGGCACAAGAGATTGGGCGGGTTTCAAGCCAATTCGAAATGGCTTGGGGCAAGCGCGTTCAAACGGGCTTGCGGCGCTGTTTCGAAACCGTGTGCCCGTCGCCTTTCGAAAGCCGGCTCTAGCGATCGAAAAGCGTTGCTGCGGAATAGGCTGGTGCGAGCAACAGACGCCGTAGTGACCCCAGCGGAAACCGGGCTGGCGGCGTTGATAGAAATGCTGGCACCGGCCCCGAAGGGTGTTGCCCTATTATAGTCTCGGCCAGTCGTGCGCCCAGATAGCTGCCCATTGCCACGCCGTTGCCGTGATAACCCATGGCTGCAAAAAGACCGGGTTGATCCGGCACAGCACCGGCAAAGGGCGTCAACCTGCGCATCAGGCACAACAGACCCGACCATTCATGGCTGATGTCGATATCCTGCCATGCGGGAAAAAGCGCGTGGAAATCCGCGCGGATTTTTCGCGACAGAGCGGCTTCGGAATTCGGCGTTGCACGCAACCCACCACGCATCCCAAAAAGAAAGCGTCCATCGGGCATCAGACGGAAATAATGCAGAAGAATGCGGCTGTCATAGCACATCTGAAGGCTGGTCCAGCCTTGCCGCGCTTGTTCGTCCTCGGTGATCGGGCGGGTAACGATGATGTTTGACTGCACCGGCAAATACCGGGCGCGGAGCCAGTTGGGGATGTCTTCAGAGGAATACCCGTTGGTGGCGAGGATCACTTTGTCGGCGGTGATCGTTCCTGTGGGAGTGCTCACGCGCCATTTGCCGCCTGTGCGGGTGATCGACAAAGCTGGTGATTGCCCAAATAGCTGGACCCCGAGCGCTCGCGCACTTTGTGCCAGCCCTGCGTGGTATTTGGCGGGGTTCAGAGCAAAGCCAATGGGCAATGTGAGGCCACCATAAAACGTGCCGCCAAGGCCGCGTTGGCGAAGCTCCTCGGCCGCAATGACTTCGGCTGTCACGCCATAGCTTGTCTTGGCTTCATCACGGCTGGCCAACATCTCTTGCATGGCTTTGGGCGTGTGGGCCAAAAGCGTTTCACCGTCCGAATGGCGGTCGGCGTTTATCCTGTTATCCGAGAGCAGCGCGTCTACATGGTCGACCGCCGCGCGTTCGGCCTTGTGCCAGTCCGCACGTTGATCGTCGCCAAAGCGGCGGCCGATAATCCCACCGCTCAATTTTGAACCGCCAAGGCAGCAAAACCCGCCATTGCGTCCAGACGCGCCCCAGCCGGGCTGTTCGGCATCAATGACGATTGTCTCAATGCTGGCCTTTGCCAAGATCAACGCCGCGTTCAGGCCTGTGAACCCACCGCCGATGATGGCGATTTCTGTTCTGTGATCCCTGTCCAGTTGCGGCTGATCCGTGGGCGACGCGGTATCACGCCACCAGCAGGACTGCGGTGTTTGGTAAGCCGCCGCCTCGTAAATGCGCTTCATGCAGGGCGTTCGGCCATACGTTCGTCGCGTGCTTGCCGGACCGCTGCTTGTTTGGTGATCAGCGACGCGGTGATCACGCCGACAGTAACAATCGCGATCATGATCGTGGACAGCGCGTTGATCTCTGGACTGACGCCAAGGCGCACTGCTGAAAAGATCTTGATTGGTAGGGTGGTGGCAGACGGGCCTGTGGTGAAGCTGGCGATCACCAGATCATCCAGTGACAGGGTGAATGCCAGAAGCCAGCCTGAAATCACCGCAGGTGCGATGATCGGCAGAGTGACCAGGCGGAAGGCCTCGAACGGAGAGCAGCCGAGATCCAGTGCCGCCTCTTCCAGAGATTTGTCAAAGCTGACGAGGCGCGAGGACACGACAACTGACACGTAGCACATCGAGAACGTGGTGTGAGCGAGGACGATGGTCAGCACGCCGCGGTCCAACCCAATGCCGATAAACAGCAGGAGGAGGGACAAACCAGTGATGACTTCGGGCATGACAAGCGGCGCGTAGATCATGCCGGAGAATAGCGTGCGCCCGCTAAACCGACCCGCGCGAACCAGCACATAGGCGGCCATTGTGCCCAGAACCGTTGCAATGGTCGAACTCATCACTGCCACCTTTATGGTGACCCAAGCTGCGTTGAGAAATTCTTCGTTGCGGATCAGTTCCCCGTACCACTGGGTCGAAAAGCCAGCCCAGACTGTGACCAGTTTGGAGGCGTTGAAGCTATAGATCACCAAGATGATCATAGGCACATAGAGAAACGCGAAGCCCAGCGTGAGCGATGTGGCGTTGAACCAAGAAAACCGTTTCATCCCTCTGCCTCGCGCTGTTTCTGTTCGTTGCGTTGGAACAGGATGATCGGGATTACGAGGATGAGCAGCAGAATTACTGCCACCGCCGACGCCACTGGCCAGTCGCGGTTGGAAAAGAACTCCTCCCATAGCACTTTGCCGATCATCAGGGTGCCGGATCCGCCCAGCAGAGATGGGATCACGAATTCCCCGATCACCGGGATAAAGACGAGGAAACAGCCCGCGATGATGCCGTTCTTCGACAGTGGAATCGTCACGAGCCAAAACGCGCTGAGCCGTGAGCAGCCTAGGTCTTCGGCAGCTTCCAGCAGGCTGTCATCCAAGCGTTCCAGTGCCGAATAGATGGGCAGGATCATGAAGGGCAGGTAGGTGTAGACGATGCCGATATAGACGGCGGTGTTGGTGTTCAGAATTGTCAGCGGTTCGTTGATCACACCCAGCCAGAGCAGGAACTGGTTGAGCAGGCCTTCGTTCGACAGGATGCCCATCCATGCGTAGACGCGGATCAGGAAGCTGGTCCAGAAGGGCAGGATCACCAGCATCAGTAGCGTGGGCCGCCATTCCGGGGCGGCGCGCGCCATGGCATAGGCGATCGGATACCCGACCAGAAGCGTCATTACGGTTGATGTGAGCGCGATCCGGAGTGAGCTGAGGTAGGCTTTCCAGTAAAGATCGTCGGTGGTGAGAAACCAGAAGTTTTCGAAATCGAGCGCGGCGAAGAAGGATTTGAACCCGTCCCACCCGGCAGCGAAATCGAGTTGAGGCATGTAAGGGGGGCGTGCTAGCGCCACATCGGACAAAGAGATTTTCAGAACGATGACGAACGGGATCAAGAACAGCGCCGCCAGCCACAGGTAGGGCACCGCAATGAGAATGAAGCGCCGCATTCCCTAGCGCTCCAACAGGACACCGGCGGTGTCTGTCCAGCTGAGCCAGACCGGGTCTTCCCATGTGATTTGACGCCGAGACAGGCGGCGGGTGTTGGCGGTCTGTGCCTTGATGACATGCCCTGTGGGCAGTTCGACGTGATAGGTCGAGATGTTGCCGAGATAGGCGATATCGAGAACCCTGCCGCGCACTCTGTTGGCCGCATCCTGCGGTTCTTCTGTGCTAATCGCGACCTTTTCGGGGCGGATGGCAAAGTGGATTTCCTGCCCGGCATCAAATTTCGTGGCCGTTGTCCCGATAATATCTGGCTGACCTTCTGCCCATTGCGTCGCGACCTTTTCGCCATTGGGTTTGGCGCGGCCCGAGATGATGTTCACGTCGCCGATGAAATCCGCCACATAAACGGAATTAGGCGCTTCGTAGATTTGTGCTGGGGTGGCGACCTGAATGATCTGGCCTTCGTCCATCACGGCGACGCGGCTTGCGACAGTCATCGCTTCTTCCTGATCATGGGTCACGATGACGAAAGTTGTGCCGGTCTTTTCCTGGATATCCATCAGTTCGAATTGAGTGTCCTGACGCAGTTTCTTGTCGAGCGCGCCGAGCGGTTCATCAAGCAGGAGCAGTTTTGGGGCTTTGGCCAAGGAGCGGGCGAGTGCCACGCGCTGCCGTTGACCGCCGGAAATCTGGTGCGGTTTGCGTTTCGCGAATTTGCTGAGGCGGGTCAGGCGCAGCATCTCTTCGACGCGCGCCGCGATGGTGTCCTTGTCCTTGCCTTCGCGCTTGAGGCCAAAGGCGATGTTTTCCCAGACGCTCAGGTGTGGAAACAGCGCGTATGACTGAAACATCATGTTCACCGCGCGTTTGTTCGGCGGGATCTTGGCCATGTCCTGACCAGCGATGAAAATCTGGCCTTGGGTCGGTGCCTCGAACCCGGCGAGCATCCGCATCATCGTGGTCTTGCCGCAGCCAGATGGCCCGAGAAGCGCGAAAAACTCGCGTGCGAAGATGTCCTGTGTCAGATCGTCAATGGCGGTGAAGTCACCGAACCGCTTGGTGACGTTCTTAAACTGGATAAGGGGCTTTTCGGTGGGGTTTTCCCACGGGGCGAAAACGGTTTGGGACACTTGAGGTACCTCTGAGCCAAGACACTATCCGGCGGGAAAACCCCGCCGGATATTTAGAGCACTTCGGATCAGGTGCCCGACTTGACCTTGGTCCACATCCGCGTCAGCGAACGCTGTTCGCGCGGCGGGAAGGGTGTCACAGTGTACAGCTTTTCGAGCGTCGCTTCGTCAGGATAGATCGCAGTGTCACCAATCACGTCTTCGACAAGGAACTCTTTGGAAGCCGCGTTGCCGTTGGCGTAGTATACGTAGTTGGATGCTGCCGCCATGTTCTGCGCGTCCATGATGAAGTTCAGGAACGTATGCGCGCCTTCTGGATTAGGAGCATCGACGGGGATCGCCATTTGGTCGAACCACATCAGCGCACCTTCGGCCGGAGCGTTGTAGGCGACTTCGACGCCGTTCTCGGCTTCGGCAGCACGGTCACGCGCCTGTAGGATGTCACCGGACCAGCCGAATGCAACGCAGATGTCACCATTCGCCAGTGCGTTGATGTATTCCGAGCTGTGGAATTTCTGGATGTACGGGCGCACCGCCATCAGAACTTCTTCGGCCGCTGCCAACGCTTCGTCATCCTTGCGGTCCGGATCAAGTCCGGCATAGGCCAGAGCTGCTGGGATCATTTCCGTCGGAGCGTCAAGGAAATGAACGCCGCAAGAGGACAGCTTTTCCATGTTCTCTGGGTTGAAGACGAGGTCCAGCGATCCAATTGGCGCGTCGGCACCAAGCACTTCGGCGACCTTGCCAGTATTCACTCCGATACCGGTGGTGCCCCACATGTAGTTGATCGAGTATTCGTTGCCCGGATCGTACTGCGCCGTCCGTTTTTCGATCACGTCCCACATATTGCCACTGTTGGCCAGCTTGGACATGTCGAGTTTCTGGAACGCGCCTGCTTGGATCTGGCGTTGCAGGAACGTGCCAGTCGGAACCACGACGTCATAGCCAGACCCGCCAGCCAGCATCTTGGTTTCGAGCAGTTCGTTGCTGTCGAACACATCGTAGATCAGGTCGATCCCGGTTTCTTCTTCGAACTTGGTCAGCAGTTCTTCGTCGATGTAGTCGGACCAGTTGTAGACGCGCACTTCCTCGGCGGTTGCGAGTGATGCCATAAGTGCGGCACCTGCGGTCATGGTCAGCAGATGGGTTTTCATGAAAGTCTCCCGTTGATCTCAAGGCACTTGCGGCCCTGTGCATCTGAATTTGATCAAATCTTGCCCAGTCTGGCAATAGGCGTAATGTTTTCACTTCCGTTTGGAACGTGCAAGATGACTTGTCAGAGGCAGGCAATCAGGCATTCTGCCCAAAGACGCAGCAGTTCGAGAGGAAAAAGATGGCGGGACAGATATCGTTGAAGCCAATGGCAGAGCCGGTTCGTTTGCCCGCGCATGAACTGGTGTATCGTCAATTGCGCGACCAGATTCTGTTCGGGGAATTTGAGCCAGGCCAACCTGTGACAATTCAGGGTTTGACCAAAGCATTGGGCGTCGGGATGACCCCGGTGCGTGAGGCCTTGCGTCGATTGACAGCGGAAGGGGCGTTGGAGTTTCTGGGCAACCGCCGAATCGCTGTTCCTGTGTTGGATGCGCAGGCAATCGAAGAACTAAGCATTGCGCGCAAGGCGTTGGAACCGGAACTCGCGCGGCGTGCGGCGCACCGGGCCACACCACAGGACGTGGTACGCTTGGCGGAAATTGACCAATGTCTGGATGCAGCGATACGGCGCGGGGATGTGCGGCGTTATCTTGTCGAGAATCACAGCTTTCACGCCGATCTGAACGCGTTGGCGCAAGCGCCAATCCTGACTGAGATGGTGGATCGGCTCTGGTTGCGGTTCGGTCCGTCGCTGCGCGTGGTCTGCGGGCAATTCGGAACACGTAATCTTCCGGACCGTCATAAAGATGTGTTGGCTGCCCTTGGGTCAAATGATGCTGAAGCGGCGGCGGAAGCCATGGTCGGAGATGTTGCGCAGGGCATGGAACAAATCCGTCAGGGACTCATCTGATTCGATTGACTTGAAATAATTTGATCATATTTTGGTGGCAACCTTCCGGAATAGGATTTGCTCCCATGGTCACGATCACCAATCACATGCCAACAGCTGAATTGCAGGCCCTCGATGCGGCGCATCACATGCACCCTTTTACGCACGGGACCGAACTTGCCTCCAAGGGTGCGCGCGTCATTACGCGGGCCGATGGGGTGTGGCTGACAGACAGTGACGGGCACCGCATCTTGGATGCGATGGCGGGACTCTGGTGCGTGAATATCGGTTATGGTCGCAAGGAATTGGCGCAGGTCGCAGCTCGACAGATGGAAGAGCTTCCGTATTACAACACCTTCTTTCAGACGACCCATGTACCGGCCATTGCGCTGTCGCAAAAGCTGGCTGAATTGGCGCCAGAGGGCTTCAATCAGGTCTTTTTCGCCGGGTCCGGATCCGAAGCAAACGATACGAACCTGCGGCTTGTGCGCACCTACTGGGCCGAGAAGGGCCAGCCGGAAAAGAACATCGTGATCTCGCGCTGGAACGCCTATCACGGCTCGTCCGTTGGCTCAGGGTCTTTGGGTGGCATGAAGGGTATGCACATGCAGGGGGGGATGCCGATCCCCAACATTCATCATATCGACCAGCCGAACTGGTGGGCCGAGGGGGGTGACATGACACCCGAAGAATTCGGACTGGAGCGCGCACGGCAGTTGGAGACAGCCATCGAAGAGTTGGGACCAGACCGGGTTGCCGCGTTCATCGCAGAGCCGGTGCAGGGTGCGGGTGGCGTGATTGTGCCGCCGGAAACCTACTGGCCCGAGATTCAGCGCATCGTCGACAAGTACGGCATCCTGCTGATCGCGGACGAGGTGATCTGCGGGTTTGGTCGCACGGGCAATTGGTTCGGGTCGCAGACCATGAACATCCGTCCGCACATCATGACAATCGCCAAGGGGCTGTCCTCGGGTTATCAGCCGATTGGTGGGTCGCTGATCTGTGATGAGGTGGCCGAGGTCATCAGCAATGTCGAGTTCAACCACGGCTATACCTATTCCGGGCACCCGGTTGCCTGTGCCGTCGCCTTGGAGAACCTGCGTATCCTCGACGAGGAAGGCATCGTCACCCGCGTGCGGGAAGAGACCGGGCCGTACTTGAAAGAGAAGTTCGAGGCGCTGACTGACCATCCGCTGGTAGGCGAGGCGAAGATTGTCGGCATGATGGGCAGCATTGCCCTGACGCCGGATAAGGCATCACGTGCAGCGTTCGAGTCTGACGCGGGGACAGTTGGGTTTGTTTGCCGGGAACGGTGCTTTGCCAACAACCTGATCATGCGCCATGTCGGTGACCGGATGATCATCTCCCCGTCGCTTGTGATTTCGCACGAGGAAATCGACACGCTGATCGAACGCGCATGGAAATCGCTGGACGAATGCCATGCCAAGCTGAAAGAAGACGGGCTGATGAAAGCGCGCGTGGCGACCTAGGGTCGGGAAACCAATGATGGTTTCTATGAAATGCGCCGATGCATTTCAGCCCTTGGCCAGCGTATGTTCGTATCTCTGCCGTGCCACGGCTTCGTGCACCTCTGCCTTGCGGTTGTCCGCAAGGCAGGATTCTACATAGGTCAGGTGATCCACCACCGCCTTGCGGGCTGCATTGGGTTCCCGTGCCTGTAGCGCGTCGTTGATCGCGCGGTGTTGGTCCAGCAGGGTCGCGCGGGTCGTGCGTTGGCGGAACATGATCTGGCGGTTGTAGAACACACCCTCGCGCAGCAGCTGGTACATCGACCGCATCATGTGAAGCATGATGACGTTATGGCTGGCTTCGATGATCGACAGGTGAAATTCTGCATCTAGCGCGGCCTCGTCTGTTGGATTCCGTTTTTGGTGGGCGGTTTCCATCCGTTCGAACACCGTGTTGATGACCTTGAGGTCCGTGTCCGAGGCCAAACGTGCGGCGCGTTCGGCTGCAAGGCCTTCCATGTCGCGACGGAATGACAGGTAGTCGAACACTGCTTCGTCGTGGTTGGCAAACAGTTGGATCAGGGCGTCCGAGAAGGCAGAGCCAAGAACATCCGCCACATACACGCCAGCACCCGCGCGGCTGGTCAGCAACCCGCGCTCTGACAGGTCCGCGATGGATTCCCGCAGCGACGGGCGCGAGACATTCAGCCGCTCGGCGAGTTCACGCTCTGATGGCAAACGTTCGCCCGGACGCAGGATGCCTTGCAGGATCAGCTTTTCAATCTGCCGGGTGACTGACGTGGACAGCTTTTCTGGGGTGACAGGTTGGAAAGGCATGATGCTCGTTTCTGGTTGAATTGGTCAAATCATATGACCGATCATGCCATCAAACAAGCTACCAGCGCGTGAGTGCGTTTTCGTCTTCGTCTTTCGCAGCCACCCAGTTGGTTTCACCGGTTGTTGCGTGTTCTTTTTTCCAGAACGGGGCGCGGGATTTGAGGTAGTCCATCAGGTATTCTGCTGCTTCGAACGCGTCCTTGCGGTGTGGTGCTGCGGTGGCGACCATCATGATCTTTTCACCCGGCTCCATCCGTCCGTAGCGGTGGATCACAAGAACGTCGCCCAAGGACCACCGCGTGACCGCTTCGGCGGCGATGGTTTCAAGCGCTTTCTGGGTCATGCCCGGGTAATGTTCGATCTCCATCGTATCGAGCCCCCCATTGCCGAAATCCCGCACCACGCCAGTGAAGGTGACAATCGCCCCCATGTCGTGACGGCCATTTGCAAAGGCTTCCGCTTCGGCGCCAAATTCGAACGGGGTTTCTTGGACGACGATGCGCATCAGCCGCCTGTCATCGGAGGAAAGAATGCCACTTCCCGTGCGCCTTTGATCGACGCGTCAAAGTCTGTGAGTTCCTGATCGACTGCGACGCGCAACGCGCTCAGGTCGGAAAAGGCGAGGTCATAGCGGTCTTCGCGAGCGCGCAGTTCTGCCACCAGATCCGACACGGTTTCCGCGTCGGTGGTCACGGTTTCCTTGGGCAGCCCGATCCGTTCGCGGACCCAAGCGAAATACAACACGTCCATCTCGTCAATCCTTCAAAAACGGCGCGGCCTTGCGGAAATAATCCCACCCGGTGATCAGTGTGAGGAAGGCGGCGAGCCACAGCAAGATGATACCTGCATTCCCTGTCCAGACCATCCCGGCATGTTTCCACCAAAGGCCCTGCAAGTCTTCTTCATTCCCCATCATCACATCTTGGAATATCTCGGGGCTCATGCCCATGGCAGACATACCAAGGTAGTGTTCAAACACGCCCTGTGCGAACAGGACCGCGATGGCGACCATCTGCAGGGTGGTCTTCCACTTAGCTAGCGGTGTGACCTTAAGCGTGCCGGCTGTGTCGCCAAGGAACTCACGCAGACCGGAGACAAAGACTTCGCGGAAGAGAATGAAAGTTGCAGGCAGAACCAACCACGGTGACATCGAAGAATATCCAACGATGACCATGAGCGCGATCACCACCATCGCCTTGTCGGCAATCGGGTCGAGCATCGCACCAAGTTTGCTTTCCTGTTTCCAGGCGCGGGCAAGGTAGCCGTCAAACCAGTCGGTGATGGCGGCCAGGACAAACAGTATCAGGGCAAACCAATCCGCAGCCGGGCGCGAGAAATATAGGAACATGAGGGCCACTCCTGGCGCAGCCAGAAGGCGCAAGACAGTCAGGAAGTTGGGCACCGTCATCATCATGCCCCTTACCTATCGTGCCTGTGTGTCACTGAAAAGGCGACGTTTTGGTGTTTTCCAAACTTCGCTCATCCTGCGTGACCTGTGACTGATCAATAAGCTGATGTTGGACGGCTGACGGCGCGGTTCAGAATATCTATGTACCGGGCTCGTGCCTCGGGTAGAGGTTTACCCACCTGATCAGCCGCCAGTTTGTGTTCAAGGAAATAGCCCGTCAGCCCCAACGCATCGGCGATATCGGCAGTTTCGGTTGCGCCGCCGTCGCGTAGCGCGGCGGGCAGGGGCAAGAGCCTATCGGCCCATTCGCCAGCACCTTGCGCCGACACCGCGCGGCCAGATTTGGGGGAAACATAGACCAGTCCATCGGTTGATCCGGTGACGGCACAGCATGTTAGGTCAAGGCCATATCCCAGATCGTCGAGCAACGCAGTTTCCCACCGCAGATAGGCCAGCGGCCAAAGATCGGTCTGATCTAGCAGATCCAGAAGGTTCTGTGTGTGGGCATATAAGATTGGATGGGCCTCTCGTTCGGGCAGGACGAATGCCAATAGAGCCAATGTGGCATTCAGACCGGAAAGCGTGGTGCGGTTCTGCATGGCTATTGCCGCGCGAGAGCGCTGGAGTTCCACGGTAAAGCTGCCCAGATGATCCTCTAGCCGTGCACGCCACGCCAGATCAAGCTGCGCGCCGGGTTGCAGGATTGGCGCAACCTTGCGCGAAGCCCCGCCGCGCACGACGCCCGCGTGGCGCCCACGTTCGGGCGTGAACACGTCGATGATCATCGAACTTTCGCCGTGTCGGCGGCTGCTGAGAAGAATGCCTGTGTCGCGCCAGTCCATGACAGGAGCTTAGCCCGACAACCCGTCTTCTTCCAGAAGGTGCCGCCCGGCACGGTCTTCGACTTCGATCACCCAAAGGTCGCTGTCAAAGCTGCGCTGTTTTGCAATGCTCGCATCGACATCGGTTTCGGTGCCATCGGCCAAGACTTGCCATGCGCGTGCGCCGGTTATCAGATCGTATTGGCGAACAAAGGCCTTGGCCTTGCCATCGAGAGTGTTGAGTTTGACCAGAACGGCCCCCGCGGTATCGTCTCCGTGCGCGGTAACAAAGGCGGGTATGTTCGCAAGGGCAAGGCGACGCAGATAGGCATGCGCCCAGAGGCCACTGGCCAACCGTGCTTCAGGCATTGCCGTCCTTGAAATCGAGGCCCATCTCGGAATAACGCTCGGCTTCATCCAGCCACTTTTCGCGGACTTTCACTTGCATGAACAAATGGATGCGACGGCCCAGGAACTCTTCCAGTTCTTCGCGCGCGGCCTTGCTGATGGCTTTGATCGTTTCGCCCTTGTTTCCCAGGACGATGCCCTTGTGACCGTCGCGAACCACATAGATGATCTGGTCGATCCGCGCCGATCCATCGTCGCGTTCTTCCCAGCTTTCGGTCTCAACGGTGAGTTGGTAGGGCAGTTCCTGATGCAAACGAAGCGTTAGCTTTTCGCGTGTCATCTCGGCTGCGATCATGCGCAGCGGCAAATCGGCGATCTGGTCTTCGGGGTAAAGCCATGGGCTTTCGGGCAGTTCAGAAGCCAGCCAATTGCGCAGATGTTTGACGCCGTGACCCTTCTCAGCCGAGATCATGAAGGTCTCGGTGAATGCGAATCTTTCGTTCATTTCCTGCGACAATTTTAGCAGGTGCTGTGCCTCGACGCGGTCGATCTTGTTGATGGCCAGTGCGACGGGGCGTTTGCCCACTACCTCGGCAAGATTTTCAAGGATCGCATCAACGCCTTCCGTGATGCCGCGATGTGCTTCGATCAGCAGAACAACGATATCGGCATCCGACGCGCCGCTCCATGCGGCCGCAACCATCGCGCGGTCTAGACGGCGGCGCGGTTTGAACAGGCCGGGTGTGTCCACCAGAACGATCTGCGCATCGCCTTCGATGGCCACGCCACGAAGGCGCGCACGGGTGGTCTGGACCTTGTGGGTCACGATCGACACTTTCGCGCCAACCATCTGATTGGTCAGCGTGGACTTGCCCGCATTGGGCTCTCCGATCAAAGCGACGAAACCGGCGCGCGTGGTCATAGGTGCATCCATCCTTAGAAGTCCGGCGTCATACGCCAGATCGGGGGGCAGAACCAGCCCTGTCTTTACGCCCGCTTCGCACCAAGGTGTAGACGCCGCTGCCGACAATCAAGGTAGCGCCGATCAGAGTAAGTGCATCGGGCCGTTCTCCGAAGATCAGATAGGCAAAGACCAGCGCGATCAAGAGCCGTGAGTACCTGAACGGAGCCACCACGGATACTTCGCCGGTGCGCATTGCTTTGGTCAGGGCGCTGTAGCCAATCAGTCCCGCGAACCCAGTACCCATCAACATCGTCAAGGCTGGCACACTGGGAGCAGATATTGGAGCGCTTTCAAACAGTGTGATCACGACCCCGGCGATCAACACCATTAGGAAACCAAGGATGCCCAACTGTGTGGCGGACACTTCGGGTGGGCTGGCGCGGGTCATCAGGTCGCGCCCCGCAAAGCCGATCATGCCAAGCACGGCAAAGACTGCGGTCGCGTCAAAGCCCGATGGTGTGGGGCGCAGGATCAAGAGCACACCGGAAAAGCCGATGGCCATTGCGACCCATCGACGTAGACCGACCTTTTCCTTGAGAACAATCACAGCGCCCAAAGTCACGACCAAAGGTGCAGCTTGCAAGATGGCGGAGGTCGTTGATAGCGGAGCAAAGGCAAGGCTGAGGGCAAAGAACAGACGGCCCAAGATTTCGAACGCCGACCGGATCAACAGCGGACCTTCGATATAGGCGCGGCTGACCAATGGTTCCTTGCTCCAAAGCGCGTAGAGTACGAAGAACCCTGTGCCGAAGATGCCGAACAACATTGTCCCGACCCCAGCTGAAACGTCGCCGGTGCCTGTCGCCGCTTTGAAGAATGCGTCTTCGATGGCAAAACCCAGCATGGCAAGCACCATGAAGAGGCTACCACGGAGGTTGTCGCTCAAGATTTGCTCTTTTCGACAGTGCTAAGCAACGTCTTGGCCGCCGCTTGTTCCGCCTGACGTTTAGAGCCGGCCTTTGCCTCAGCGGTCTGGCCGTCCTCAAGGCGGACTTCGATCACGAACACCGGAGCATGATCCGGGCCTTCGCGCGACAGTTCAACATAGCTGGGCGGTGGCATTGCGCGGGCTTGTGCCCATTCCTGCAAGGCGGTCTTGGCGTCGCGCGCGTCTTCCTTAACGGAAACGATCCTGCTGCCCCAAAGGCGAAGGACCATGTCTCTGGCTGTGTCGAACCCTGCGTCGAGATAGACTGCAGCGATCACGGCTTCCATCGCGTCGCCAAGCAGCGCCTGCTTGCGTCGTCCCCCCGACATCATCTCGGACCGACCCAGTTTGAGCGAGTCGCCAAGTTCAATCTGACGCGCCACGTCGGCGCAGGCTTCTTTGCGAACAAGGGCGTTGAACCGTGGGGCGAGTTGTCCTTCGGAGGCACCTTTGTCTTCGGCCAGCAGGGCTTCTGCCATGACCAAACCAAGCACGCGGTCGCCTAGAAACTCCAGCCGTTGGTTGTCGTCACGATTTACCCCGGCGCGCGACGAATGGGTCACTGCGCGCACCAGTAACTCGGGGCGTTCGAACCGATGCCCCAAACGCGTCGAAAGCGTCTGAAGGTCAGCCGAAAGTTTCACTATTCGATCTTCTCAAAGAAGCGGTCACCGCGCCATGTCCAGAAGAACAGCATGGACGATCCAGCAGACGAGAACATCACGCGATTGGCTTTACCGATCATGTTTTCATAGGGTACGAACCCGACTCCGCCCGCAACGCTGGGCACACGGCTGTCCGATGAATTGTCGCGGTTGTCACCCATCATGAAGAAATGGCCCTCGGGCACGGTGTAGACCGGGGTGTTGTCCGATCCTTGTGTACCGATGTTCAGAATCGAATGGGTCCGGCCATTGGGCAGGGTTTCCGCAAAGCGTTCCTTGATACAGGTGCCGCCTGTGCCAACCGGGCCATTCGCACAGCGCGGGCGCAAACCTTGAGGACCTTGAGGTGAGGCGGTTTCTTCAAAGTCTGGTTGCTGTGCCAGCTCAACTGCGGTGCCGTTGATGTGCAGCACGCCACGGATCATCTGAACTTCGTCACCCGGTAGGCCGATCACACGCTTGATGAAATCGCGTCCGGTGACGGGATGACGGAACACTGCGACGTCTCCGCGTTCAGGTTCAGAGCCGAACAGGCGGCTGTTGTCGCCATCGGCCCAGCCGCAGAGGTCTTTCGCGTCCACGTCGATGCCGAAATTCGGCAGATAGAGCGACGGGCATGAGGCGTAGGAATATCCGTAGGACATCTTATTGACGAAAAGGAAATCGCCAATCAACAGCGTGTCCTTCATCGACCCTGACGGAATCCAGAAAGGTTGGAAAAACAGGGTCCGGAAGACGCCGGCGATCAAGAGGGCGTAGACGATGGTTTTGATCGTCTCGACGATCCCGCCGCTTTTCTTGGGTTCAGACGCCATGTTCCTGCCTTTTGCTCGAATGTCCCGCGCTACATGAGCGGGGGCGGCGCGGGTGTCAAGCCAAGCGCCTGTTACTTCGGTCGTGCCTCAATCAGGACAGTGGCCTGCGCCCAAGGGTGATCGTCCGTCAGCGTGACGTGAATGATCGCCTCGTGACCCGGGGGGGTGAGGTCTTCCAGTCGTTTCTTGGCCCAGCCCGTGACTTCCATCACGGGCTGTCCTGTGTGCAGGTTGCGGACCGACATATCCTTCCATGCAATCCCCATCCGCAGCCCGGTGCCAAGTGCCTTGGAGCATGCCTCTTTTGCGGCCCAGCGTTTCGCGTAGGTGCCCGCCACATCGCGACGGCGTTCCGCCTTGCGCTGCTCGGTCTCGGTAAACACGCGGTTGCGAAAGCGGTCGCCGAACCGATCAAGGGTCGCTGCGATACGGTCGATATTGGCAAGATCGGTTCCGATGCCGATGATCATGTCCCACCTCCGGTGGCTGCAAACATGGGAAAGCTGACACCCAGTGCCCAAGCAAGGATGATCCCAAGTCCGATCCCGGCCAATAGGGGACCGGCACGTTTGCCGAACGCGCGGCCCATCGCACCGTGAACAAAGAAAAACAGAACGATCACGGGTGCAATGATCAGCAAAAAGAACAATCCTTCCAGATCAAGCGCGACGGCTATGCCCAGCGACACCAACAGCGCCGCCCGTGCCGCGATGCGCCGCCAGAGAGAGGCTTTCCAAACCAGTTGCGCATCAGCGACCATGAACGGGATCGCGCCGATGACCAAGGCCGCAATGATAGGCAGGCGTTCCGCGATGGGAAAGAAGTTCGCGCCATAGCGGTCGAGCGCAAATCCGAACACGCCGATCCCCCAAGCAAGCAATGCCACTAGTGCGAGCGTGAAAATCTCCACTCCAGTCCAACCAAGGGGGAAACGCCCCCAAAGCCAGCGTTGCATCGCAAGGCTGAGCAACCCGAACACACCCAGATGAATGGCCAGATAATCCGCGACCAAGACAGGCAAGACGCCGAAATCCAGAGGCAAGGCGATGATGGGTGTGAGAATGGCTGGGACAAGCAAAGTGCCGATATAGCGCACGACGCCGGGTTGGTGACTCGGGGGCAGAGGTGTGTCCGGCACGACAAACCGCGCCAAAACGGACGCGAGGACCGTGATGGACGCCATCAAAGCCAGAAACGCCCAACCGGTCGGCGGCGCCGATACCAAAGTATCGCGGTCATAAGCGCGGTTTAGCCAGTTCAGTGCGGCCAGTCGCCCGGCGCGGGATTGCAGGATCGAGACATGTTCCGTCCACGGTGCGATGATCGCGGACCGGATCACATCGCCCTGTTCTACGGTTTCGCCTTCCTGCGCGTCGGGATTGACCATCTGCAATGCATTGACGCCGAATTCCCGCAGGTGCGGTTCCCACTGGCCCGAGATCAGCACCATGTCTTGCGGTCGATCCGCCGTGACCGCCTGCGAGAAAGCCGACAGCAGGACGAGCGGGCCGGTTTGCTCCTCCAATGCGACGCGGATTAGAACGTCCGTAGCCATTGAGTGGCCCAACAACGCAACAGGGGTGCCATCGGCCACGTCACCGATCACTGCGCGGGTTTGGTTCATCAGAAGGCGGGTTGTACCTTCGATTCGTGTCACATCACCCGACATCGGCACGGGGTGCGCGCCGTGGCCTTCGAAGTCGAACATGTGCACGCGGTAACCCGCCTGTGCGAGTGTCAGGCCATAGCCTTGCATCATCGCGCGCGATCCGGCGAAGCCGTGTGCGATGACCACATTTGGCCCCTCCGCGCCGTCCCGCGTCAGTGTGGTCACTGGGGTTGAGGCAACGAAACGGTCCGTAAAGGTCACGCCGGATCGGGCAACTTCGAGCACAAGGATCGAAACGCCAGCGATCAGAATCGCCAAATAGGTCAGAAGCGGGCGGTTCATACGAGTCCGTTAGGCCCGTGCGTCATCCATCAGGCGACGCATTTCCGCCATCGCTGGTCCAAGTCCGCGGAAAACTGATTCCCCGATCAAAAAGTGACCAATATTAAGCTCGACCACTTCGGGGAAAGCTGCGACTGGCGTGACGGTGTCGTAGTTCAAACCGTGCCCAGCATGGACCTCAAGGCCTAGCGAATGTGCGTAGGCTGACATTTCGCGCATCATCTCCAATTCGCGGTCACGGGTTTCGAAATCACCCTCGGCATGGGCATCGCAATAGGCGCCCGTATGCAGTTCGATGACCTGTGCGCCAATGCGGTGTGCTGCAGTGATCTGGCGTTCATCTGCGCCGATGAAGATTGACACGCGGCATCCGGCCTCGCGTAGGGGGGCGATATACCCGGCCAGTTTGTTTTCCTCTCGCGCGACTTCAAGACCACCTTCGGTGGTTCGTTCCTCGCGCTTTTCGGGGACTATGCAAACTGCATGCGGTTTGTGACGCAGGGCGATCTTTTGCATTTCTTCGGTTGCGGCCATCTCGAAATTCAGCGGCACGCGCAGGGTTTCCATGAGGCGGTCGATATCGCTGTCGATGATGTGTCGGCGGTCTTCGCGGAGATGCGCGGTGATGCCGTCGGCTCCGGCCTCTTCAGCCAGTTGAGCAGCGCGCACGGGATCGGGGAGGTCACCTCCGCGCGCATTGCGCAGAGTGGCCACGTGGTCGATATTCACACCGAGCCGCAAGCGGCCTGCATAGTCAGTCATTCTCGCCTCCATTATTGAGGCTGAACCTAGTCCGCCGCTTGCCCGTCGTCAGCCTGTTTCTTCTTTTTCTTCAAAGAGGCCAATTTGGCTTTTAATACGCCCTTGCGCCGATTCTGGTATGCGCGGATCAGCGGCACGGACAGGTAATAGCACACAAGACCACACAGAATGCCGGGAAGAATGCCGCCGACAAGCCAAGGAAAGAACACCTCGTCGTAGAAGATGCGCAACCCTTCCCAGTTGGCTTTTGCGTCGGTGAACATGGCCACAAAGTTGCGCCAGAGGTCTTCGCCAGCCTTGGCGAATTTGTAGCCGATGCTGCCGTGGCTGTGCCGGATTTCCCCGAGACCCAAAAGCCAATACCCAGTTTGAAGCGATGCTACGCTGATAGGGACATAGGTCAGCGGGTTTCCAAAGAAGGTCGACAGAAGTGCTGCTAGGATGTTGCCGCGCATCACCCAGGCGATGATGCCAGCCGTGACGAAGTGAAGTCCATAGAAGGGAGTGAACGTCGTCAAGACGCCAGCAAAGATGCCCCGTGCAATTCTTTCCGGGGGATCGGGTAGGCGGTTCAAACGGTGTTGGACGTAACGTGCGGCACGAGTCCAGCCGCCGCGCGGCCAAAGCGCCTCACGGAGGGTGGTCAAGATCGACCGCCTGTCCCGCCGTTTGAATACCAAGTTGCGTCCCTTCGATCTTCTTATTCGGCCGCAGCCGCCTGAATCGACAATGTAGGATCGCGTCGCCGAACCACGGACGCTACATCACTTTCGGCTTCGAGCGCGGACATGACAGCGTGAAGATGGTTTGCATCACTCAGGTCGATGTCTAGAAGCAGTTTGTAAAAGTCCGGTTTGCGATCCACAAAAATCAGGTCAGAGATATTGGCCTTTTTTTCTCCGATCAATGTGCAAATCCGTCCCAGTACCCCAGCATCGTTCCCGATCGTTAGTTCAAGAGATACGGCATAGACTGGTGGGTGGCTCCCGGCGGCCCAATGCAGATCGAGCCATCGCGACGGATGATCTTCGTAAGCTGCCAACGCACCGCAGTCGATCGAGTGAACGGTCACACCTTTGCCGCGCTGGACAATCCCAACGATTCGCTCACCGGGAAGTGGCTGGCAACACGGTGCGCGATCAAAGGCTTGCCCCTTATTGAGGCCGATCACGGCACTTTGCATCTCGATGAAATCGGACGGTTCCGGCGCAAGGTCGGGATAGACAGCCGCAACCACCTCGCTCGCCGACATTTCAGCACTTCCAAGACGGGCCAGAAGTTCTTGGGCGTCTGGGATGCGCAGGTTCCGCGCGGCCATCTCAAGTACTTTGTCGCTCGCTTTTTTTCCCACGTTCTCGAATGCGGAACGGGCCAGCTCTCGGCCCAATTGTGCGTAGCGTTCGCGTCCAGCCTCGCGAAGTTCGCGCCGGATGGCCGATTTCGCCTTGCCTGTTGTTGCAATGTCCAACCAGGTCGCCTGAGGGCTTTGCCCTTCGGCAGTGACAATGTCCACCGACTGCCCGTTCTTGAGGCGGGTCCAAAGCGGTACACGGATACCATCGACCTTTGCGCCAACGCAGCCCGAACCGATCCGTGTGTGGATTGCATATGCAAAGTCCAAAGGCGTCGCACCACGGGGCAGTTTCACAACGTCGCCTTTGGGTGTGAAGCAAAACACTTTGTCGGGATACATCTCGAGCTTGACCGCTTCGAGGAAATCTTCGTGGTCGTCCTCGCCGTCGAACTGTTCGGTGAGTGATGCCACCCATTTCGCAGGGTCCACGGCAAAGGGGTTTTCGCTGCGCACACCGTCACGATAGGACCAGTGTGCGGCGACCCCGGTTTCAGCAACATCGTGCATCTGGCGGGTGCGAATCTGCACTTCAACGCGCTTGCCGTCGCGACCGGAAACGGTTGTGTGGATCGATCGATAGCCGTTCGATTTGGGTTCGCTGATGTAATCCTTGAAGCGGCCCGGAATGGCGCGCCACCGCTGGTGGATCACGCCCAATGTGGCATAACAATCTGCCTTTGATCGGGTGATGATGCGGAAGCCGTAGATGTCGGACAGACGGGAAAACCCGATCTCTTTCTCCTGCATCTTGCGCCAAATCGAATAGGGTTTCTTGGCTCGGCCAAATACCTCGGCGTCGATGTCCGCTTTTTCCAATTCGTGCCGCATGTCGCCGGTGATCCGGTGAATGACGTCGCCAGTTTCTTTTTGTAGTGTGATGAAGCGCCGAATGATGCTGGCGCGGCCTTCGGGGTTGAGGACGCGAAAAGCCAGATCCTCCAGTTCTTCGCGCATCCACTGCATCCCCATGCGCCCGGCCAGGGGCGCATAGATGTCCATCGTTTCACGGGCCTTCTGAATTTGTTTTTCCGGCCGCATCGCCTTGATTGTCCGCATGTTGTGCAGACGGTCGGCAAGTTTGACGAGAATAACGCGCAAGTCCTTGGACATCGCCATAAAGAGCTTGCGGAAGTTTTCTGCTTGTTTGGTTTCAGAGCTGGACAGCTGGAGATTGGTCAGCTTGGTGACACCGTCGACCAGCATGGCAACCTCGTTACCAAACCGCTCCGCCACCTCGGAATAGGTGGATTTCGTGTCTTCGATGGTGTCGTGCAGCAGGGCCGTGATGATCGTTGCGTCATCAAGTTGCTGCTCTGTCAGAATGGCCGCAACAGCCACGGGATGTGAAAAATAGGGTTCACCCGAGTGACGGAACTGGCCCTCGTGCATCTCGCGGCCATAGTCATAGGCCGCGCGAATGAGCGCTTCGTTGGTCTTGGGGTTGTAGTTGCGCACCAGCGCAACAAGGTCGTCAGCCGCGATCATCGGCGCCTCATTCTCATGCGGCCCGCATCGCGGCGGGCCTTAGCCCTGACTCTGCGCCTCCATCAGCGCACGGAGCAGTTTTTCTTCGGAAAGATCGTCTTCGGCGGGCTTGTCGGGTTCTGCACCCATGAGCAGCGCCATTGCGTCTTCTTCCGGCTCGTCGACTTCGATCTGCGTCTGGTTCGATTCGATCAGACGTTCGCGAAGCTCGTCCGCCGATTGAGTTTCGTCTGCAATTTCACGAAGCGCAACAACCGGATTTTTGTCATTGTCGCGATCGACCGTAATTGCAGCACCTGCAGACACTTCGCGGGCGCGATGTGCAGCGAGCATCACGAGCTCAAAACGATTTGGGACTTTGTCAACGCAATCTTCAACCGTCACGCGGGCCATGGGAACTCCAATTCATCGGGCAGCCTTTGAGAGATTGTTAGATATCTCTGCGAAAGCCTGAATACAAGTCGATATCAGTATTCAAGCACAACAATATCGCCCAGAGCCTCTGGCGCGAGCGCGTTGCACATCTCAGTTACGGTCAATTTTAGGACCGGGTGCCGCCATTGTGCCGCAATATCCCGGAGTGGCACAAGGACAAATGCGCGATCCTGCAAACGTGGATGTGGGAGAATCAAATCGGTCGGGGTGGCCTGCCGCTGTGCGTCCTGTGGCAACGTGCGCCAACGCTCGTAAGTCTCTAGATCGGGCAGCACCGAGTCGCCGCATGCAACAAGATCAAGATCGAGCGTACGCATTCCCCAGCGTTCCAAGCGTTCGCGACCATGTTTTGCTTCTATCTCATGAAGCTGTGAGAGCATATCTTTGGATGGAAGGTCAGACTTAAGATGAATCGCTGCATTTACGTAGTCTGGACCCGCCCCGGCGGGAAAACACGGCGTGCGATAGAAAGAACTTACGGCCTCAATCGCCATATTTCTTTGGCCCAAGTCGCGAATTGCGGCTTGAAGCGTGTCACTTGGGGGAGAGTCGCCCGACGGCAAATTCGCGCCCATGGCGATGTAAAAATCGTTCATAAATTTGTCATATGTGCGAGAGTGTCCAAAAAACTCACCTTGCGATTTTATGTCAAACCATTAAATCAGCGGACGCGACAGGGCCATGAGCCTTCGGATCCACCACTCCCGATTGCTGGTTCGGTTGCGATTATTTTTTGAAAGGCTCAATTCATGTTCTACAAAGACGAGCGTTTGGCGTTGTTCATTGATGGTTCAAATCTTTACGCGGCCGCAAAGTCGCTCGGGTTCGACATCGACTACAAACTGTTGCGACAGGAGTTCGTGCGTCGAGGGAAACTTCTGCGTGCTTTCTACTACACAGCGCTTCTTGAAAATGACGAGTATTCGCCGATCCGCCCCTTGGTCGATTGGCTCCATTACAACGGTTTCAACATGCGGACGAAACCGGCCAAGGAATATACCGACAGCCAAGGCCGTCGGAAGGTCAAAGGCAACATGGATATCGAATTGACCGTCGATGCCATGGAACTGGCCGATCATGTGGACCACGTCGTTCTCTTCTCGGGTGATGGCGATTTCCGCCCCTTGATTGAAAGCCTTCAGCGCAAAGGTGTCCGGGTGTCGGTCGTGTCCACGATCCGCAGCCAGCCGCCGATGATTGCCGATGAACTGCGCCGTCAGGCAGACAATTTCATCGAGCTTGACGAATTGCGTGATGTAATCGGGCGTCCCCCGCGGGAACCCATGCCGGAACGTCAGCCAGTTGCAGCCGAACAAGACTAAACGTTGATCCTGTCCCGAACCTGCCATGTGGAGTGATCTGCTTTCACTCAGCAGTCTCTTCATCGTGGCGTTCGGGGCGGCGACCATTCTTCCGTTTCAATCCGAGATCGTGTTTGTCGCGCTTCAATTGCGCGGTGACATTCCGATTGAATGGATCATCCTCTTTGCCAGTGTTGGAAATATCTTAGGTTCCGGGCTCAACTATGCTTTGGGCCGGGTGATCGAACGGTATCGCGGACGTCGTTGGTTCCCTGTGTCTGACGCACAGTTGGACAAAGCACGAGCATGGTACCTCAAGTGGGGCGTCTGGACACTATTGTTCAGTTGGGCCCCGCTAGGCGACGCCTTGACCATTGTGGCAGGTGTCATGCGCACCAATGTCTGGCTGTTCTTTCTCTTGGTTAGTATCGCCAAAACCGTGCGCTATATCGTGGTCGCCATGGTCACTGATGCGGCGTTTTGATCTCGGCGCTGATCTGCGCCAAAGGCAAGTCTCTGGCGGCACGGCCGATGCCCCACATCATCAGACCAGTGACCCCGACGAAATACAGTGCGACACCGAGGAACTGTGTTTCGATCCCGATGCCTTGATCGATCATAATTCCGGTCATTCCTGGGCCAATCGCAGACCCCAACACCATTACGGCCATTACCATCGCCTTGATCGCGCCGATATGCGCCGTCCCATAGAACTCGGCCCAGAAAGCATTGGGCAGCGTCGCGTTGGCACCTGATGTCATGCCGAGAAAGGCAAATCCCAAAGCCAGACTCCAGGTGTCTTGACTGAGCGCGAATGTAAGAAATGCAAACACCATGGGCACCTGAAAGAAGGGCATTATACCAAAGGGGCTGGCTTCTGACTCATTAGGGATTTCTGAGGTTCCCAGCTCGCCCGCGCTCTGATTCCATGGC
>CANNCS010000041.1 GCA_947503115.1 uncultured Marivita sp.
TCGGAGCGTCTCATCCGCCAATCATGCCACGACGCAGCAGCGTTGGGAATCCTATGTCAGGCGGGGAACACTAGACGGCATTCGTGGGTTCGGGCTGGCGCTTGGCGTCTGACACCCTGCCCTACACAAGCACTGTATCCGCACCTACATTACCCGTAGCGAAACATTGGGAGCGACCATGTCAGCGATGGAGTATGGCAATCTGGCCTATCTGGTGCTGCTTGGGGCGGTGATTGTGATCTGGTTTTTTGTCCAGAATCGCCAGAGCCTCAACAAGACGATGCAACAGGGTGCGGTTTGGGGTTTGATTTTCCTAGGAGTGATCGCTGCGGTCGGCCTGTGGGGGGACATCCGCCAAACGGTTCATCCACAGCAGCTTGTCATGTCAGAGGCTGGACGGATCGAAGTTCCGCGCGGTCCGGACGGCCACTACTACCTGACATTGGACATCAACGATGCAGCGGTTCGTTTTGTCGTAGATACCGGGGCAACCAGCATGGTTCTGACGCAGGACGACGCGGCGCGGGTCGGATTAAAGGAAGGGGATGTGATCTTCTATTCCGAAGCGATGACGGCAAATGGTCCTGTCCGTACAGCCCCTGTGCGGCTTGCCGATGTGGCGTTGGGGCCGTTCCACGACCGCGATGTGCGGGCCTTCGTGAACGAGGGGGAAATGTCGAAATCCCTTCTTGGCATGGACTATCTGAACCGATTTTCCCGTCTTGAGATCAACAATGGGCGTCTCATTCTCGAACGGTGATCCCCCTTTTCTGGGGGTTGGCTGTCGCGGAACCTTCGGCTACGTTCTGAGCATACTTAATAAGAGTCCACGATGCGTCACTCGCTGCCACTTGCGCCGCAGTTTTATGTTACTGCGCCTCAGCCTTGCCCGTATTTACCGGGCAGGATGGAACGCAAGCTGTTTACAGCCCTTCAAGGTGAAGCCGCAGACAAGCTGAACAACAGCTTGTCCAAGCAGGGATTTCGCCGCTCTCAGAACGTGCTGTATCGTCCGTCCTGTTCAGATTGTTCGGCTTGTTTGTCGGCTCGGATCTCGGTTGACGCGTTTCGTCCATCGCGCAGTCAGAAACGGACGATCAAGCGGAATGCCCAATTGCGCCGGCATGCGACAAGCGCTTGGGCGACTGAGGATCAGTTCGAACTGTTCCGCACCTACCTGGATGCCCGGCACGCGGATGGCGGCATGGCAGATATGGACGTGTTCGACTTTGCCGCGATGGTCGAAGAGACGCCGATCCGATCACGCGTGATCGAATATACCGATGAACAATCACGGGAACTTCAGGCCGTGTGCCTGACAGATGTTCTCGATGATGGGTTGAGCATGGTCTATTCGTTCTATTCCCCGGACGTGCCTGCACAGAGCCTGGGCACATACATGATCCTCGACCATGTCGAGATCGCGCGCGAAACCGGCCTACCCTATGTCTATCTGGGCTATTGGGTGCCGGGCAGCGCCAAGATGGGATACAAGTCTGCCTTTGCGGGATTGGAACTGTACCGCAATGGCAAATGGGAGCCGTTCCGCAAGCGCGACAGCTATTCTGCGGACACGCACCCGATGTCGACTGATCCAATTGCCGAGCAGGTCGCGAATATTTCACTTCCCGATTTGCGTAGCTGAAGCCCACCTGTCCAAGCGCCTACGATGGAACGGATCGCGCCGTTGCACGTTGCCTAGTCGCAACGACAAAGGAGCGACCGACATGGCTGAACGCAACACATTGGTAATGCCCATCGCCAAGATGGCCCGACGCAACGACAAGTTCCGCGAAGTGGTATGGACCGGTGACAAGACACAGCTAGTGCTGATGGCGATCCCCGAAGGCGGCGAAATTGGTGGCGAGACCCATGAAGGCCATGACCAGCTTTTGTATTTCGTCGACGGCATGGGTAAAGCTAAAATCGGAGACGACGAGATGGAAATCTCAGCCGGAGACGTGGCGGTTGTACCTTCGGGCAAGTACCACAATTTCAAGAACACCGGCACCGGAATGATGCGTCTTAACACGACTTATTCGCCGCCCGAACACGTACCCGGCGCAGAACATGACTCCAAAGCGGAAGCAGAGGCTGATCCAAACGAGGATTGAGCGGGCACACCTGATTGAGATCTTTCGCGGTCACGCGCTTGCGGGTGGCCGCATCTAATTAAAAACAACGTCGATTTGCCATCTTCAAAGCACAACTTAAAGAAATTTATTATTAATTACTAAACCTCTAGGCGTGTAGTAAGGAATTCATTACTCGACCAGTTGACGTAGGGTCAATATCTCAGTGTCACGACACTTTTTACCACAACTTTTTATTAGGAATTCAAACATGGCTGCTCCAAATCTCGACATCAAAATTGACGGCGATCACATTCTTCAGGCTTACGCGACATTAAAATCCGACCTCGGTCAACTTTTCACCGACAACCCCGACCGTCGGGTCGAGTTTGTTATGGGCAACACGACAGACATGCATTGGCGCAATCTGGGTACATTTGATTATGCGGGTGGATGGGTGCGCGGTGCGAACCCATCAGAAGACCTGTTGCCACATCATGCCATTGGTGCTGCAGTCGAAAGCCATGGCGGCGGTGCGGGTGCAGCACTTGCGTTCTATTGCGACCTGCCGAAGAAGAGTTCGACTATTCCACAAACGCTCATTCTTGTGGTTTTCGGCTATTGCCCGAAAACAGCGTCGAACCGGGTTGAAGGGTATCTGTTGAAACTGCCAACGGTCTTGGCTCGGACCATTGAAATGAACGCGGCGCACGCGGTTCGGGAATACTGCGATCAGTTGGAAGACCTTGGTGGCGACAAAACAGCGTGGAGCGCAGTCACCAAGCTTGATGATACTGCCGACCTGTCTGTGAACGCGCGATATTCCGGCAGCAATGACGGGCTTGTCGAAATCACCATAACCTCGATCCCGCGTACGATGACGCATTGATCGCCCTCTCATCAAAGAAAAAGGCCGCTCAAACGAGCGGCCTTTTTGTGTGTATCTCGTGACTAGATCAGTTCTGGATCAGATCAGGCAGGATCGTGACAATTCCGGGGAATAACCACAACAAGGCAAGGCCCAGAACCTGGATACCGACGAAGGGCATGACCCCACGATAGATGTGTCCGGTCGTCACCTCTTTTGGCGCCACACCACGTAGGTAGAACAGCGCGAAGCCAAACGGGGGTGTCAGGAACGAGGTTTGCAGGTTGATCGCGATCATGATCGTCACCCAAGCCGGATCAAGCGTCCCGCCATAGATCACCGGACCAACGATAGGCACCACGATGTAGATGATCTCGAGGAAGTCCAGCACGAAGCCAAGCACGAACAGGATCAACATCACGACAAGGAAGACGATGGTTTCGTTGTCGAAGGACCGCAGGAACTGCTGAATATAGTGCTCACCACCGAATGAGATCAGAACGAGGTTCAGAAGCTGCGAACCGATGAGGATGGTAAACACCATCGACGTCACCTTCGCAGTTTCCCGCACCACGGGTCCAAGAATGTTCGTCCGGAACAGAACCCAGCAGCTGTACAGCAGACCGAAGAACGCGAAATGGTACGCAATCTGTGCCAAGATATACGCCACCCAATCGTCCAGTGGGATGCCCTCGCGAGTGATGCGCAGATCAAAGTTCACACCGAGCAGGATCATGATCACCAGCGCCAGAGACGCCCAGATGATTACTTTTGAGGCGCCTTGCTCTTCTTTCAGCTTGCGGTATGCCGCGAGCATCATCGCACCCGCTGCACCAAGTGCAGCGGCCGGTGTCGGGTTGGTGATGCCACCAAGGATAGAACCGAGCACGGCAACGATCAGAACCAACGGCGGGAACACAACGCGCAGAAGTTCGTTCTGAGACAAGCGGCCCATCGCAACCCAAACCCCGAACATGGTTAGCACCATCGGGATCGCAAGGATCATGAATGTCGCACCCGAGCCGGTCAGCGGCGAGATGAAGATCACGTCACAAAGGAACGCGAGAACCACACCAATACCGCCGACAATCAGCGGCAAAGGTGCCGACGACGGCGACACACCTCGTGCAAGGATCAGAACCAACGCCAAGAGCGTGAAGACAGTGGCCACACCCGACCCAATCGGAGCCGCGTTAGCACGTGCTTCGATCAAGGCCGCCGCGCGTTCTTCTTCGGTCAGTTCGACGACTTCCCCGGTATCGCCCGCGTCAGCCATCGCAGCCCGCTGTGCCACCGACTCGTCCCACGCGTCTTGACCGTGCAAGTCGATCATCGCTGCTTGGCACTGTTCAGACACATTGGTCCGCAAGCTCGGTCCATCGGCACGTTCCGCGTAGTCGGACACGGTGATGGTCTGATTGCCGATCACGCCGCCGCTGAAACCAATCACGATTGCCACGATCAGACCCAGCGGTGCCGCAAGATACCATGTCAGTGCTTCGCTGCGCGTGACCACTTCGCCTGTTTCGCCTGCCATCTGCACCGGCGGCGCACTGGAGGGGCGGAACAATGCAAAGCCAAACGCGTATAGACCGTACAGCAAGGCAAGGAAAAGTCCCGGCAGCAAAGCCGCTTGGAACAAAGTCCCAACGGACAGAACCGCAGGTTCGCCCAAAAAGGTCAGCGCGTCGCCACAGCCTGCAAGCTGCGCACGGGTTTCCTGACCGGTGGCGTAAAGGTCACCGACCAGCGTACCCAGAAGAACGATCACGATAGATGGTGGAATGATCTGGCCCAATGTGCCCGATGCTGCAATCACGCCTGTCGCCAGCTCTGGCGAATAATTGTTGCGCAGCATTGTTGGCAAAGCCAGCAAGCCCATCGTCACAACCGTCGCGCCAACGATGCCCGTGGATGCCGCAAGGAAAGCGCCCACGATCACGATCGACACAGCAAGACCACCCGGAAGCGGGCCGAAAACGCGCGCCATTGAGGTAAGCAGGTCTTCGGCGATGCGTGATCGTTCCAATGTAATGCCCATCATCACGAACATCAGAACCGCCAGCAGCGTTTCGATGGACTGACCTGCAATCACACGTTCGTTGATGCGGTTCACGATGAAGGAGATATTCCGCTCCATTGCCTGTTCCCAACCTCCCGGGAACAACGCCTCTTCGATACGCGGTAAGTCTGGGTATCGGAAGACCGATATGGCGTCACGTGCTATGCCCTCAGCCACTAGCGCAGCAAACTCCGGAGACCCTTTGTCAATTGCCTGATGGATCAGCAACCCAGCCGAATCCAACGCCGCGATAATCGCAAAGGAAATCACGCCGGCACCCGCAATGGCAAAGGCCACCGGAAACCCTGTCATGATCCCGGCAAAGAGAGTCAGGAAGACGATGAGGATTCCGACCTCTACTCCATCCAGTCCGAAAAGCATGTTATGCGGCCCCCCCGCTATGTGCCGATTGAGGCATCGTATTCTGTGTATTTGTCATGTGTTCAGGTCGATCCCGAATGAATAGCATGCTCGATTTCTTCAGCTTCGCTAGCAAAGCCATCCCGATCCAGATACTTGCCTTCGCTTTCTTCGCCCTCGAGAAACTCAAGCAACGACCGCCAGAAGAACGCCATCGCATGAAGGAAGGTCAGTACACAGAATGCGACGATTAGGATTTTGAAGAGGAAGTATGCGTTAAAGCCGTTCGGGCTAAACCCGATGGTTTCCACGTTCCACCGGAAAATGCGCGACTGCATCACCATGCGATCAAGATCGCTTGTGGCCGTGACGGAGGGCGTCATCAGGTGGCGCCACATGAAGAACCATGCGTAAAGATAGGTGATCGTGACAGCGGGAAGCATAAAGAATATGCAGCCGACCATATCGATGATCCGCTTCGTTCCGAACTTCACCTTGGAATAGAACAAGTCAACGCGCACATGCCCGCCTTGGACAAAGGTGTACGTGACACACAAGGCCACGACCGCCGCATTGTAGAGCTTGAGCTCTTCTGCCCACCAACTGAGGTCTTGCGCAAACGCAGTGCCAAGTGGCCCCAGTTCGATCTCGGCGACGCGGAAAATGCGTTGCAGAAAGACAATCATGACCTGCTGCAACACCATGAGCAAACCCGCCCATGCCGCAAAGCGGCCAATTCCGTTCGCCAAACCTTCAAGACCGCGAACACATCCCCAAAGAATTTCGCGCTTCCAGGCTAGGCCGAGCACGGTGAGGATCAGGAAAGTCGTGAAAACGACGAAGAACAATTCAACGGATGCACCGTAGTAGATGAAATGCATCACAGATTCCGGATTGCTCCAATTGAGCCAAGACCCGGGATTAAACACCGCCATCAACAGGTGGTACGGCGCCATTACTATATTTTGAAGCACCCACAGGATGAAATCGACCATACCATGCCCCTTAAAGACCTCGATCACGAGGCGTCACTACTGATTGGAAAGCGGCGAAAAGCCCCGCCCTGACCAATGATCAGGACGGGGCCGGAACGTGGCTAGGATTAGCCTGCGTTCACACGGTTACGCTGACGCATGTATTCACCGTCCGCGATTTCGTACCAGTCAGCCGATTCCTTCAAGGACGCGAAGTAGCTGTTGGCAACCTTTGCGTAGATCTCGTCGCCCATGTTCTCTTCGCGAACTTCGGCAGATGCGCGACCGTATGCATCCCAGACGTCTTCCGGGAACTGACGCACTTGTACGCCAGCGGCTTGCAGACGGGCCAATGCAGCACCGTTTTCGGCCAGCGACAGCGCGGTGTTCTGCGCGTGTGCGGCTTGCGCTGCCACATTAACGATCTGCTTGTGCTGATCCGACAGGCTTTCCCAAACTTCGAGGTTGAAGCCCAGAGCAAGCGCCGAACCTGGCTCGTGGAAGCCAGCAGCGTAGTATGTCTTAGTGACTTCCTGGAAGCCCATGCGTTCGTCCGCATACGGACCAATCCACTCCGCACCGTCGATCTGACCGGACGCAAGCGCCTGATAGATTTCGCCGCCGGGAATGTTTTGCACGGATGCGCCGAGGCGACCCAGAACCTGACCACCCTGACCCGGCATACGGAAACGAAGACCCTGCAGGTCTTCTGCCGAGTTGATTTCGCCGTTGAACCAACCACCGGGCTGCATCGCTGTCATGCCGCACATGATCGGCTTGATGTTGAACAGCGACGACAGTTCGTCATGCAGCACCTGACCTTCACGGCGGTAATACCAGTTCGCCATTTCCTGCGCCGTCATGCCGAAGGGCACGGAGGTGAAGAAGGCAAATGCGGGGTGCTGGTTAAGGAAGTAGTATTCGGCCGAGTGATATACGTCCGCCTGGCCCGAGGACACGGCGTCGAACACTTCGAACGCACCAACGAGCGAACCCGCCGGCATTTTGTTGAACGACAGAGCGCCGTCCGTCATGGCTGTGATGTAATCGATCGCGAGCTGTGCCGCGTCATCGAAGATCGCAAAGCCATCTGGAACAGATGTCACCATTGTCAGTGTGCGGTTGCCCTGCGCGATTGCCGGAGCTGCAAGCGTTGTTGCTGCTGCGGCGCCTGCGCCAATAGTAGACGTCCGCAAGAATGAACGACGATCCATGTATTTCCTCCCCTGAGTTTTGGATGCACAAAAACAGCCAGTCCGCTGTTTGCGCGGATCATTTAGTGGGGCGGACGGTAATCAGAAAAAAATCTGAATGCAAATAATTAACGCTGCTTACAGATGTATAAATTTTAGGCAGAAATCGCGGAATTCCTTGATCTTTTCTTACTTCAACGCGCTAACGCTAGCAGCGCTTGATCCGTGCTAAAAAAGACCTATTTGACAACGCTTTGTCGCGTGCATTCAAGCACAGAAGGTCTGAACAACCAAAGCACTTACGACATTTGGTATCAGAGGCGCGCACCAAAATGCCAGATCACAATTCCGATCGAACCTGACGTTTCCTGCGTGGCCCTCAGCAAGAGCGTACAAGGCTCCACCTGACCGACGCCATCGCTACCTTCGCCGCAGCCGTAGACCGGTGTTGCCCCAAGTGGATCGATCACATCCTGACCTGAAACTTGAAAACCGTGATCAGACGCGCCCAGCCCCAGTAGTTGCGCAAGCACAATGAAGGCGGCCAACAAAACAGCGTGACATGTCGAAAATGCCTGTGCGCGACGATTACGTTTTCCCAACATCTGCGCCTCCAGCAGCAAAATGTGAACTATTCGGTTCAGCTTAAGGTAGCCTTCATGTCACATGCAATTCACAACTTCGCGCTTTTACGCACAACCTTTGTGTTTCAAGCGACCCGACTCGGCACAAAAGCGCTAATTGCAGAGGGTGATTTTCATTAAATTTCACAATCACAGCGTAGATCAGCAATAAATGACAAATTTTTCTGACGCTGGAGTACTTTTTTCTTAGTTTTCGATGTTGACGCTCCGGGAGGGTCAACATAATGTCTCGCCACGCGAAAGGGAGCCGACATG
This sequence comes from uncultured Marivita sp., assembly GCA_947503115.1. Classification (GTDB taxonomy): domain Bacteria; phylum Pseudomonadota; class Alphaproteobacteria; order Rhodobacterales; family Rhodobacteraceae; genus Marivita. The sequence continues at coordinate 8,429 of CANNCS010000041.1, forward strand.
GCACGAGTCCTAGTCATTGTAGAGAAAGCGCGCATGGGCCGGTAACGGAACCTGACTACAACCCCATGCGCCCCCGACTGAACATCGGGGGTTTTTTTTCGCGTAACGAACAGAAGTGTCTGTAAACGGAGCAAAGCGATGACACGTCAAATGACCGGAGCGAAAATGGTGGTTCAAGCCCTGAAGGATCAGGGTGTGGACACAGTATTCGGGTATCCCGGTGGCGCGGTGCTACCGATTTACGACGAGATTTTTCAACAGAACGGCATTCGTCACTATCTTGTTCGTCACGAACAAGGCGCCGTTCACGCCGCAGAAGGCTATGCGCGCGCCACTGGCAAACCCGGTGTGGTGCTTGTGACCTCTGGCCCAGGAGCCACAAATGCGGTGACAGGCCTTACTGATGCGTTGATGGACAGTATTCCGATTGTCGTTCTGACCGGTCAGGTGCCAACATTCATGATCGGCTCGGACGCGTTTCAAGAAGCCGATACCGTTGGCATCACCCGCCCCTGCACCAAGCATAACTGGCTGGTTAAAGACACCGACACCCTGTCCGGCGTTCTACACGAAGCGTTTCACGTCGCAACGACCGGACGGCCCGGCCCCGTTCTTGTGGACATCCCCAAGGACGTCCAGTTCGCGACCGGCACCTACACCGAGAAAGCCAAAGCGAAGGTCAGCCATTACCAGCCGCAGGTCAAAGGCGATATGGAGACCATCACGCAGTTGGTCGAAGCATTGGAAACCGCAGAACGCCCTGTGTTCTATACTGGCGGCGGTGTGATCAACTCTGGCCCTGCGGCAAGCCAACTTCTGCGCGAATTGGTGGATGCAACCGATATTCCGATCACCTCAACGCTGATGGGGCTTGGCTGCTATCCGGCTTCGGGCAAGAACTGGTTGGGCATGTTGGGCATGCACGGTCTTTACGAGGCCAACCTTGCGATGCACGGCTGCGACCTGATGATCAACGTCGGCGCGCGATTTGACGACCGGATCACCGGACGCCTGGATGCGTTCAGCCCTAAATCGCGCAAGGCGCATATCGACATCGATCCTAGCTCGATCAACAAAGTGATCCGCGTTGACATGCCGATCATCGGAGATGTGGGCCATGTGCTTGAGGATATCCTTAAGGTCTGGAAGGCCCGCGGCCGCAAGGTCAACAAGGAAGGCCTCCAGAAATGGTGGCACCAGATTGAGCAATGGCGCGCGGTCGATTGCCTCAAGTACAAGCCGTCGGGCAAGGCGATTCGTCCGCAATATGCTCTGGATCGTCTTGAGCAGCTGACCAAGGGCCGTGACCGCTATATCACGACCGAAGTGGGCCAGCACCAAATGTGGGCTGCACAGTATCTTGGATTTGAGGATCCGAACCGCTGGATGACCTCGGGTGGTCTGGGCACAATGGGCTACGGCACTCCCGCATCGATCGGTGTTCAAGTGGCACACCCGGATGCATTGGTGATCAACGTCGCTGGCGAAGCGTCGTGGCTGATGAACATGCAAGAAATGAGCACTGCGGTGCAGTATCGTCTGCCCGTCAAGCAATTCATCATGAACAACGAACGGCTTGGAATGGTGCGACAGTGGCAGGAATTGTTGCATGGCGAACGCTATTCGCACTCCTGGTCCGAAGCCCTGCCCGATTTCGTGAAGCTCGCCGAGGCGTTCGGCTGCAAAGGCATCCTGTGCCAAGACCCTGCCGATCTTGATGATGCGATCATGGAAATGCTGGACTATGACGGCCCAGTAATCTTTGACTGCTTGGTCGAAAAGCACGAAAACTGCTTCCCGATGATTCCGTCGGGCGAGCCTCACAACAAGATGTTGTTGGGTGAAGCCAATACCAAGGACGCCATCGGCTCCAAGGGCGCAGTAATGGTCTAGGGCATCACACCGGCATTCGCCGGTCTGATCCGTGGGGGGCCAGCCCCCCACACCCCCGGCATATTTGAGAAAAGAAGAAGATCATGTCCCCGCTGAATATCAAAAAAGGCTCGACCAAGCATTCTGCTTACAATCTACGCCCGAACTTTTCGGACGTACAGGAGACACACACTCTCGCTGTTCTGGTCGCGAACGAACCCGGTGTGTTGGCGCGTGTGATCGGGTTGTTCTCTGGTCGTGGCTACAACATCGACAGCCTTACTGTCGCCGAAGTGGATCACGATGGACACACCAGCCGGATCACCATTGTGACCACTGGTACGCCGCAGGTGATCGAACAGATCAAGGCACAGCTTGGCCGGATTGTCCCTGTACATGAGGTGCACGACCTGACAGTCGAAGGCGGGTCAGTCGAACGCGAGCTTGCATTGATCAAGGTGGAGGGGTCCGGCGACAAGCGTGTGGAAGCACTGCGTCTTGCCGACATTTTCCGCGCACAGGTTGTCGACAGCACGCTGGAAAGCTTCGTATTTCAAATTACTGGTACGCCAGAAAAAGTCGATGCTTTCGTCGACCTCATGCGCCCGCTTGGCCTCGTCGAAGTGGCCCGCACCGGCGTCGCGGCCTTGTCGCGCGGCGTCTAAGCGCGAAACCTGACCGTCGGGGAGATCAAACTCCCCGACAGGATGTCAGTCTGTCTTCACCCCGAGCAAGCCAGTTTGCGCGGCGCGTCCAAATCAAAATATTGCGCGAGTTCCACAACTTTTTGCGTGTCCGGAGTTTTTGCCGGCTCTGTCGTACTGGAACTGGATGGCGTTCCCGCGCGAAGTTTCTCGGGCAGATCAGGCGAATGCGAAGGCATCATGACCTGAAGATTGCGTGCCGTGCGAACATTCTGCTGAACAATCACATCAAATCGGATGAGATCACCTGCATCAAGGACCGGCGCATCATGGATGCTTCCCTCTGCCGGAGTATAGAATGCAAGTTCGCCTTGGTCTTCGCACCAGATCACAGCCTTTTGTGCGGCTGTGTCTGACCACAGCACAACACCGAACATATTCTGCGGTTTCATAGTTAAGGTTCCCCATCTTAGAAGCCTAATGTGTTAATTTTTCTGGCGTCAGGACATCCCGAAGTCTGGGTCGGGTGTTGAAAATTTGTGTCATCTTAGATTGACCCTGACGCGAACTCGCATCAACATTGATACTGGTTGGCATCACATTTGATCGGTATGCCGTTTTCTGAGGCCGTCAATCGGGATCGTCGGCCGCCGTATTGTACAAACGTGTTCCTGAAAAAGGTGATTGTGGTTCAATTCCGTTATTGAAGTGAGTGTATCCAGACGTGACCCCCCCAAGCCCCTCTGAACTGCGCAATACCCTTGGGGCAAATTTGCGCGAACTGGCAAAATCCACTGAGTCGATTTCGGCACTTTGCCGGGATCTCGGCATCAACCGAACGCAATTTAATAGATATCTGTCGGGAGAAAGCTTTCCCAGACCGGATGTTCTGTTTCGCATCTGCCAATACTTCAAAGTGGATGCACGGATCATTCTTGAGCCCCTATCGGACATCGGAGTTGGATCGAAATCGTTACTCAGCCATCCGGAAATTAGTGATTTCCTGTCTGGCGGTGTTGCCCAATTGCAGGAGACCATATTTCCCGCAGGCTTTTACAGATTTGTCCGCCGCAGTTTTCTGGACGAGACTCAATTCATACAAGGACTTGTCTACGTGTACCGAAAGGACGGAGCAACCTTTCTGCGTGGCTTTGAGGCAAAAGAGGCGATGGCGCAACAGGGATTACCCGGTGACGCAAAAAGCCGAGAGTTTCGGGGATTGCTACTTGCGCAGGAAGGCGGCATCGCGGGGCTTGTCAGTCGCCGTAATGCGCTAACGACTTCGTTCAACTTTCTTGCTCAGGTACCGTCCTTCCAAAATAACTACTGGGTCGGCTATACAGTGCGCACGGTCCGGGAAAGCACAACCGGATCGCGGGTGGCACGATTGATTTACGAATACTTGGGGCGAGACGGCGCAAAAGCCCGCAATGCCGCACGCCATTCCGGATTTTGCCATGATAGCCAATTGGTGTCCTATGAACGGAACCAATTGCGCGTTGGTGAGCCGTTTTATTAGACACGTCACTGGTCTTTCGGCGGCAGAATGTGTCGCGATTTGACGCGACCCAAGACAACGACCCCCACACCATACCCGACAACCAAATGTTGGAGGGTGTGATGACGGTTGTTGATCCCGTATTAGCGGACGTACAAAAACCTACAGCGCAAGCGCGCGGTCTTCCGAACGCACATTATACTGACCCAGACAAGTTCGCAGAAGAACGTGAGGCCTTGTTTGGCTCTGGGTGGGCAGGTCTTGCCGTCGCGTCGGATGTTCCGGAAATTGGGGATGCCGTTCCGATCAGTTTCCTGGACATACCACTTCTATTGATTCGGGGGCGCGACGGTGTTGTGCGTGTTTTTCAGAACATTTGCCGCCATCGTGGAATGATCCTCGTCGAAGAACCGCGCAAAATCGAGGGGGCGATACGGTGCCCCTATCATTCGTGGTGTTACAGCACGCAAGGCCAATTGGTGGCGACGCCGCATGTCGGAGGTCCGGGGTACAATTCGCACAAGGACATGGACCGCACGACACTTGGCCTGATTGAAGTGCGTAGCCACATTTGGCGCGACGTGGTCTGGATCAATCTTTCGGGAACGGCCCCCGCGTTCGAGGATGCGATGGCCGAGTTGATAGCGCGTTGGGCAGAATTCGAACAACCGCTCTACCACGGCGGGGCAGACAGCCGATTTGCACTTACTGTGAATGGCAACTGGAAACTCGCGATCGAGAATTACTGCGAAAGCTACCACCTGCCTTGGGTGCATCCCGGTCTCAACAGCTATTCCCGGCTGGAAGATCATTACAACATCGAGCTGGACGGGCTGACATCTGGGCAAGGCACGTTGGTATATCGTCAATTGGCCGGAGAGAACGGTGCAGTGTTCCCGGATTTCACCGACCTCACCCCCAAATGGGACGCAGGTGCAGAATACCTGTCGGTTTACCCCAACGTCCTGTTGGGTGTTCATCGCGACCATGCGTTTGTGATCATCCTCCGGCCCAACGGTCATGGCCAGACAGAGGAATACGTGCATCTTTACTATGCAACGCCCGACACCGACACCGCGTTGCGCGAACGGAATGCCGAACAATGGAAATTGGTGTTTGAAGAGGACATCTTTGTCGTCGAAGGCATGCAGCGTGGGCGGCGTGCGCCGGGGTTTGATGGTGGGCGGTTCTCACCGGCGATGGACGGGCCGACGCACTGCTTTCACAAATGGGCCGCGGGCCGGATTGCTGAGCACCGCGCAACAGCATGACTGATACGCTCGATCATGCCCTGCTTGACGCACATGCGCGAAGCGACACACGCGCCTTGATCGGTCTCTATCAACAGGCGGCAGAAGTTGCGGCAACAGAACAGGCGACAGGTTTTTTCCTGACCCATGCCTATGTGTACGCGCTTGAGGCGGGCGACGGACGCGCCGATCAGTTGCGACGAGCCATTGTCCGGTTGGGTCGGGACGTACCAGCCGCAATTGATCTGTGATCGGGTGGTTTACTCAGGTGTGTTCAACCGACATTTGTGGCTGACGCACCTGATCATACAAGTGCCAGGTCGCATGTCCTAACAGAGGCAAAGCTACGAAAAGGCCCAAGAAACCCGGCAGTAATGCCATGAACGTGACCAGCGCAATGAAGCCCCCCCACCCCAGCATTAGCACAGGGTGCGCCATGACGTATTGGAACGACGTGATCATGGCCGTGACGAAGTCGACTTCGCGATCCAAGAGCAGGGGCAGCGCGATCACAGTGATGTTGAACAGAAGAATGGCAAAGAGAGCGCCGACAATGCTTCCGACCGCCAACATCATCAAGCCGTTCGCGGACAGGTAGACATCCAGGGAACTGGATACGTTGGTCATCGTGCTAAGACCAAGAAACAGCGCGAATATCATGTGGGCCAAAAAGAACCAGAACAGAAAGACCATGATGATAATGGCGCAGATCGAAGGCAATTGTCGGCGGGATTGATGCAAGACGACGCTGATGATCTCGGACGCAACCAAGGGGTCGCCCCTCTCGAGCCTGCGGCTGACTTCATAGAACCCGACCGCTGCGAACGGGCCGATCAACGGAAATCCAATTGCCGCCAAAACCAACCAATACGTGGTTCCCGACCAAAGGGTGACCCACGAGATGACCCATCCCGCAAGCACGTAAAACCCCGCAAAAAATAGAGCATATCCCGGTGCGCGGATCAGATCGCTCCAACCTCGTCTCAACGCGGTGCGCAAGGTGTCCACCGACACAGGTTCAAGTGTCGGCACACCAAGTTCAGGGGTCTCACTCATGCCTTCCTCCTCAGCATGACGTTCGCGCCCATGTATGAAAGCCGCTGGCGGAAGGTTTTGCAATACGTTCCTGACGCAGTCTTGATGGGCGATGCGTCTACGCATCGCGTTCTTTCCGTCAATACACGGCCCGGATTAGGTGGGATCAATCCGCGCGTGCGTCTGCACGCGACTTGCCGGACACGTTCATTGCAAGGGTCGCCGCCATGAACTGATCGAGATCGCCATCAAGAACACCCTTGGTGTCCGAAGTTTCATGCGACGTACGCAAATCTTTGACCATTTGGTAAGGTTGCAGAACGTAGGATCGGATCTGGTTGCCCCAACCTGCATCGCCCTTGGCTTCATGCGCGGCATTAATCGCCTCGTTTCGGCGGTCCAACTCCATCTGGTAAAGCCGCGATTTGAGCGCCTTCATGGCAATATCACGGTTTTGGTGCTGTGACTTTTCCGAACTGGTCACAACAATCCCAGTTGGCATGTGCGTGATCCGAACGGCAGAGTCAGTCGTGTTCACGTGCTGGCCACCCGCACCGGAAGACCGGTAGGTGTCGATCCGAATGTCGGACGGGTTCACTTCAATTTCGATGTTGTCGTCGACCACCGGGTAGACCCAGACCGAACAGAACGAGGTGTGGCGTTTTGCGGCGCTGTCGAAAGGCGAAATCCGCACCAGCCGGTGCACACCGGATTCCGACTTCAGCCAGCCATAAGCATTGGGGCCGGAGATCTTGTAGGCGGCGGATTTGATGCCAGCTTCTTCGCCCGGTTGTTCAGATTGCAGTTCAACCTGGTAGCCGTGCTGTTCGGCCCAGCGGACATACATCCGCGCCAGCATGTTGGCCCAGTCGCAGCTTTCGGTACCGCCAGCACCAGAGTTGATTTCAAGAAACGTATCGTTGCCGTCAGCCTCGCCATCGAGCAGCGCTTCGAGTTCCTTTTTCGCCGCTTTTTCGGCCAGCGATTTCAGTGCACCTTCGGCGTCGGTGATGACTTCCTTGTCATCTTCCATTTCACCCAGTTCGATCATCTCGATATTGTCGCTGAGATCTTGCTTGATCGAGGTATAGGTCTCGATCGCATCCACAAGCATCTGCCGATCGCGCATCAACTTCTGTGCCGCCGCAGGATCATCCCATAGGTTTGGATCCTCGACACGCGCGTTGAATTCCTCCAGCCGATGCTGTGCCGTTTCCCAATTCAATCGCTGTGCCAGCAATTTGAGGGACTTTTCAATCTGTTCAACGGTGTTCTGGATTTCAGCGCGCATTGGCAATCCTGTATGCTCGGGCCTTGGTCAGACTTGGTGATAGACCAGCCACGCCGCCCCTTCAAGGCAGCGCGACCAGCGCGGTCAAGAAGGGTGGATCAGTACAGACCACCAGAGCTGAGCGTACCGAACGAGGCCTTGGGCCCAACGATCGCTGTACCGCCACTGGATGTTGTGACCTGCTTTGTCGATTGATCGCCGGTGCTGTAGAGTTCAAAATTCGACCCCATTGCAAAACCACCGTCGAACTGAATGCCAAAGATCGGCTCTTCACCCTCGCGGAAGCACTCAGCCACGACGTTTTCGCCGCTGGCTTCGTCGGACAGGCGCGCACCAGTGTTGCGGTCGATCTTGATGAACTGACAGCTTTCGGGCGGACGAAATGCGCTGCCTCCGTATTTTTCAACGGCCTTCAGCATGAAAGCGTTGAACACTGGTCCGCACATGCCACCACCCGACGCACCACGGCCAAGGCTTCGCGGCTGATCATGTCCGATATAGCAGCCCGCAACGATGTTCGACGTAAAGCCAACGAACCAAACGTCTTTAGAGTCATTGGTCGTTCCTGTCTTGCCTGCTGCTGGCACTGGCAAGTTCACCGTGCTACGCGCAGTGCCCCGATCGACCACACCTTCCATCATTGATGTAAGCTGAAAAGCGGTAACTGCGTTCATAACGCGCTCGCGATTGCTGGTCACTGTTGGGCCACGGCCTGGTTGCAGGCTGGCCAGTGTGCAGTCTTCGCAGACGCGCTGATCGTGCCGATAGACCGTATTGCCGTAGCGATCCTGAACCCGGTCCACCAGAGTCGGCTCTACCCGCTCACCACCGTTGGCGAACATCGCATACGCCGCCACCATCTTATAGAGCGTGGTTTCATCCGCGCCCAACGAGTTGGCAAGCACCCGGCCCATATTTTCATAAACCCCGAACTTTTCAGCATAACTTGCGACAACATCCATACCGACCTCTTGGGCCAGACGGATGGTCATCAAGTTTCGTGATTGTTCGATCCCTGTGCGCAGCGGCGTTGGACCATAGAACCGATTAGAGGCGTTTTGCGGCCGCCAAATGCCTTGTGGCGTGTTGATCTCGATCGGAGCGTCGACAACAATGGTTGCAGGCGAATAGCCACTGTCGAGTGCTGCAGCAAAAACAAATGGCTTAAAGCTCGACCCCGGCTGACGCTGCGCCTGTGTCGCCCGGTTGAACACCGAATTCTGGTAGCTGAACCCACCCTGCATTGCGATCACGCGCCCGTTGTTGACGTCCATCGCCATGAACGCGCCCTGCACTTCGGGCACCTGCCGAAGCGTCCAGCGGATGAAGCTGCCATCGCTGTCTGATGTCATGCGGCGTACATGCACGACATCGCCGACCTCAAGCAGATCAGCAGCCACCTGCCCTTTGCGGCCAAGTGATCCATCGTCATTGCGCTTGCGGGCCCATTGCACGTCGTTGGCTGGAATCCAGTGTCCGTCTTCATCGTCAGGCACGCTTTCGATGCCGATCCGCGCATCGTTCGTCCCAACCTCAAGTACAACAGCCGGATACCACGGGTTTTCCAGGCGGATATCGCGGGCAATTGTTACGCTCGACAGCGCATTGCGCCATGTGTCGGTGTCCCCTAGCTGATCAGCTGGAATCGTCAGACCGGTCCCACGCCAAACGCCTTGCGAACGGTCATAGCTCTCAAGCGCGCGTTGCAGTGCGTCTTCTGCTTCGACCTGAAGTTCGGGGTCAAGCGTGGCACGGACGCTGAACCCACCCGAGAAGAATTCGCCTTCGCCGAAATCTTCGCTCAATTGGCGTCGGATTTCATCGGTGAAGTAATTGCGCGGCGGCAGCGCATCACGGAACGGATCGTAATCTCCATTTTGGACGGACCGCAGCGGCATCGCCACTTCTGCATCGTAGGTCGGCTTGTCGATATAACCGTTCTCGTACATTTCCTTCAGCACGAAATCCCGCCGCGACAGCAGCCGCTCCTTGCGTCGCACCGGGTGAAATTCCGAAGGAGCTTTGGGCATGGATGCCAACGTAGCAGCTTCGTGCGGTGCCAGCTCAACCAGAGATTTGTTGAAATAGGTCTGTGCAGCGGCCGTCACTCCATAGGAGTTCTGACCGAGGAAGATCTCGTTCATGTAGAGTTCGAGGATTTTTTCCTTGCTCAGCGTGTCTTCGATCCGAGAAGCAAGGATAATTTCCTTGATTTTGCGTTCGGCACGGCGATCCCCGGACAACAGAAAGTTCTTCATCACCTGTTGGGTGATTGTCGACGCACCGCGCACATCGCGCCCGCCAGAGGCCACAGCGTCAAAGGCCGCGGCCGCGATGCCGCGCAGATCATAGCCCTGATGTGAATAGAAATTCTTGTCTTCCGCCGAAATGAACGCCTGTTTGACCAGATCAGGGATTTCGTTGGCAGGTGTGAACAAACGGCGTTCCTGCGCGAATTCGTCAATGATACGACCTTCACCCGAGTAAATCCGGCTGATCGTCGGTGGTGTATACTGCGCAAGACTTTCGTGGCTGGGCAGGTCGCGGCTGTACATCCAGAAGATCCCACCCACGCAAAGCGCCACCATGAGCATACCCATGGTGACAAGGGTGAAAATGGCCCCGAAGAACGACAGGATGAATCTGGTCACGGCGTGCCCCTGTTTCAGTTCTGTACCCCTACAAAATCAGGGGCGCTTGGTCAAAACACATTGCTGTTCGCACCGGCAGTCGGTTGCCTATGACGCAGGGTCACAGTGCGACGCTCAGTTCCGCCTGAGCGGCGCGAGCGCCCGATCCTCGTCACGCCAAGCGATCAGGCCATCACGAATGCCCGCCGCCATCCCCTGACGCCAGATCGGATCACTTAGGTTTTTGAGGTCTTCCGCGGTCGACAAAAACCCCACTTCCAACAAAACCGAGGGAATATCCGCGGCCTTCAGCACCGAAAATCCAGCACTGCGCAAAGGGCGTTTGTGCACCCGTCCAACAGCATTGCGAATCCCGTCCAACATATGTTTGGCGAGTGCTTCGCTTCGCGGTGCATTGTCTAGTCTGGCAAGGCTCATCAGCACATTGGCCACCCGATCATCAGATTGGCTGAGATCGAGTCCTGCCAGCAGATCATCCCGGTTGTGGCGCTCCGCCAAAGCGGCAGACGCCGCGTCAGACGCCTCATCGGACAGCACATAGACCGCGGCCCCGCGTGCCTCTCCCTCGGCAAGCGCGTCGGCATGCAATGAGATGAACACGTCTGCTCCGGCATTGCGCGCCGCCGCCACACGCGCCTCGAGCGACACGAAGTAATCGCCGTCGCGCGTAAGTCTTACGTCGAATCCTCCGGCACGACGCAACACGTCTTGCAATTCGCGCCCGAAGGTCAGCATCAGGTCGGCTTCGGTAATGCCATCGCGTTCGGCTCCTGGATCAATGCCGCCATGGCCCGGATCAAGCACAACGCTGACCCGATCTGGATCACGCGACGGCACAGCATTAACAATAGCCGCAGCTGGCAAATCCCAACGAGGATCACGCGGCGCTCCTGCCGTCAGATCGAAGCTTGCCTGATCCACCGGTTCAAGCAACACGGTGATCATGGCACTCCCATCCGACGTATCCGTGACCAGTTCTGCACTTTCCACAATCAGTGGTTCTGATAGATCGGCCACAAGCCGCGACCAGTCGGGGCGATACCCGCCGATCCGAATACCTGCAATCCGGTCGGAATTGTCCAGTGCAGCAGTATCGGCATTTCCCCATTGGACCTCCCGGAAATCCATCACAAGACGGTTCGGGTTTGAGAGCATGAAAAGCCGCCAGGGCACACCTTGGCTGATCTCGAGCCGCAACTCGGACCCTCCCCATCGGTCCTGCACAGCACCTTTTTCGAACCGCGCCAAAGCGCCAAGCTCTTGCGACTGCGTGGGACCCGCCAGAACGACAGACAGCCCAAACGCCAAAATCCGTTTCACAAAACCGCTCATTTACTCACCTTGGCCTCTGACCGGGCCGTTGCAAGGACAGTACCGGATTCGCCGCTGCTAAGACAGTGTCGATACGTTCAGGTGATATGGCCGTGTGTGCGCATGAACCGTGCGAGCCGATCCAGACCTTCCAGAATATCCTCCGTCGCACGCGCATAGGAAAACCGCAGCGTCCCTCCTCCGCGCACTGGGTCAAAATCCAGCCCCGGCGTCACAGCGACACCTGCCTCGTCAAGAATGGCGCGCGCAAATGAGCGACTGTCCTCGGTCAGGTGCGATACATCGGCGTAGACATAAAATGCTCCATCAGGAGGCGCGATGCGGTCAAAGCCAGCCTTGGGCAACCCTTCGATCATAAGGCGACGGTTTTCTTGGTAGACCGCCATATTAGCTTCCAATTCCTCGCCCGCATCCATCGCCGCCAAAGCCGCCACCTGCGCGGCATGGGGCGCACAAATAAACATGTTTTGCGCCAAGCGTTCAACTTGACGCACGTTTTCCGGCGGCAGAACAAGCCATCCCACACGCCAGCCGGTCATGCTGAAGTACTTGGAGAAGGAATTGATCACACAGACATCATCGCTGATCTGCAAGGCGGTCACCGCTTTGTGCTCGTATTCGATGCCGTGATAAATCTCATCCGACAGGAACGCGGCGCCCTTGTCTTGCGCGGCTGCGATCAACGCTCCCAAAGCATCCTTGCCCAACATAGTTCCGGTCGGATTGGCCGGCGACGCGACCATCATACCTTGATAGTCGACCCCGTTCAGGTCCGACGGTTCTAACTGATAACGGGCTTCGGCGCGGGTTTGGACTTCAACAGGAGTGAGATCGAGCGACTTCATGATCTGGCGGTAAGACGGGTATCCGGGTGCTCCAAGCGCGATCCGGTCGCCCGCATCGAAGAGCGCCGAAAAGGCAAGGATGAACCCGCCCGACGATCCCGGTGTCACCACCACACGCGCCGGATCAAGATCGACATTGTACCACTCACCATAAAGCCGCGCGATCCGCTCGCGCAGTGCAGGAAGACCCAAAGCCACCGTATACCCTAGCGGATTGTCGGTCATCGCGCTTTGCAGTGCCTGACGCGCAAAGGCAGGCGCAGGGGTTCCTGGTTGGCCCACTTCCATATGAATAATGTGTCGTCCCGCGTCCTCGGCCTGACGCGCGGCTTCCATGACATCCATCACGATAAAGGGATCAACCGCCCCACGGCTTGAGTTCCGCATCATTCTCTCCGTACAGTGTTAGGGGCAGACCTAGGGGCGAAAACAGGGCAAGGTCAATGTATCATGCAGCACTGCATATTGTGCGGATGACAGGGCTTGTCCTGTGTCTGACCGCTCTGATCGGCGCGTCGTCCGCACGCGCGGTGACACTGTTGCGCGATGCCGATATCGAATACGCACTCAAGCAACTGGGCGCGCCGGTCTTACGCGCGGCAGGCCTCAGCCCGAACCAAATCCGCATTCTGGTGATCGACGACAGCACGCTGAACGCCTTTATTGTCGATACACAACACATCTTCATCCACTCGGGCCTTCTGACAAAATTGGAAACCGCCGCACAGGTGCAAGCGGTGATCGCACATGAGGCGGCGCATATCTCTAACGGCCATTTATCTCGGCGTCTTGGTAACATGCGCACAGCACGGACCGCGGCAGGGCTGGGGATGGTTCTGGCCGCCGCAGCAGCAGCCGCGGGCAATGGCCAGGCGGCGGTGGGGCTTGGCCTTGGGGTGCAATCCTCGGCATTGCGTAGCTTTTTGGCCCACACCCGTGCCGAAGAATCCTCGGCGGACATCAGTTCGATCCGATATCTTGTGCGCGCGGGCGTCGATCCACAGGGCGCAATTGAGGTTCAAGACCTGTTTCGCGGACAAGAGGCCTTGGCCGAAACCCGACAAGACCCGTATATGCGCTCTCATCCCTTAACACGCGACCGGCTGCGCGCATTGAAAGGTCTGGTTGCCGGGGCGTCCGCGCAAACCGCACCTGATCCAGCCGCCGACTACTGGTTCGCTCGCGCAAAGGGCAAATTAACCGCTTTCACCCGCGCACCAAGCTGGACGTTGCGTCGGGCGGACAGCAGCGGCAGTGCGGATATCGCACAGATGCGCAAGGCCGTCGCCTACCATCGGCAGAGTGATCTTGGGCGGGCTATCAGCAATATCGACGCGGCGATTTCAGCGCGACCGAATGATCCGTTCCTGCGCGAACTCAAGGGCCAAATCCTGCTGGAATCGCGTCGTGCCTCGGATGCGGTCAAAGTCTACTCTTCCACCGCCCGCCTTGCCCCACGAGAACCGCTGATCCTTGGTGGATTGGGTCGCGCCCAACTTGCCGCCGGCAACGCTCGGGACGCTCTCAAGACATTGGAAGCCGCGCGCGGCCGCGATTTCAGCGACGCGCGTATTCTGCGCGATCTGGCCACCGCCTACGCCAAGACCGGACAGAACGCGATGGCCTCATTGGTCACTGCGGAACGCTATGCGGTTCAAGGTCGGTTCGAAGATGCCGCCATTCACGCCAAACGGGCCGAAGGCGCGCTGGCGCGTGGATCCGGCCCATGGCAACGCGCACAGGATGTGTTAAGTGCTGCTCAACGCGCTGGACAGCGCTAAGCCTGATAACTGGAGACCCCAAAATGACGAAAACCCGCCTTGCCACGTCTTTCGCTGCCCTGTTGATGGCCACCAGTGTTCAGGCTGCCGATCTTGATCTCAGCAAAATGTCCGACGCAGACCGCGCGGCCTTTGGGGCGCAGGTTCGCGCCTACCTTCTTGAAAACCCACAGGTAATTATGGAAGCTGTGCAGGTTCTGGAAGAACGCCAGGCCGCTGAACAGGCACAGGGCGATGTCGCACTACTTGAGAACAATGCCGAAGCGATTTTCAATGACGGGTATTCTTGGGTCGGTGGCAATCCGGATGGCGATGTGACCATCGTCGAGTTCTTCGACTATCGCTGTGGCTTCTGCCGCCGCGCGCACCCAGAGGTGGCCCAACTTCTCGAACTGGACGGCAATATCCGCTACATCTCCAAGGAATTTCCGATCCTCGGTGAGAACTCGGTGATTTCGTCCCGGTTTGCCTTGGCCGCGCGTGAAGTGTCAGGTGACGAAGCGTATCATGCCGCGAAAGAAGCGTTGATCGTGTTAAATGGCGATCTCGACGATACTGTATTGCGTCGATTGGCTGACACCCTGGGCCTTGATGCCGACGCCGTTCTTGCAGCGATGGACAGCGAAGACATCAATCGACAACTCGCGTCGACACGCGCGCTTGCGCAAGCGCTCCAAATCAACGGCACACCGTCTTTCGTGATGGGTGATCAGTTGATCCGGGGGTACGTTCCGCTGGACGCGATGCAACAAATCATCGCTGAAGCGCGGTAAAAAACCAAAATTTTTGAAGGCGCAAGGCGGTTCGAACCGCCTTGCAACACGCGGTTTCGCAACCACGTTAAAGCATGTTGCAACGTGGTTGCGTCAGGTCAGGACCCCTATTCAGCCGCTTCCTGCGCACCTTCGGCATCCAATGCCGCGGCCTTCTTCTCGACCTCTTCGACAATGTGGTCGATCATCTGGTCGTTCGACATTTTGTGGCTTTGCTTGCCCGCCAGATATACCATGCCCGATCCATTGCCACCGCCGGTGAATCCGACATCGGTCATCAACGCTTCGCCCGGACCATTCACCACACAACCGATGATCGACAGACTCATCGGAGTCTTGATATGCTCAAGCCGCTTTTCCAGCGTCTCGACTGTTTTGATCACGTCAAATCCTTGCCGCGCACAGCTTGGGCAGGAAATGATATTCACCCCACGATGGCGCAGACCCAATGATTTGAGGATTTCGTAGCCGACTTTCACCTCTTCCACTGGGTCAGCCGACAGCGACACACGGATCGTGTCCCCAATGCCCATCCACAGCAGGTTGCCCAGTCCGATTGCAGACTTGATCGTTCCAGACATCAACCCACCCGCTTCGGTGATGCCAAGGTGAATTGGCGCATCGGTGGCCTCGGCCAACTGCTGATAAGCAGCGGCAGCCATAAAAACATCCGACGCCTTGCAACTGATCTTGAACTCGTGAAAATCGTTGTCTTGCAGGATCTTAATGTGATCAAGACCGGATTCCACCATCGCGTCGGGACAAGGCTCGCCGTATTTCTCAAGCAGGTGCTTTTCCAACGATCCCGCATTCACGCCAATGCGGATCGAACAATTGTGGTCACGTGCAGCCTTAATGACCTCTTTCACCCGCGCCTCGGACCCGATATTCCCGGGATTGATCCGCAGGCAGGACGCACCGGCCTCGGCAGCTTCAATGCCGCGTTTGTAGTGGAAATGAATGTCTGCCACGATGGGTACCGGGCTTTCGCGAACAATCTCTTTCAACGCGCGCGAGCTGTCTTCGTCTGGAATCGAAATTCGGACGATGTCTGCCCCCGCATCCGCCGCAGCCTGCACCTGCGCAACAGTTGCTTTCACGTCCGGTGTCAAAGTGTTGGTCATTGTCTGCACGGTAATCGGGGCATCCCCCCCAACCGGTACATTGCCCACCATGATCTGGCGTGACTTGCGGCGATAGATATTGCGCCACGGGCGAATGTGATTGAGGCTCATGCAGCCCTCCTGTCGCGGAAAGTGTCAACCAAACTGTACAGTCGTTTCGCGATTATAGCTAGGCCCGCTGAACGGGCGCTTCAAGCATAACTCTATGGGATGCGACGGTTAGTTGGCCGGTTGCTGAAATTCGAGTTCAGCCACAACCCGCGCCAAATCGCTGTCGGCTTCGATCGAGGCAACAGAATAGGTCTGACTCAATTCATCGACCGACAGCGCCAGATTCGAGGTAACCGAGCCCCGCGCGCCTGCGGGCCCGTAGGTTTGACCGTTCATCGCAAAATATACTGCACCAGATTCGCCCACACGCAATGTCGGTGCTTCCTCGGTCAATGGTACTTCGTATGTGTCACCCGCATCCATGATGGTTTCATAGATCACGCTTCCATCAGCCGCGCGCACACGAATCCACGCCGGGCGCACTGCAACAAGGACAACCCCAGGCGCACTGTCTTCAAGAATCTTTGGCTGACCAATGGTTGGCTGCGTTGTGTCAGTGCCAAGCTCTGCCAAGACCCGCGTCAGGTCTGAATCGGCGGGCGGATCAGCCTGTTCAAGCACCGCAGCGAGGGTCATCCCATCCAACGACAAATCAGATGTCACGGTACCTGCCGGTCCAACCGGGCCCATTGTCTGACCGTTGACCGCGACGTACAACGCGCCACTTTCACCGACATTGAGAAGCGCATCCGCTTGCGAAGAAGGCACAGTCCAGGTGTCCCCGGCCGCCATCACACTTTCAAAGATCACCGATCCATCATCGCCCTGCACACGAACCCAGGCCGGACGCGCCGCAATCAACGTCACACCGTCTTTTGGCAAAAACGCAGAACCAGTCGACCGAACGGCAGCTGGTACCAGATCAACACTGGGCAGCTCTTGCGTCGCAAATTGCGCAAAAGCGCCAACGCTGTTCGGATCTAGCGTCGAGATCGGAGCATCGCGGGCGACCAACACTGGAACATCCAAGGCTTGCGGGCGGTATAGACGATCAAACGCTTCAACGGTCGCAGGCGGAGTAAATACCCCTGCCGCTATACCCGCGTCCGCAGTTGCAATCGACGGATCAACAGACGGGACCGTGGTCTGCAGCGGATCAAGATCGCTCAAGACAACGGGTGTCTGATCAACCGGTGCCACCTGCACGCGCTGCACTTCTTGCAGAACGGAGTATCCTCCATAGCTCAATCCACCCAGCAGCAGTGCCAGCACCAAAGTGGAGCCAATAGCGCCCGGTTCAATGCGCGACAAAAAGGAATCGCTGCCCGGAGCGAAAGGCAAAGCCGGCTGCGAAAACGGATCGCGTGTACCGCCTGCACCAAGGGCTGGCGCTATTTCGGATTTCTTGCGCGACGACGCCGCATCGGACATGCCGTGTGCGGTTTCAAACCCGCTTTCGGAGCAGAAAACAGCATATGTGTCGTCGGGATCCATACCAAGATAGCGGGCGTAAGATCGCACATAACCCGCGATAAAACCGGGTGTGTCGAACGCCGTCGGATCGCAATTTTCTATCGCTGCAATGTAACTTGCCTTGATGCGTAGCTCACGCTGCACATCCAACAAAGACTTGCCGAGTGTGGCGCGTTCCCCGCGCATGACATCACCGAGCCTGAGTTCGAAATCATCGAATCCCCGTGGTTCAGGATCTGATATGTCTTGCGATAGTTTTGGGGATTTTCGCCCAATCATACTCGCTGCCCCTTGCCGTACTTACCTAATACACGCTGCCTGCGTCGCGCGTACCAGGTGAGTCGAGTCGCGCGTTTTATTACTCTTTAGATAGCACACGACAAGGTTTAATGCACTGATTCCAAGTGCTATGCGGTAAGTTCGGCGCGATTCAGCGCACAATGCGCCCACAGCTCATCCATCGCTTGTACGAGGGTTTCGATCTCTTGCGGACCGTGTACCGGAGACGGGGTAAACCGCAGCCGTTCCGTGCCACGCGGTACTGTCGGGTAATTGATTGGCTGCACATAGATACCAAACCGATCCAGCATCATGTCGGACATTTGCTTGGTATGTACGGGATCCCCGACAATCACGGGGATGATGTGGCTGCCGTGATCGACGATCGGCAGACCAAGGCCCTTGAGGCGCATTTTAAGAATACGGGCCTGCAATTGATGCTGGTCGCGCAGGCTCTGATCTTTCTTGAGATGCGCAACCGAGGCTGCGGCCCCCGCAGCAACAGCGGGCGGCAAGGACGTGGTAAAGATGAAGCCCGGCGCGTAAGATCTAATAGCATCGCACATCTTCGCGGATGCTGCGATGTAGCCGCCCATCACGCCATAAGCTTTGGCAAGGGTGCCATTGATGATGTCGATGCGGCCCATCAAACCATCGCGTTCGGCAACACCGGCACCGCGCGGGCCATACATGCCAACTGCGTGCACCTCATCAATATAGGTCAACGCGCCAAATTCATCGGCAAGATCGCAGATCTGTTCGATCGGGCCGAAATCGCCATCCATCGAATAAATGGATTCAAACGCGATCAGCTTGGGTGCGTCAGGATCGTCTGCCGCCAGCAATTCGCGCAGGTGGTCTAGATCATTGTGCCGGAAAATCCGCTTGGCACCACCATTACGGCGCACGCCCTCGATCATCGACGCATGGTTTAACGCATCCGAGTAGATGATGAGACCAGGGAACAATTTGGGCAGCGTCGACAACGTGGCGTCATTTGCGATGTAGGCAGAGGTGAAAAGCAGCGCTGCCTCTTTCTGATGGAGGTCTGCCAATTCGGCCTCAAGCCGCTTGTGATAAACGGTCGTACCGGAAATGTTCCGAGTGCCGCCCGACCCTGCGCCGGTGGCATCAAGTGCTTCGTGCATTGCTTCAAGAACTGCCGGATGCTGACCCATGCCAAGATAATCGTTGCCACACCAAACAGTAATATTCTGCTCAGTTCCGTCCGACTTGCGCCAGACCGCGTGTGGGAATTGACCGTTCTGACGCTCGATATCGATAAACGTGCGATAGCGACCTTCTTCGTGCAAACGATTCAGGGCTTCGTCGAGTTTGTCTGCGTAATGCACCGGCGTCTCCTTCAGTCTGCGATCTTTGGGGGCTATTTCCGTCACCCCACGTCGCATTCACGTTTTAGAATGGATACAGATCACGTGTCCTCATGACAATGTGCTTATGGAACGACGAACCGTCGCAGCCTTGATCTGGGTCAAGCGTTCGCCCATTGCGACGTGTTTCCGTGAAAAAACTGCATATTTCTTACATCATTGCACCTTCGTGGCACTGGATTTGCCTCTCTGGACAGTAATCGGCGCGGTGATAGGGTCCGACAAAACATTAGAAGGAGCACGCACATGTCCGTCGATCCCGTCCTTGCACACCTTGATTCTACCCTTTCAGACAACATCGAACGTCTTCAGGATTTACTGCGCATTCCGTCGATTTCGACAGACCCGGCGTTTAAGGCCGATTGCGACCGCGCTGCAGATTGGTTGGTCGCCGATCTTCAATCGATGGGAGTTACCGCTGAGAAACGTCCGACACCCGGCCATCCGATGGTTGTAGGGCACATTGACGGCCCCGGCCCTCACCTCTTGTTCTACGGCCACTATGATGTGCAGCCGGTCGATCCGCTGGACCTGTGGGACAATGATCCCTTCGATCCGCAACTTGAAGACACTCCCAAAGGCAAAGTCCTGCGCGGACGCGGTGCGGCAGACGACAAAGGCCAGCTGATGACCTTCGTCGAAGCATGTCGCGCTTGGATTGCGGTACATGGCCGCCTGCCCTGCAAGATTACCTTCTTCTTCGAAGGCGAAGAAGAATCGGGCTCACCATCGCTTGTTCCATTCCTCAAGGACAACGCGGACGAATTGAAAGCCGACATAGCGTTGATCTGCGATACTGGCCTTTTCGACAGCCGTGTTCCAGCCGTTACGACAATGCTGCGCGGGATGCTTCAGGAAGAGATCACAATCACCGGTCCGACCCGCGATCTGCATTCAGGAATGTACGGCGGGGCTGCCATAAACCCAATCCGCGTTCTTAGCCGGATCATCGCGGCCCTTCATGATGACGAGGGGCGCATCACCATTCCCGACTTCTACAAAGGTGTCCCCGACATTCCAGATGACGTAATGCAGCAATGGGAAGCCTTGGGTTTCGACCATAAAGCGTTTCTTGGCGATGTAGGCCTTAGCGAACTTGCCGGAGAAGCCGGACGCAGTGCGTTGGAAATGCTTTGGTCGCGCCCAACTTGCGAAGTCAACGGAATCGGCGGCGGTTATCAGGGCGAAGGCTTCAAGACCGTCCTGCCCTCCAAAGCCAGCGCCAAGATCAGCTTCCGACTGGTTGGCCACCAAGACCCTCATGCGATCCGCGAAAACCTACGTGCGATGGTAACAGACCTGACTCCAAAGGACTGCGAGGTAGCCTTCAAGCCGCATGGCGCATCGCAAGCCTCGGTCATGTCGATCGATAACCCGGCCTTTGAAAAGGCGCGCGTGGCACTGAGCGATGAATGGCCGGACGAAGCCGCCTTCATTGGGTCCGGTGGATCGATTCCGGTCGCCGGGTACTTCCAATCATTGCTTGGGACGGAATCCATGCTGATCGGATTTGGGAAGGATGATGATCAGATCCACAGCCCAAACGAGAAATACGACTTAGAAAGCTTTCAAAAAGGAGCGCGCAGCTGGGCCCGAATTTTGGCCGCTTTAAGCGAGGGATAACACCAGTTTAACCCCAATAACGTGGCGTAAACTGCCTAAAACTGGAACAAAATTTCGCAACTTGAACACGAGCGGCTCCAAATCTGGACACATTTTTTCGCGATTTATTAACGCCATGAGACACGTTCATCGAAAACAAAATCGCAACGATTTCAACGCTCGCATCCAGCGGTTGGACCCTGCATTTGCAGCGATCCCAGCTGATGCGCGCGACGATCGTCAACCTTGGGAAGTTGGCAGGCGGGCATCTCGGAAGTCCGGTAGCCCCGTCATTATGACATTTCTAAGCTTCGGCCTTGCATTGACTGCTTTGTTCGCGGCGAACAACCCGGAAATTGTTCAAGCCTTTCTTGTTCGGTCCGGTTGGCCCGTGCAGTTCGTGCACTACGCAACGAATGGCGTAACGATTATCATAATCGGTCTCATACTGTTTTATCTCGCGAACGCTATCCGCTTCGTAAACCCGCGCGCGGAGGGTCGATCGAATGCGGCTGGGCTAATCGTCGGAGCGATTGCGGCAATCGGCGTGAGCAGTATGGATCAGTCCCACCTCCAAATGGGCCTGCAATATGCCGGTTTCGAAAGCCCGGCAGACGTTCTTACCTTTGCTCAGGCACGGACGTCGGAGATCGTAAATATCGACTGGACAAGTGTGGTGCCGGTGTCATCCTCTCCCAAATGGGCGAGACACATCGGTTTACAAATAGCGACTACGACATTGCCTACGAGGTGGCCGGAAACGGACCACCTCTTTTGCTTTTGCACGGTTTTCCGCAAACACGGGCCATGTGGCGACCTTTGGTTCCTGCGCTTGCCACGCAGTTCACTGTCGTTACCGCCGATCTGCGCGGATATGGTGCCAGTGGCAAACCCGCCACAATGCCAGACATGAGCTTTAGACTAATGGCGCGGGACATGGTCGCGTTGATGAATTCTTTGGGGCTCACCAACTTCCACGTCGCGGGCCATGATCGTGGCGCACGCACCGCGCACCGGCTCGCGTTGGATCACGCGCAGTCCGTCCTTAGCTTGACGCTGATGGATATCGTGCCAACTGAACACCTGCTGACGCACATGACAACAGAGATTGCCAAGGCTTATTACCACTGGCTGTTTCTCGCACAGCCATACCCGTTCCCGGAAACCATGATCACACACGACCCGGACGCGTATTTCGAACGCTGCCTGCTCGGGTTTGGTAAGGCTTCTCTAAGCGATTTCGATCCCGATCTGCTGACCGAGTATCGCGCGGCATGGCGGGATCCCGACTGCATCCGCGCCATGTGTCACGACTATCGCGCAGCCATCGAAATAGACTGGGGCGATGATCGCGATGATCTGCACCGCTCTATCACCTGCCCCACGCTAGTCCTGTATGGCAAAGACGGCGCAATGGCGCATTTACTAGATGTTCCGGCAACGTGGGCAGACAGACTGTCCAATATGAAGCATGCCGCCATTGACGGTGGGCACTTCTTTCCAGATCAGTCGCCAAACGCCACCACCAGCGTACTGCTGGACTTTCTCACTTCAAATTAGACTGAGGGATGAAATGGCGCGGTTGACGGGGCTCGAACCCGCGACCCCCGGCGTGACAGGCCGGTACTCTAACCAACTGAGCTACAACCGCGCATTTCACGCAGACGCTTTGGGCAGTGGTGGCGCGGTTGACGGGGCTCGAACCCGCGACCCCCGGCGTGACAGGCCGGTACTCTAACCAACTGAGCTACAACCGCTCACTGCCGCCCGCATCTGGGCGTGTCGCGGGTTCTATGGTCAGCGCCCTGCCCCGTCAAGCGCTTTCACACGCTTTTCTGATGCAAAAATTCGATCCGTTAATCAGAGCCAAGCAGGCGTGGATTTTCGCCCCCAAACAAAGCACCTTGCAAGCTCGATTTAGGCCAGAAAGCAGCGCTCGACTCATACCATCCAAGCATGAACCCGCAACTTCGGTGATCAACGCGGTGCTCCTTAAGCCGAAACAGCAATAAGTCCCGCCCTCACGGAAAATTTTTTTGCGATACGCTAGTGTTCCCCGCCTGACATAGGATTCCCAACGCTGCTGCGTCGTGGCATGATTGGCGGATGAGACGCTCCGACA
>CANNCS010000042.1 GCA_947503115.1 uncultured Marivita sp.
TGTCGGAGCGTCTCATCCGCCAATCATGCCACGACGCAGCAGCGTTGGGAATCCTATGTCAGGCGGGGAACACTAGACGAGGCAGGCACGCTCAATATCACCATCGACGGGGCAGACGAATTCGACGGCAACCTCAACCTGATCAAGGGCGGTGGCGGTGTGTTGCTGCACGAAAAGATAGTTGCTGCAGCCAGCGAAGAGGTCGTTGTCATCGCTGATGCCGCCAAGGAAGTGGGCATGCTTGGTGCATTCCCTTTGCCGATCGAAGTGATCCCGTTCGGCTGGACCACGACGCAAATGCTGGTGGAAGAGCTGCTGGTCTCGGCCGATGTGATGGGGCGCCGCATCACTCTGCGCATGAACTCAGGCAAGCCCTTTGTCACGGATGAGGGAAATCACATCCTTGACCTGCACCTGAGCCGGATCGGCAATGCCCGCCAACTGTCTATGGCGCTAAACCAGATGCCCGGCGTGGTCGAAAACGGTTTGTTTGTCGATCTCTGTGACAAGGTCATCATTGGGTATAGTGACGGACGTGTCGAAACCCGTGACATCAACGAAGGCACAGTCAGCGAAGATCGCATCGATCTGGTCGAGAACGAAAACCTCTTCTCCGATATCTGAACCACGCGGGTGAGACCGCGTTAGTGAACAGACAACCCGTGGACCGCTTGGGTGCCGACCAATGCGGGACGGCGCAAGGCAAGCAGGTGCTTGGCTTCTTCATCCTTGCCTTGTTTGAGCAACGCGGCGAGCAGGGCGAATTCCAATAGATCGCGCTGGGCGCGGCTGCCGCCAAGGCGCGCGTGATCGCCCATTGCGCCGATCAACAGGGATGTGGCCTCGGCCCAGTTTTGCTGCGCCAACGCGCGAAATGCTTCTGCCAAAGGTGTCACCACGTCACCTGTGCTTGGGTTCGGCGCCGAGATGACCTGCATCAGCGCATCCCCATCCCCTGCCATCGCATGCGCGAGTGCCGCATGGATGTCGATAAACCCGATCCCGGTCTTTGGAAAAAAGCGCCGCGCATAGGCGCTGATTTCGTGCCAGCGGTCCTGGGACACCTCCACACCGGCCAGTTCCGCGCGGAACAGCAAGGATGCGGCATCGGTCAGTACATTGATCGGCATGCTTTGCGACACGTCCGGCCGGATGTCGGTCTCAAGCCGTTGCCACATTGTTTGCGTGTCACCCTGTTCCAGCGCCCAAAGGGCGGCGTGCCACGACAGGTGGCCATGTAGATATCCCGCCCTGTCATAGGGTTGGAGCCATTCGGTCAGGTAGGACACACCGAGGTCGATATCCCCGGTCTCATAGTAAATGTGGCTGCGGACATGTGCGCCATTGGCGTTGTGCGGGTTCAGCGCCAATGCGCGATCGATATAGATGTCGGCCTCGTCCAGATTGCCAGTCTCGCAGAGCGCAAAGGCGTACTGGCTTAGACACCACCAATCCTCGCCATAGTGCGGCAACAGCTTGGCCATGTACGCCAGCGTTTCCGCCTCGCGGCCGGGTTTGCCGGAAAATCCGATCAGCCCAAACACGGATGAACAGGTCTGCGCCAGCAACGCGTCGCGGGGATGGTCGTTCACATGGGAGCGGATCGCCGGATAGGCCTGTGCCGTCTGTCCCGACAACAGAAGGTCGAACGCCGCGATATGGCTGGCCTCACGATCGGTGCGCGGGCCTTTCGCGGCCCGTGCTGCCGCCATCGCGGCCTTGGCATCGGACATTTTGCTTTCGTATTGTAGGCCGCGGGCCAGACCGACATGGGCCAGCGCAAACTCTGGATCCTGATCGATGGCGCTTTGGAACCGGTCCGAAATGCCGGGCTGCCCCGCCAACAACAGGTCGGTTGCAGCAACGTAGTGATCGCGGGCGGCGTCCGATTGGGTCGAGATCGTATTGCCGTATCTGTCTTGTTTCATCGCCAGTCTCCCGTTCACCGCAAGTTTAGGCAGAAAACCCAAATCCGGCAACGGGGGCGTGAGGATGTGTGAGAGATCCCTCTCTGGCCTTCCCGGTCGCCATGTGAAATATCTTTGCGCGCAATCAGAAGGAGCCAACCATGAGCACATTTGACTACGATCTCTTCGTGATTGGTGGCGGTTCCGGTGGTGTACGTGCCGCGCGTGTTGCCGCAGGCGAGGCCGGGGCCAAGGTCGCGCTGGCCGAGGAAGACCGCTATGGCGGCACCTGCGTGATCCGCGGTTGCGTGCCCAAGAAACTGATGGTGTTCGCCAGCGGCTATGGCGGCATGGTGGAAGAGGCCACGCATTACGGCTGGGACATGCTGAACCGTGGTTTTGATTGGCAGACGTTCTCTGGGCATCTAAACAAAGAACTGGATCGGCTCGAGGGGGTGTATCGGAAACTCCTCGCTGGGTCAGACGTGACGACATATGACGCCCGTGCGCGTCTGAAAGATCCCCACACGGTTGAACTGTCCACCGGTGAAACCTTTACTGCGAAACACATCCTCGTGGCGACAGGTGGACGTCCGGTCCGCCCGGACATGCCAAACGCACATCTGGGGATCGTGTCGGATGACATTTTCCACCTTGAAACCCTGCCCAAGTCGATCCTGATCATTGGCGGTGGCTATATCGCTTGCGAGTTCGCTTGCATTCTTGCCGGGCTTGGGGTCGAGGTGACGCAATACTATCGCGGTGCACAAATCCTGCGCGGCTTTGACGAAGAAGCGCGCGGCTTGATCGCCGAATCGATGCGCGAACTTGGTGTCGATCTGCACACTGGCACCAACATCGTTGAAATGAACTGCTATCGCGGTGAAGAGGATGACGACGGTCTGGATGTCCCGGTCGAAGCGGCGCAATACGCGATGCCGGTAAAGGATGCGCCTCAAGAAGGCCCGCTTAAAGTGAAATCCACCAACGGCCATGTCAAAGTATTTGATCAAGTGCTGTTCGCAACTGGACGCCGCCCCAACAGCGACGACATCGGCCTTGAAGAGGTCGGCGTGACGATGGGGCGTGGCGGTGCCATTGAAGTGGACGAATACAGCCAGACCAAAGTGCCGTCGGTCTACGCCATCGGCGATGTGACCGATCGCGTGAATCTGACACCTGTGGCGATCCGCGAAGGAATGGCCTTTGTTGAAACCGTTTTCAACGGCAACCCGACCAAGGTGGATCACGACCTGATCCCGTCTGCGGTGTTCACCCAGCCCGAGCTGGGCACGGTGGGGCTGACCGAAGAGCAGGCGCGCGATCAGGAGCCTATTGAGGTGTATTGCACGTCGTTCCGTCCGATGCAGTCTGCTTTTGCCGACAAACCGGGGCGGGTGCTGATGAAGCTGATCGTCAGTCAGGAAACCCGCAAGGTTTTGGGCTGTCACATCGTCGCGCCCGGCGCGGGCGAAATGATCCAATTGGCGGGCATCGCGGTCAAGATGGGCGCGACAAAAGAAGATTTCGATCGGACCGTTGCGGTCCACCCGACCATGTCCGAAGAGATCGTCACGATGCGCAAACCGATGCGCACGGCTTGAATTTCCAAGCTTTGCCCACAGGTAAGAACGTGACATGAAAGACCGAATGTTCCGAGAAGGGAAGAGACCAGATGGCAGGTAACAGTGGCGGCCCGTGGGGCGGCGGCGGTAACAACGGTGGAGACCGTGGCGACGATCGCCCGCGCGGTGGCAACAATGGGGGTGGACGTCGTCCGAGCGATGACAACCAGCCTCAGATACCCGAGATCGACGAATTGATGAAAAAGGGCCAGGAACGCCTGCGCGTCCTCATGGGCGGTCGCGGCGGCAATGGCGGGACGAACGGCTCTGGAGGCGGTGACGGAGGCGATGGCTTCAAGCTGACTGGCGGCACCATTGGCCTTGCAGCGCTTGGTGCGATCGCACTTTGGGCCTTCAGCAGTTTCTACACTGTTCGGCCGGAAGAGCAGTCAGTCGAGCTGTTCCTTGGCGAATATTACTCGACCGGGAATCCCGGTCTGAACTTTGCGCCGTGGCCCTTTGTGACCGCAGAGGTCGTCAACGTGACGTCTGAACGTACCGAAAATATCGGTGGTGGTCGTGGTGCCGGGGGTGATGGCCTCATGCTGACCACGGATGCGAATATCGTGGATATCGACTTCCAAGTCGTTTGGAACATCAACGATCCCGCCAAATTGCTTTTCAACCTGCGCGACCCGCAGGTGACGGTACAAGCGGTGTCCGAAGCGGTGATGCGCGAAATTATTGCCGCCACGAACCTCGCGCCGATTTTGAACCGGGATCGTGGTCTGATCGCAGACACCGCCCGCGAAAACATTCAGGCGACATTGGACGAATACGAAAGCGGCATCACCATCGTACGTGTGAACCTCGATACCGCTGACCCGCCCAGCGAAGTGATCGACGCTTTCCGCGAAGTTCAGGCAGCTGAACAAGAACGCGACCGCTTGCAACGTCAGGCCGACGCCTACGCCAACCGCGTACTCGCCGAGGCACGCGGTTCTGCGGCGCAAATCCTTGAAGAAGCCGAAGGCTACCGGGCGCGCGTCGTCAACGAAGCCATCGGTGAGGCAAGCCGCTTTATCGCCGTGGCTCAGGAATTCAATCAAGCGCCTGAAGTCACTCAGCGCCGCCTTTACCTTGAGACAATCGAACGGACTTTGGGTGACATGGACAAAATTCTGCTGGACGAATCCGGCAATTCAGGTGGGCAGGGCGTGTTGCCATATCTGCCGCTCAATGAATTGCGACGCTCGGGGCAATCCACCACAGGAGGGTCGAACTGATGCGTAAATCTGCATTCCTCCTGCCGATTGGTGTTCTTGCGCTTGTTGGTGTGCTGGCGTCTATTTTTATCGTCGACGAACGTGAAAAAGCGCTTGTCCTGCAATTCGGTCAGATCAAAAAGGTCGTCGAAGAGCCGGGTCTCAATTTCAAGCTCCCGATCATCCAAGAGGTCGTGCGCTATGACGGCCGGATCTTGTCGCTCGACACGGACACGATCGAAGTTACTCCGTCGGATGATCGTCGTTTGGTCGTTGACGCCTTTACCCGTTACCGGATCGCCGATGTGGTCCAGTTCCGTCAGGCCGTCGGCATCGGCGGCACGCGGGTCGCCGAAGACCGTCTGTCGTCGGTTCTGAACGCGCAAATTCGTGAGGTTCTGGGTGCTGACCAGGTCACATCCGACACCATCCTGTCCCCCGCACGACGTGATCTTGCGTTGCGCATCCGGGATCAGGCGCGCACCAGCGCGGCAGGGCTTGGCCTTGAGATCGTCGACGTGCGTCTGAAACAGACCAACCTGCCCGAACAAAACCTTGCGGCGACTTTTGCCCGGATGCGTGCTGAGCGTGAACGCGAAGCGGCAGACGAAATCGCCCGCGGTAACGAAGCGGCGCAGCGTGTACGCGCAGCTGCAGACCGGACCGTGGTCGAAACCGTATCGAATGCCGAGCGGGAAGCGAACATCACCCAGGGTGAGGCCGATGCCGAACGCAACCGGATCTACGCGGAAGCCTATGGTAACAATCCTGACTTCTTTGCCTTCTACCGGTCGCTGTCAGCGATGGAGCAGGCCTTGAACAAGGACACGTCGACTTTGGTATTCTCGCCGGAAAGCCAGTTCCTTGGCCAAATGTTCGGGGCGATCCGTGCCGAAGGTCTGGGACAGATTGCCGTGCAGGACTTCGATATCGACAGTCTGCGTGACATGGCCCCCGAGGCAACGATTTCGCCCAACCTGCCCGAAGCCGAACGCGAGCGGCTTGAACAGCAGTTGGAAGAACAGGCCGCTCCGGCCGAGGACGCGACCAATTGATCGAGGCTGTAATCCAAGGGATTGCACTTGTGCTGATCATCGAGGGGCTGGCCTATGCGCTGGCCCCTTCGCTTATCGAGCGTATGCTTGAGGCAATGCGCGAGATGCCGCTTGATATGCGCCGCCTGATCGGCGTGTCTGCAATCGCCGCGGGTGTCACAATGTTATGGATATTGCAGGCGTTTTGAACCGCTGGGTTCCGTCTCATCCCGTCACGATCAAGTCACATAAGCTTGAGCTGTCGCTTTCCTGTTTGCGTGTTGCGTTGGCGCACCTACATTAAAAGCATGACAGGCTGGTGTCGGGCGCCGCACCGAACCAAAGACGAAGGAGTTTCCCTTGACCTCACAGGCAAAAACCATCCAACGGGACCAGAGCACGCCAGTGCGCATGTTCTGGCTGACCTCGTTGTCCATGATCCTCATCGTCGCTCAGTCGCTGATGGGCCATGCGCAGGAAAGCTTTGCGAACCTCGCAGAAAAGATCAGCCCTTCGGTTGTGAACATCACCACCTCGACCACGGTGGCCGGGCGCACTGGTCCTCAGGGTGTTGTGCCCGAAGGGTCCCCTTTCGAAGATTTCTTCCGTGAATTCCAGGACCGCAACGGTGAGGGTGACCGCCCGCGCCGTTCTTCGGCTTTGGGTTCTGGGTTCGTCATCTCTGAAGACGGGTTCATCGTCACGAACAACCACGTGATCGAAGGCGCTGATGAAGTGCTGATCGAATTCTTCGAAGGTTTCGAGCTTCCCGCAACCATCGTCGGCACCGATCCGAACACTGATATCGCGCTGCTCAAGGTGGAAAGCGAAACACCGCTGAAATTTGTCAACTTCGGCAACAGTGACACCGCCCGCGTCGGTGACTGGGTTATGGCAATGGGCAACCCGCTTGGGCAGGGCTTCTCGGTGTCTGCAGGCATTGTTTCCGCCCGCAACCGCGCTCTCAGCGGCACGTACGACGATTACATCCAGACCGACGCCGCCATCAACCGCGGCAACTCCGGTGGTCCGTTGTTCAACATGGATGGCGATGTGATCGGTGTGAACACCGCGATCCTGTCACCCAATGGTGGCTCCATCGGCATCGGCTTTTCAATGGCGTCTAATGTTGTGACCCGCGTGGTCGACCAGCTCAAGGAATTTGGCGAAACCCGCCGCGGTTGGCTGGGCGTGCGCATTCAGGACGTGACAGATGACGTGGCCGAAGCGCTGGGTCTGACGTCGGCCGCAGGCGCTCTGGTCTCTGACGTGCCGGAAGGCCCGGCGATGGAAGCGGGCATGCAAGCCGGCGACGTGATCGTCAGCTTCGATGGCCGCGAGGTCGAGGACACACGCGGTCTCGTCCGTCAGGTGGGCAACACCGAGGTCGGCAAGGCCGTGCGCGTGGTGGTCAACCGTGACGGCGCCACCCAGACACTTCTGGTGACACTGGGTCGCCGCGAAGAAGCTGAAAGCGCAGTCCCTGCGTCGCAGCCTGGGCCCGAGGAAGAAGAAGCACCACAGTCCTTGGAGCTGATGGGTTTGACACTCAGCCCGCTGAGCGCCGAAATCCGCGAACAGCTTGAGCTGCCGGAAAGCGCCAAAGGTCTGGCCGTAATGGACGTGGATGAAACCTCTGAAGCCTTCGAAAAGGGCCTGCGCGCGGGTGACGTGATCACCGAAGCTGGTCAAGCACAAGTGCTGGCGCTTACTGATCTGGAAGAGCGCATCGCCGAAGCACAAGAGGCTGGTCGCAAGTCGATCCTGCTCCTTGTGCGTCGTGCAGGAGACCCGCGCTTTGTGGCGCTGACGATTGCGGAAGACCAATAAGGTCACCGCCGGGAAATGCGAAAGGGCGCCGATGTTTTCGGCGCCCTTTTGCTTTTGTCAGATGACTGTTTTCGTCAATGGAAAAAACGGATGTGATGACGCATCCATCATGCTTATCCCTTGGCGTAACCCAATGCCTGCAACGCGACCTTGATCTCGTCGAGGATCGCCGGGTCATCGATAGTCGCGGGCAGTTTGAACTCTTCGCTATCGGCGATCTTGACCATAGTGGCCCGCAGGATCTTGCCCGACCGGGTCTTGGGCAAGCGGTCCACCACCGCGCACAGCTTGAATGCCGCGACCGGGCCGATCTTGTCGCGCACCAGTTTCACACATTCCTTGACGATCTCATCATGCGGCCGGTTCACACCGGTGGTCAGGCAGACAAACCCCATCGGCAATTGACCCTTAAGCTGATCCGTCACGCCGATCACCGCACACTCCGCAACGTCGGGATGCGAAGCAAGAACCTCTTCCATGCCGCCCGTGGACAGGCGGTGACCCGCAACGTTGATGACGTCATCGGTCCGCGCCATGATGTAGAGGTATCCGTCCTCGTCGATCATGCCGGCATCGCCGGTCTCGTAATAGCCGGGGAAGTGCGACAGGTAGGATTTGCGGAAACGGTCCTCAGCATTCCATAGCGTCGGCAGCGTGCCGGGGGGCAGGGGAAGCTTGACCGCAATCGCGCCCAACTCTCCGGCAGGCATCGGATGGCCTGCTTCATCAAGGATCTGCACGTCATAGCCGGGCATCGGCACGGACGGGGACCCGATTTTGACCGACAGCGCTTCGATCCCGGCAGGCATACCCGCGATGGTCCAGCCAGTCTCGGTCTGCCACCAGTGGTCGTAGATCGGCTTTCCGGTGACCTTCTGCGCCCATTCGATGGTGTCGGGGTCAGCTCGTTCACCTGCGAGGTAGATCGCGCGGAGGCCCGAGATATCGTATTTTTCGACATACTCGCCCTTCGGGTCATCGCGTTTTACGGCACGGAATGCGGTGGGCGCGGTGAAGAAGCTGCGCACGTTGTGTTCGGAAATCACCCGCCAGAATGTGCCCGCATCGGGCGTGCCTACGGGCTTGCCTTCGAACACGATGGTGGTGTTTCCGTGGATCAACGGGGCATAGCAGATATAGCTGTGACCGACGACCCAGCCAACATCCGACGCGGCCCAGAAAGTATCACCCGGATCGACATTGTAGATGTTCTTCATCGACCAGTTCAGCGCGACGAGATGCCCGCCAGTGTGACGGATCACACCCTTGGGAGCCCCGGTGGTGCCTGAGGTGTACAGGATATAAGCCGGATGGTTGCCTTCGACCGGAACACAGTCGGCAGGCTCAACCCCGTATTGGAAGCCGTGCCAGTCGAAATCATACCCGTCGTTCAGCTTGGCGACTTCCTGCTCGCGCTGGAAGATCACGGTGAAGTCGGGTTTGTGTGTGGCCAATTCGATAGCGCCGTCCAGCAGCGGCTTGTAATGCACCACGCGTCCCGGCTCCAACCCGCACGAGGCAGCGATGATCGCCTTGGGTTTCGCGTCGTCGATGCGGACCGCAAGCTCATTAGCGGCGAACCCGCCGAACACAACCGAGTGGATGGCACCAAGGCGAGAACAGGCCAGCATTGCTTCCAGTGCTTCGGGAACCATCGGCATGTAGATGATGACGCGGTCGCCTTTGCCTACACCCTTGGCGCGCAGCGCCCCCGCCAGTCGGGCGACGCGATTGCGCAGTTCGGAATAGGTGATCTTGTGCAGAGTGCCGGTGATTGGGCTGTCATGAATGATCGCCACTTGACCACCGCGACCGGCCTCGACATGGCGGTCCACGGCGTTCCAGCACGTATTGGTCAGACCATCAGCGAACCATTCGTAAAGGTCGTTACCTTTGTCGAAAAGTGCCTTGCTGGGTTGGCGGTCCCAGTCAATCGCTTCGGCGGCTTGCATCCAGAACCCCTCCGGGTCGGATTTCCAGCCCTCATACACCTCTTGGTAGCTCATGCTGATCTCCTCCTGTGACGTGTTGGCATTTGGGTACGGCGCGCGGGACGTTGCGGCAAGTCTTGCGATCCTCCGCGCGGCAGAAGGCCGCAAAAACTTTGCAGTTTTAGTGCGAATAAATTGCAAATTTTTGCAAACCTCCGCCTATTATGCAGAGTTTCTTTGCTTGAATTGCGGTTTTGCAAAGTTGCAAACTTCGGAGTGCAAACTTGTCTGGCCTGAGTCGCCCGATCACAACTGGTCGCGCGGCGTCGCCAGAAGGCCAAGGCCACGGGCTGATTGGATCGACAACAACCCGCTGGGTAGCCCGTTAGAGCTTTGGTAGCGCCGGACGGCAAGGCGGGTTGGCACGTCCATTTCTCCGGTGATGGGTCCACGGTAAAGCCCGCGCGCATCCAGAGCCCTTTGCAGCGTCGCAATCAGATCGGGGGTCAGGGTATCGGGGCAGGGTGTTTCGAAGATCAGTTCTTGCCGTTCGCGCAGGATCACCTGTGCTGTTTCTGTGCGGAACCGGGTCGGGCTGATCTTTTGGCCATTTGCGTCAAAGCGGGCGGGGGCGACCTCGATTTGCTGGGTGACAGTCTGCAGTTCTGCGGGGGCCACATCACGAACCCAGCAACCGTCCGGGCGCACGCCGGGGGGCGGGTCGATCTGGGCCGAAGCGAAATCAGGTACCGGGACATTCGCCGCATCGTCGCCGTAGGTCTGCGGCCCGGTACAGGCCGCAAGAGCGGCCAAGGCCACGGCCCACAGAGCCCGGATCGCTGACGGGAGGGGGGTCACGGAGGATGTGCGCCTGTTTGCCTGTTTCTGCTTGGGCATAGTCTAGCCTGTTTGTGGGTCTGGCGAAAGCGCCTCTGGTTGGGCGTCAGGTGCGGGCGCGAGAAGCTGATCCAGCAAGTACGAGATATCTTCGATCACCTCGGCGATCACATGGATCACGTCACCTTCGCCTTGCAGCCGTCCGGTGATGCGCAACATGCGTCCGGCGATCACGGCGCGGCGGTAACGCTCGTACAGTTTGCGCCAGACGATCACGTTCACCACACCGGTCTCGTCCTCAAGGGTGAGAAAGATCACGCCCTTTGCCGTGCCGGGCCGTTGCCGCAGGATCACCAGCCCGGCCACGGCGATCCGCGCACCATCGGGCGGCAGGCGCAACTGGTCGGCCCGCAGGCAGGAGGGCGGACGCGGCCAATCTGTTTGGGCGGGGCGGGGTGTGACGACGCGCATGAGAACAAAAATAGAACGTTTGCCAGGGTGCGCAAGCCCGCAGTTTCCGCAGATTTCGGATCGCTTTGGAACGCTTAATCCGGCCTTAAGGACGGAAAGCACGCCCATGTGGGAGTGTCAGGACAGACAGCAACATTGACCGATGAGGGCATCATGGCTTACTTTGACACACGCAAGACGGCAGGCATCAACACGGGACTCGACGCCAAAAACATTTTTGACCGCTTGGTAAAATTTATCGCAGCTCGCGTGGCAGCGATCAGGATACGCCCCGGCACATCCCCCGATCAGATCGTCGCCGCCCAACACCGCGCCGAAGCGCACCGCCGCGCAGTTGACAAGCTGATGCGTTAATCTTCGGGAAAGCCGTTGGCGCGGAAAGCGGCAATCACAGTATCCCGGTATATTTCATTATCCTGTGGCCGGGTGCGCACAAAGGTCGAGACGGCCATGTCAGGTACTTTGCTTCGAAAGTATTCTGCCATCTCTGCGGATTTTGTAAGATTCCCTAATTTCCAGTGGATGGCCATCAATCCCATATGGGCCGTCGCAAATTCGGGATATTGGGTAAGTGCTTTTTCGTAGTACTGGCGTGCCTCGTCAAAAGCGCCTTTTTGAAACAAAGCGTTGCCGATGCCCGAGGTGAAAATCCCGATTTGAGGATGCAGCGGGCTGATCCGCAACGCACGCTCTAGGTGCGTGATCGCGTCGTCGTTTTCGTTTCGGTAATTATGTACCCACCCGAGCAGCATCGCGATGGTGGCAGAGTTTGGGTTGAGGGTGTTGGCTTTTTGAAGAGCGGTCAGCCCTGTCTTCGTGTCTCTTCCTAGGTACGCGAGGTAATGCCCGGCATAGGCCAAAGCGATCGCATCGTCTGGATCTTCGTTCAAAATCTCTTTCGCGAAATGCAGCGCGCCTTGTGCCTTTTCATATGACCACCAGCGAGTCGCGAACGCGCCGGTATGCGCGCAGCAAATCAATGCTTTGGCTTGAATGTAATTCGGGTCCAAGACAAGTGCCCGGCGCAAAAGGGCAAGGCCCTCTTCAAGATCGCTCAGCGAGTTCTGCCGATAGACCATCGGCGCCGCTTTCATGCACAGGTCATAGGCTGCAAGGCTTTCGGTTGGTTTCGCGCGCGCGCGCGCTGCCTCGGCCCAAATCAGTTTCGGTTCAATCGCTGCCGCGACACTTTCGGCAACGGTGTCCTGCAGATCAAAGATGTCTTCCGTACTGCCGTCGAACCGATCTTGCCAGATCATGTGGCCGGTCTTGGCTTCCACGAGATTGGTGAAGATGCGCAGCCGGTCGCCTGCTTTCTGGATGCTGCCCTCAAGGATGTAGCGCACCCCTAAATCGCGCCCGACTTCGGCAAGATCGACCGCCTTGCCGCGGTAGGTGAAGGTCGAGGTGTTGGAGATGACAAAGAACGACGACACTCGCGCAAGGGCGCTGGAGATCTCGTTCACGATCCCGTCCACCATATAGGCATTGCCGTCGTCCCCGGTCAGGTTGGCAAAGGGCAATACGGCCAATGACGGGATTGTAGGAACAGGCGGCGCGTCGTTGTTCGCCGTAGCTTCGATCGTGTCGGTCTGTGCGCCAAGCGTGAATTTGTACCCCACGCCCGGTACGGTCTTGATAGCATCCTTGCCAAGTGCCTTGCGCAGTCCGGCGATCTGGACCGTCAGGTTGCTTTCTTCGACCAGAACACCGGACCAGACATGATCTAACAGGTCTTCTTTGGTTACGACCCGCTCGGCGTTGGTAGACAGGAAAGACAGGACATCGAACGCCCGTGCGCCAAGCGTGATCGGCTCGCCGTCAAGCGTAACGCTGCGGTTGGAGCCGTTGATCTGCAAAGCGGTCATTTGTGGGTCCGGTTCTGTTTGGAAAACCTTAACCGCAGAACGGAAGTTGCGCCAACGGGATTGATGGTGCCCGTTGGCGCGTAGAATTAGTGGCTGGCAAAGAACGCGGCCACCTCGTTGGCGATCTGTGCGTGTTCCGCCTGGCGAGCTTCGCGGCCATCTTGACAGACAAACACGTCGTCGGGTTCTTCTTCCTTGAGGATTGCCAGACTGCTTTCTGTGCAGACCCCCAGAAAATCGAAATGCGCGAGGCTTTCCGGTTCAAGGTAAGTCGTTACCGCAGCAGGCAGGGCGGCCACCAAGGCCCGGCTTTCCACGTCGAGGTTGAGGCCTTCGAGGTCAACTGGCGCACCGTAAACCAGCATCGGGCTTTCGATCGCGCCGAGGCTGTCCGCCGAAAACGTCTGCGTGCCGCCTAAATCAAACACGGCAAAGGCGCGGATGCGGTCGTCTGAAAGATCTTGCGCCATTGCGATGCGGTCCTCGGGCGTTTTGGCCACGTTCCAGTGGTCGAAGATGCCGCAGACCAGATCATCGGGCATTCGGTTGCAGAAGGCGTCGAACCCGTCGGGGTTAAACTGCCCGCCCGCCAGCGCGACGGCGGTAAACCCACCCAAAGAGTGTCCGGCCATGTAGATGTGTTGTGCATCGATGCGTGGATCGTCCGTCAGGTGGTCGATCAGACGCGAGATGTCGAGCGGCCGGTTCCACAACGCGCGCTGGTGGTCGGCATCGCGGTTAAAGGTCGAGGTGCCGGGGTGATCGATGGCGGCCACGGCGTAGCCTTGGGCCACCAACTGTTCGGCCAGCCATGCCTGATTGCGGGCATTGCCGAACATCCCGTGGGAGAACACCACCAGCGGGAAAACACCCCTGAGCGCCGGTGCGTCCGGGGCCACGTTGATGGGCTCCCAAACGACGTTGCCATGGGCGGGTACAGTATCGGTCGTTTCTGCCGGGTACCAAAGGAACCCTTCAAGGTGGCGTGTGCCCTGTGGGTCGAGGATCATCAGTTTTTGCATCCCAGTTGTGGTGTCCTGTGCGGCCAAGGCGCTTGCACTTAACAGCAGGGCGGCGAGGGTGGTCTTGAGTGTCATGTCTGTCTCCGTCATTGGATATGTGATGAGGCAGACATCACCGTGGGGTCGTTTCAAAACAATGGCTTGAACCCCCTTGGGCTGTCCTTGATCATGATGCAGGACAGCTGATGCGCAAAAGAGGACAGGATATGCAGGGCGATCTGGCGGTTTTCCCTATGCCGATGCTCACATTCCTGTTGTCGGCGGTGGCCGCGGGGTTGTTGTTGCGCGCCGATCTGGGGCGAGTGACGGCGGCGCGATTCTTTGCGGCATTCTTTTTGGTGTTGGCGGTTGGCGCGCTAATGGTCGGCTTGCGGTTTGGCTATGGGGTCAATCGATTGGTGCCGCTCCAGCGGGCGCTGCCATTGTTTGCAGGGCCACTTTTGTGGCTGGGCTTTGCCAGTTTCACGCGGGACCGGATCGCATCGTTGGCGCTGTGGCATCTTGGAATCGTTGGCGCAATTCTGGCGGTGGCTCCGTTGGTGTTTGTCGATCTGCTTGAACTCGATCTGATCGTGGGCGCGAGCTATGTGCTCTATGCCGGAGGCTTGCTTTGGATGTGGGCAAGGGGGGGCAACTACCTGTCCCGTGCGCGGATTGAGGACGCGACCGTTCTGCGGCGGTGGATGCTTGCAGCGGCAGGGCTGCTCTTGGTTTTTGCACTGACGGACACAGTGATCGCGCTGAGTTTCGCGGCGCAGCGCAGTGGCGATGCGATGGCGGTGATATCGGTCGGAGCCGTGGTCATGGCGCTTGGGCTGATCGCAGTAATTGTCGCGGTATCCAAAGGGGGCTGGCGGATGACGACGCCGGCGGCAGTGGTCAAGCCGTCACCCGATGCGGACGGGGCCGCTTTGGAGGCCCGCGCTCGGCAGGTGCTGATGGAGACCAAGCTGTTTCTTGATACCGACCTGACGGTTGACCGCCTGGCCAAGCGCCTGGTGGTGCCGTCGCGGGCGCTGTCTTTGGCGATCAATCAGACCAAGGGCATGAACGTGTCCCAGTATGTGAACGATTTCCGGCTGGATCACGCGGCGGCATTGTTGGCCGGTGGACAGGGCAGCGTGGCCGAAGTGATGGAGCAGTCGGGGTTCCTGACCCGGTCGAATTTCTACCGCGAGTTCCAGCGTCGTTTTGGAAAGACACCCGCCGCGTATCGAGATGCGGTGAAGGCGGGTCAGCCGGTCATCTGATCTTCGGCCCAATATGCTGAAGGATCGCTGATTAGCAATTCGCCGCGGGTTCTCGACCACCAATGCGTGTGGGGTCAGGATCAAACAGATAACCGTCTGGAAATCCACTGTCCCGCCCCAAGGGTTTGGTGCTCGTTCCGTGTGCGGTGGTCCGTTCCGGATCGCTACGAACGAATGAGATTCAGTGGGGGCAAGCGCTGTGCAGTGATTTGAAGTCGAAAGGGGCTGGCGGGTTTGGGTTTGCCAGACTAGGTATGTCACGATTTCTGAGACGGAGAGCGCTGTAATGGCAAAGATCACCTATATTGAGCATGGCGGCACAGAGCATGTCGTGGACGTGGCCAACGGTCTGACCGTGATGGAAGGCGCGCGCGACAACGGCATTCCCGGCATCGAGGCGGATTGCGGCGGCGCCTGTGCCTGTTCGACCTGCCACGTCTATGTGCATCCCGATTGGGTCGGCAAACTGCCACCGAAGGAAGACATGGAAGAGGACATGCTGGATTTTGCTTATGAGCCGAATCCCGAGCGGTCGCGTCTGACCTGTCAGCTCAAGGTGAGCGACGCGCTGGATGGTCTTGTCGTCCAGATGCCGGAAAAGCAGATCTGATCATGAGATTGGCCCATGTCGCTGCGTTGGTGATTGGACTGACGTCACAATCCGCTGCGCAAGAGATCGTGTCGGCGCGGTATGATGGGCCAACTACACGCTATCCCCATGGTGTGCTGGGGGACGACATCGAATACGACACCTTAGTTGTCCGACTAAGCGACGGACGCGAGATGTCTGCGCGCTGGGCCCGGGACATTGTATTCGAAGATCTGGCACCCCGTGTTGTGGATGTGGATGGCGACGGCGCACCCGAAGTGGTCGTTGTCGAAAGCCACGAAGCTCAAGGCGCGCGGCTTGCGGTTTGGGGGTTGGTCGACGGATCACTGGCCGCCAAAGCGGCGACTCCGTTCATCGGCACGCGTTTTCGCTGGTTGGCTCCTGCTGCTGTTGCCGATCTGGATGGGGATGGTCTGGTCGAACTGGCCTATGTCGACCGTCCGCATCTGGCCAAGGTGCTGCGTGTGTGGCGCTATGAGGCGCTTAATACTGGGCAGGTTGGACTGACCGAGGTGGCGACGCTGGACGGCGTCACCAATCATCGGATCGGCTGGGATTATATCGCAGGTGGCTTGCGCGACTGCGGGCAGGGGCCGGAGATGGTGCTGGCGGATGCGGGTTGGGCTTCGATTGTTGCGGTCACATTCGACGGGGCATCCCTAAGCCGCCGTCGGCTTGGCGACTACACTTCTGAATCTTTGGAAAGCGCATTGGACTGCTAACAAAAAAGCGCCTCCAAAGGCGCTTTCCTGCATTATTAAAGATGAGATCAAGGGCGTTCGAATACCCTTGAGTATCAGGCCTCTTCCAACTGGGCCATAACTTCGTCGGACGCTTCGAAGTTGGTGGTGACGCGCTGCACGTCGTCATCGTCTTCCAACGCATCCACCAGTTTCATCAGCGATGTCATCCCGTCAAGATCCAGCTCGGTTGTGGTGGTCGGTTTCCACACCAGCTTGGTAGAATCGGATTCGCCGAGTTCTGCTTCCAACGCTGTGCCGACCTCGTTTAGATCGGTGTCCGCGCACCAGATGACATGGCCGTCTTCGGTGCTTTCGACATCTTCGGCGCCCGCTTCGATTGCCGCCATCATCACCGTGTCGGCATCGCCTACGCTGGCGGGATAGGTGATTTCGCCCTTACGGTCGAACATGAAGCCGACTGAGCCAGTTTCGCCCAGGTTGCCGCCGTTCTTTGTGAAGGTGGACCGAACGGTTGACGCGGTGCGGTTGCGGTTATCGGTCATCGCCTCGACGATCACGGCCACTCCGTTCGGGCCGTAACCCTCGTACCGGATTTCTTCGTAATCTTCGCCGTCACCGCCGGAAGCTTTCTTGATGGCGCGTTCGATGTTGTCCTTGGGCATCGACTGGCCACGCGCTTCTTTCACAGCAAGTCGCAAGCGCGGGTTCTTGTCAGGGTCGGGGTCGCCCATTTTGGCGGCGACTGTGATTTCTTTGGAAAGCTTCGAAAACAGCTTGGCCCGCATCTTGTCCTGACGACCCTTGCGGTGCTGGATGTTTGCCCATTTGGAATGGCCGGCCATGATGTCTGTATCCCTGATTGTCGCATGTCGAGAAGTTTGGGCGTCTTTAGCGCAGAAAACGGGGCGGGAACAAGTTGCGTTTTCGGGATTTGCGCCGCGTGTCTCGTTGGGTATGACTGCTGCATGAAACCGTTTCTCATTTTGCAACTGCGTCCCGAGGCCGAAGCCAGCGATGGCGAATACGTAGCATTCCTTGAAAAAGGCGGCTTGTCCGAGGCGCAGGTACACCGCGTGTGCCTGGATCGCGAGCCGCTGCCGGAGGGGATACAACTTTCCGATTACGCTGGGGTGATTGTTGGGGGCGGACCGGGCTGTGTGTCGGACGATCGGGCCACCAAAGACCCGATCGAGGCGCGGATCGAGGCCGAAATCCTGTCGCTTATGCCTGAAATCACGGCGCGGGATGTGCCTTTCATGGGCTGCTGTTACGGCATCGGTATTCTGGGGCATCACCTTGGGGCCGAGGTCTCCAAGCGCCGCTATGGCGAACCCGTGGGCCCGGTGACCTGCCGGGTAACAGTTGAGGGCGCGGTTGACCCGCTGGTTGCGGGGTTACCGGGGGCGTTCGATGCTTTTGTCGGACACAAGGAGGCGGTGCAGGACTTGCCCGAGGGTTGCGTGCATTTGCTGGCGTCTGACCCATGTCCTTACCAGATGATCCGCTACGGGCAGAACGTCTATGCCACGCAGTTTCATCCCGAGGCCGATGCGGGAGTGTTCGAAGAGCGCATCCGCATTTACCGCCACAAAGGGTATTTCGCGCCGGAAGCCGCTGATGATCTGATCGCCATGTGTCATTCCAGCGATGTGACGGTGCCGGTCGAAATCCTGCGCCGCTTCGTGGCGCGTTACGGCAGGTGACGTTTCCGCCGACGGAAGCGCCCTAGAGCGGCCAGATCACCGGGATGAGGGCGGAGGCCAGCATACCCACGGTCAGGTTTAGCGGTACGCCGACTTTCAGG
This sequence comes from uncultured Marivita sp., assembly GCA_947503115.1. Classification (GTDB taxonomy): domain Bacteria; phylum Pseudomonadota; class Alphaproteobacteria; order Rhodobacterales; family Rhodobacteraceae; genus Marivita. The sequence continues at coordinate 18,099 of CANNCS010000042.1, forward strand.
AAATCCGCAAAGGAATACCCGCCCGGCCCATAGACCAGCGTGTTGGTCTGATAGCCGATGGGTGTCGCAAAGGCGCAAGATGCTGCCACCATCACAGCCACCACCAGCGGGCGGGGGTCTAGCCCCATCACTTGCGCAAGTCCGATAGCGATGGGGGTGACCACCACTGCCACTGCGTTGTTGCTGACCAATTCCGTAAGCAGGCTTGTCAGCAGATAGATCGCCCACACGATGGCCCAGGGGGGCAGGTTCATCAGGTAGGGCGCGAGCCCTTCGACGATCATCGTCACAGCGCCTGAGGCTTCCAATGCTGCCCCGATTGCGAGCATGGCAAAGATCAGAGCCAGAAGCTGTCCTTCGACAAAGGAAAATGCTTCGTCTGAATCCACGCATTTCGTCAGCAGAACAACCGCGACCGCAACGATGGCAAGTGCGAGGATCGGGGCCACCCCGAAGGCTGCCAGCAAGACCAGCCCCGCCAAAGCTGCGATGGCGATGGGGGCGTGGCTGCGGCGGTACGCGCGGGCCGAGGGCTTGGGCTTGGCCACGTCCACGAGGTTCAGTTCATCCGCCATGCGCTGAATGTCTTCTGGCGCGCCTTCAAGCAGCAGCGTGTCACCCACGCGCACCACCAGATCGTCAAGCTGTCTGCCAATGTTCTGGTTCCGCCGATGTACCGCCAGCGGGTAAACGCCATAGCGGCGGCGCAGGCGCATCGCGCCCAAACGTCGTCCTACCATCTTGCAGACGGGGGTGATCAGAACTTCGACCGTGGTGGTCTCAACCGCCGAAACCTGATCCACTCGACGCAGTTCCTTGTTGCGTTGCAGGCTCAGAAGTTCGGTCATCTGTGTGCGCAGCACCACGCGGTCACCAACCTGAAGTGTCACGCCGTCAAGGTTGCGGCGGAGCGAGGCGTCGCCGCGGATGACGTCGATCAGGCGCACCCCGTCGCGTTTAAACAATTGTACGCTTAGCACGTCCCTGCCAATCAGGTTGCTGTCGGGTGGGATCACCGCTTCGGTGAAGAACTTCATCTTCGATCGGTCCGATAGCATTGCTGCCATACTTGTACGTTCGGGCAGCAGGAACCGCCCGAAGACCCACAGGTAAAGCATTCCCCAAGCGATCAGCACAACGGCAAGCGGGGTGACTTCGAAGATGGAAAACGGCTCTAGCCCCTGCGCGCGCGCGACCCCATCGACCAGCAGGTTCGTAGAGGTGCCAATCAGTGTCAGCGTACCGCCTAGTATCGCGGCATAGCTTAGCGGGATCAGCAGTTTGGAGGGTGCGACGCCCAGCGTTTTCGCCAGTTGCACGAAGAGCGGCAGCATGACGACCACAACAGGCGTGTTGTTCATAAAGGCTGAGGCCACGATGACCACGGCAATGATCCCTGCCATGGCGCTTTTGGGGCGCCGCTCGACCGCCGATTGCGCCGCGGTGGTGAAGGCCGCCAAAGCACCTGTGCGTACCAACGCGCCCATCACCAGAAACATCGCCGCGATGGTCCAAGGGGCGGGGTTCGACAACACCCCAAGCGCGTCGTTGTAGGGCAACACGCCAGTTGCCAGAAGAAACGCCACACCGCCGATGGCAACCACTTCGGTCGGGTAGGTCTCTCGCACAAAAAGTGCGAACATGACCACAACGGTGCCAAGGGCAAGCATGGCCTGTGCGGTCTGGTCCAGATCGATCAGCGCGGTGAGCACGTCGGAGCGTCCTTAATGGCGAAGTGTTAGGAGGGTTCAGTGTGACCGGGCTGGGTCATGGGGACAAGCACCGCTTTGGGTCGGGGTTGGACCAGCGCCAGTCCGGCCAGCATCACAGCCAAGGCCGCCCAGAAATATGGCGAATAGCTTTCGTTGAGGAAGATCATCGCCCAAGTCACCCCAAACAGTGTCACGAAATAGCTGATCTGCACGGTGAAGACCGGTCCAGCGCGCCCAACCAGCCAGACATAGGAGACATAGGCCGCAGCGTGCAGCAAGGACGACGCGACAACGGCAAAATCTGGTGCTCCCCAAGGGCCGCGCGGGTCGATGAATTGCCCCGTCATAATCGCCAGCGGCAGCGTGATCACCGTACCGACCAACGAAGCCCCGCAGAGCGTTTGCACCGGATCGAGTCCGTCCAACCCCCAGCGCGCCACCACGTTACTTTCCAAGGCATAAAAGAATGACGAAATCAGTGCGACGAAGATCCAGATCACCGGTACCGCTGCGGAAAGGCTGGTATCTGGCAGGATCAGCAGGCAGATGCCGGTGAAGCCAAGGCTCAACCCGATCAATCTACGCCAGCGGAACCGTTCCAGCCCGAAGGCAAGTGCAATCGGGAAAGCGATCATCGGGATCGAGCTTAGAAGGATTGCGAGTACTCCGGCCGGCAGGTGGATCGCCGCCGAATAGGACGAGATACCGGGCAGGATGGACCCAATCATCGCCAACACCAGATAGAGGGTCAAATCGCGCCCCGAAAAGCGCATCCCGGTGCCGCGCAGGAAGCAGATGAGACCAAGCACAGCTGCGCCGATGCCCATCTGCCAGAACAGGATGCCGAAATGTCGGTAACCTTCGCTGACGGCAGTTTTAGCGAGCGGCTGTGTCGCTCCCCAAGCCGCGCCAGCGAGGATCAGGACAATCAGCGGCAGGGCGCGTGTCACGATGTTGGTCTCATGGTGCGGTGGCCTGAAGGCGGCCGCCGTCGCGGATCATGTGAACTGCGGTGGCTTTACCAGTGCGGTCGTCGGTTTCCACCAGCACACCCGACAGCGTGGCCTCGCCAAGCGCAGGTTGGAACCGCCCCTTGCTCATACCGGTCACGAAACGCCGCATCGGTTCCGCCTTTTCCATACCGATCACTGAATTGTAGTCGCCGCACATGCCGGCATCGGTCAGGTATCCGGTGCCGCCGGGCAAGACTTGGGCATCCCCAGTCGGCACATGCGTGTGAGTGCCGACAACAAGGCTGGCGCGGCCATCGCAGAAATGGCCCATGCCCATTTTTTCTGACGTGGCTTCGCAATGTATATCGACGAGGATCATTTGCGCCTGACCGCCCAATGGATGTGCACGCAGTACGGCATCGACCGCCGAAAAGGGATCGTCGAAGGCGCGCTTCATAAACACTTGTCCCAAAACCTGAAGCACAAGGATCTTGCGGCCTCGGGGGTCAGTGAACAGCCGATGCCCCCGTCCGGGGGCCTGCTTGGCGAAATTCAAAGGACGCAGGATGCGGGGTTCGTTTTCGATATAGGACAGCATGTCCTTCTGATCGAAGGCATGATCGCCCAGCGTCAGGCAGTCGACGCCGGCTTTCAGAAGCGCGTCGGCATGAGGGCCGGATAGGCCAACGCCGCTCGAGGCGTTTTCGCCGTTCACGACGCAGAAATCGACCTTGAGCCGGGCCTTGAGGTCGGCCAGTCGCTCGGTGATCGCGGTGCGGCCTGCGCGGCCCATGATGTCGCCAAGAAAAAGTGTTCTCATAGTCAGAGGATTAGAACGGCGATGCTCGAAAGCAAAGAGGCAAACCGGAGGGGTGCGTCACCGCTATCCGAAACGCGGCGAAAAAAGCCCTGTTGAATGGACTTTGAAGTGGCCTATACGCTGCATGGGTGAGCTATTTCAAAAATGCTGTGCCATCTCGGTCAGAAGAGCGAACCCTGTTCGGGGGGCTTTGGTTTGGCCTTTGAGATGGATTTCGCGCCCGCCGCCCCAACCATCATGCGTCCATCGGCAAATTCGATTTCTAGCGCAGTGGCCTTTTGCGCCGCCGACTGCGTCGTCACCACCGCGCCGTCACCCCGCACTACGGCATAGCCGCGCTTGAGTGTTTCCTTGTAACCCAGCGTTTCCCGTAGCCTGTCCAATGCGCTGAGTTGTGATCGCCAGTCTCTCACTTGCGCTTGCCCGGCGTTCGACAGCCGCCGGGTCAACGCCTCCAGCCGGTCGCGTTTGACCGACAGATCCCGTTCGATGGGCTTCAGAGTGAGCCGGTCGGCGCGGCGGGCCAGCGCCTCTCGTTTGGTTTCGACAACGCGGCTCAGGCCCGGCGCGAGCCGGGTTGCGCTTTGGTCGAACCGCCGCCGCTGTTCGGCCAAAGCGCGTGACAGAAGCGATGGGCGCAGGGAGGCTGCCGCCTCGATGAGCCGCCCGCGTCGTAGGTCCACGGACCGGGTCAAAGCGCGCGGTAGACGATCGCCCAACAGATCGAGCCGTTGGGTCGGGCCGGACAATAGGTTCTCAGGACGGGGCAGGGCGCGCGCAAGATCGCGTAAGCGTTGGTCGCGGGTTTGCATCCTTTGCGACACCGCGCGGGTCATGCGGGATTGGCTGTCTCCGACCCAGCCCAGCAGTTCGAGCCGCACCGGCACTGCGATTTCAGCGGCTGCTGTGGGCGTGGGCGCCCTTTGGTCGGACACGAAGTCGATCAAGGTCGTGTCGGTCTCGTGGCCCACCGCCGAAATGAGCGGGATATCCGATGCCGCTGCCGCCCGCGCGACGATTTCTTCGTTGAACCCCCAGAGGTCTTCGATGCTGCCGCCCCCACGCGCCACAATCAGAAGATCTGGACGGGGCAGGGCGCCGCCTGGCGTCAGCGCGTTGAAGCCTGCGATCGCGCGGGCGACTTCGGGCGCGCAAGCGGCCCCTTGGACGGCGACCGGCCAGACCAGCACTTTGCGTGGAAAGCGGTCGCGCAGACGGTGCAGAATGTCCCGTATCACCGCACCCGAAGGTGAGGTGATGACACCGATAATGTCGGGTAGGTAGGGAAGTTCCTTCTTGCGCGACGGATCGAACAGCCCTTCCGCGGCCAGTGCCTTCTTGCGCTTTTCCAGCATCGCCATCAGCGCGCCTTCGCCCGCGACTGTCACTTCATCGACGTTGAGGTTGTACTTGGACTGCCCGCCGAACGCCGTCATGCGCCCGGTGACCACCACCTCCAGCCCTTCTTCGGGGATCACTGACAGGTTCGAGACCTGGCCTTTCCACGTGGTGCACGCCAGCACGCTGCGATCGTCTTTGACGTCGTAGTAAAGATGACCGGACCGTGCAGTGAACACGCGCCCCACTTCGCCGCGCACCCGGATGCGGCCGAACTGGTCCTCCAGTGTCTTCTTCACCGCTCCAGACACTTCAGACACTGTGAATTCGGGCATATTTTGCCCCGGACGTGGATCGTCGATCAGATCGGACATTTGGCCTCGCTTGCGCTTCACTCGTCCCGACCCTAGAACGCCCGCAACCGAAGGTGAAGACGGAGCGTGCGCCATGAATATTCTCATCCTTGGAAGTGGCGGGCGCGAACATGCGTTGGCTTGGGCTGTGATGCAAAACCCGAAATGCGACAAACTGATTGTGGCACCGGGAAATGCCGGCATCGCGATGATCGCGGATTGCGCCGCACTTGATATCGAAGATGGCGGGTCGGTCGTGACCTTTGCCGAAGAAAACAGCATCGACTTCGTGATTGTTGGGCCTGAAGCTCCGTTGGCCGCTGGGGTCGCTGACCGTTTGCGCGATGCAGGGCTTTTGGTGTTTGGTCCGTCGGCCGAGGCGGCGCGACTGGAAGCCTCCAAAAGCTTCACCAAAGAAATCTGTGACGCGGCAAGCGCGCCGACTGCCGCATATGGTCACTTCACCGACGCCGAGGCGGCCAAAGCCTATGTCCGCGACCAAGGCGCGCCCATCGTGGTCAAGGCTGATGGTCTGGCCGCTGGCAAGGGGGTCATCATCGCCGAAACCGTGGCCGAGGCCGAAGCCGCTATCGACGACATGTTCGGCGGTGCGTTTGGTGGGGCAGGGGCCGAAGTGGTTATCGAGGAATTCATGCAAGGTGAGGAAGCGTCGTTCTTCGTGCTTTGCGACGGCACCGATGTGCTGCCTATCGGCACCGCGCAGGACCACAAACGTGTGGGCGAAGGGGACACCGGCCCCAACACAGGCGGGATGGGAGCCTATTCCCCTGCGCCGGTGATGTCGGATGCTGTTATTGCGAAGGCAATGAACGAGATCATCAAGCCGACGATGGCCGAGATGGCCAATCGCGGCACACCCTTTCAGGGTATCCTGTTCGCCGGGCTGATGATCGAAAACGGTCAACCGCGTCTGGTTGAATACAACGTCCGCTTTGGTGATCCGGAATGCCAGGTGCTGATGATGCGGCTGGGGGGGCAGGCGTTTGACCTGCTACACGCTTGTGCCGAAGGCCGCTTGGCTGAAGCACGGGTGAACTGGGCCGATGACCATGCGCTGACGGTTGTTCTTGCCGCCAAAGGGTATCCCGGAAGCTATGAGAAAGGAACTGTGATCCAAGGGCTTGATGGCTTGCCGGAAGACAGCTTTCACATGATGTTTCACGCTGGGACCAGCGAAAAGGACGGCCGGACCACCGCAACCGGTGGCCGTGTGCTGAACGCCACTGCGCGTGGTGCAACCCTGCAAGAGGCCCGCGACAAGGCATATGCCATGGTCGATCAGGTCAACTGGCCCGACGGGTTCTGCCGCCGGGATATTGGTTGGCGGGCGCTTTAAATGACGACGGCGCTTGCCGGGTTTGCTCTGGGTTTTTCACTGATCCTCGCCATCGGGGCGCAGAACGCCTTTGTGCTGCGGCAGGGCTTGCTCAAATCGCATGTATTTGCTGTGTGCCTGACCTGTGCGCTGTCAGACGCCATTCTGATCGCCGCTGGGGTGGCTGGGTTTGGTGCGTTGACGCAAGCCATTCCCGGGCTTGAACTGGCCATGCGTCTGTTGGGGGCTGCCTTTCTGACTTGGTACGGCGCGCGGACGCTTTTAAGCGCATGGCGCGGCGGCCAGGCAATGCAGGCGGGCCAAGCGGCGGGATCGTTGCGCAAAGCCTTGCTGACGTGCCTCGCGCTGACATGGCTCAACCCGCATGTCTATCTCGACACCGTCGTGTTGCTGGGCGCTGTGGCCGCCCAATACGAAGACAGGCTGAACTTTGCGCTGGGCGCGATGACCGCCAGCTTCGTTTTCTTCTTTTCGCTAGGATACGGCGCCCGCCTGCTTGCACCGTTTTTTGCCAAACCACGGGCATGGCAAATTCTGGATGTGATTGTCGGTGTGGTCATGTTGGCCATCGCGGCGAAACTCCTGTTGATGTAGCGACGTCACGCGCCGTCTTGGTGCGTGACCCTAGGGCGGCGATCACCTGACGCGATGCCCCCCTTGCACATCCCCCCGCCTTCCGGTCCATTGCTTGCATGACGACCACCGCCGCACCCAACAGCAATGGCAACCCGGTCAAGGGCATCTTCTGGATGGTCATGACAGGTGTCTGCTTTGTGGCTGTGACTGCGTTGGTCAAAACGCTGGGCGGGCGCATCCCTGCGGCTGAGTCGGCGTTCTTGCGCTATGTGATCGGTTTGGTCTTCTTGATCCCGGTCTGGCGCGAGTTGACGGCGATCAAACTGACACCGCGTCAGAAAAAGCTTTTTGGGTTGCGCGGCATCGTGCATTCGCTGGGTGTGATCCTCTGGTTTTATGCCATGACCCGCATTCCCATCGCCGAGGTCACGGCGATGAATTATCTCAACCCGGTCTATGTCTCGATCCTTGCGGTGTTCCTGCTGGGCGAACGCATGGCTATGCGAAGGGTTCTTGCGGTGATCTCGGCCCTGATTGGGTCGTTGATCATATTGCGTCCCGGCTTTCGCGAACTCGACCCCGGTCACATCGCAATGCTTGGCACGGCGCTGTTGTTTGCGGGAAGCTATCTGATCGCCAAGATCGTGTCTGGCGAATTGCCTGCCAGCATGGTTGTCGCGCTCTTGTCTATCACGGTGACAATCGGGTTGGCGCCCTTCGCCATCGCAGTCTGGGTCACGCCCAGCCTTGCCGATCTCGGAGTGCTGGCGGCCATCGCTTGTTTTGCTACAGCGGGTCACTATACGATGACGCTGGCGTTCGCCGCAGCCCCGGTCACCGTTACGCAGCCGGTCACCTTTTTGCAACTGGTGTGGTCGGTGCTATTGGGCGCGCTCTTTTTCGGGGAACCGGCCGATCCTTGGGTGATCCTAGGAGGTGGCATAATCATGGCATCGGTGATCTTCATCACGTGGCGCGAAGCCGTTCTGCGTAAGTCTCACCGCACGCCTTTGGTAAATGAAACAAAGGGTTAAGGTGGCGTTGTCGCCGTCCACCTTGGTCTTTTGCGACCCACAAGGGTCTATTGTTTCGAATTCCGCAAAAAAACCGGGTTTGGTTCCAAAATTGGACACAATCGGTGGTGATAACGGGGTCAGTTAATGTACGAGGAACGCCCCATGTTTGCAGAAACTTTCTCCGGCCCAAATCTTGGCGAATTGCGCCACTTCCTTGTGTCTGAACGTCAAAAGACGTTGTCGGATGCTGAATGAAAATTCCGTATGCGCGGCTACGGATTTCACGTCAAACGCGTCGAAGGTGGCGTGATGGTTGCACGTATTCCACAGAATGAGATTCTGGGCTGCGTGAAGATGTGAACGACAAGCCGCCCAGTCCGGGCGGCCTTTTGTCCAACTGACCCATCTCGCGCATTGGGCCGGGCTTTGTTATGTCCGGTGCATGATGAAATACTTTGATCTCCCTCCGATTTGGCTTGCTGCGGCGCTTGTTGTGGCCTGGATTCAAAAGACCCATTTTGACTACGGGTTGAGTTTCGGCCCGGTCTGGGCTGATTTGTTGGGGGGGCTGATGGTCGGCGGCGGGATCGTGCTGATCGCGTTGGCCGCCTATGAAATGCGCCGCCACCGCACGACGATCATTCCGCACAGAGATCCTGATGCACTGGTTACCAGCGGCATCTTCAAGCGCTCGCGCAATCCGATCTATCTTGCTGATTCGCTAATCCTTACCGGAATGATCCTCTATTGGGACGCGGTGTTATCGCTCCCAATGATCCCGATCTTTGTCTGGTGGATCGAGAAACACTTCATTCTCGCGGAAGAAAAGCGGTTGCGGCGAAATTTTCGTGCGAATTTTGCACGATACGAGAAACAAACGCGACGTTGGCTCTAGCCGACGGGCCACATCTGTTCTAGATGGGCGTTTCGCGGTGGGGCAGCATTGTGCGCTTTAGGTCAGCATTGTAGACCCATCGCCGGAAAACATGCCGCTACGGCACTTCGCAACGAACCATAAGGGGGACGGCTCAGGTGAAAATCGGGACGCCAAAGGAAGTGATGAAGGGTGAGGCACGCGTTGCCATGACCCCGGATTCCGCCCGCCAGCTGCAAAAGCTGGGATATGAGTGTATCATCGAAAGCGGTGCAGGCGACGCAGCGGGCTACAATGACGGCACGTACAAAGAAGCAGGTGTCGAGGTTGTCAAAACCGCCGCTGCACTTTGGAAGGCTGCCGATGTGGTCGCTAAAGTGCGCCCGCCGACCGATGCTGAACTGAAAAAGTCGCGCGAAGGCCAGCTACTGATCTCGTTCTTCTACCCAGCTCAGAACGAAAAGCTAATGCAGAAGGCCGCCGAGCAAGGCACGTCGGTCATCGCGATGGACATGGTGCCGCGGATTTCCCGCGCTCAAAAGATGGATGCGCTGTCTTCGATGGCGAACATCGCGGGCTATCGCGCCGTGATCGAAGCAGGCAACAACTTTGGCCGCTTCTTCACTGGCCAGATCACTGCTGCGGGCAAGGTGCCCCCGGCCAAGGTTTTGGTCGTCGGTGCCGGTGTGGCGGGTCTTGCTGCAATCGGTACATCCACCTCGTTGGGTGCGATCACCTATGCGTTCGACGTGCGTCCCGAAGTGGCCGAGCAGGTTGAATCGATGGGGGCGGAGTTCGTCTTCCTCGATTTTGAAGAAGAACAGCAGGACGGGGCCGCAACTGGCGGCTATGCCTCTGTGTCTTCGCCAGAATTCGCTGCGGCGCAGCTTGCCAAGTTCCGCGAACTCGCGCCCGAGATCGACATCGTGATCACCACAGCGCTGATCCCGAACCGTGAAGCACCCGAGCTTTGGACCCCGGATATGGTCGCGGCGATGAAGCCCGGTTCGGTTATTGTCGACCTTGCTGCCGAAAAAGGCGGCAACTGCAAAATGACCGTGATGGACGAAAAGATCGTCACCGAAAACGGTGTCACGATCATCGGCTACACCGACTTCCCGTCGCGTATGGCCACACAGTCGTCCAATCTTTACGCGACCAACATCCGTCACATGATGACCGACCTCACGCCCGAAAAAGACGGGCAGGTCGCGCATAACATGGAAGACGACGTGATCCGCGGCGCGACCATCGCGCATGAAAAGGCCGTGACGTTCCCGCCGCCCCCGCCCAAGGTTCAGGCGATTGCCGCCAAGCCAAAAGAAAAGGCCAAGGAACTCACCCCGGAAGAAAAGCGCGAGCAGGAAGTTGCGGCGTTCAAAGCGCAGACGAAGCAGCAGGTTACCTTGCTTGCCGTGGGCGCGGCCCTTGTTCTGGGTGTCGGGCTCATTGCTCCGGCAAGCTTTATGCAGCACTTCATCGTGTTCGTTCTGTCGGTCTTCATCGGCTTCCAGGTGATCTGGAACGTTGCGCACTCGCTGCACACGCCGTTGATGGCTGTGACCAACGCGATTTCGTCCATCGTGATCCTTGGCGCGCTGATCCAGATCGGATCCAGTTCGCTCTTGATCACGCTCTTGGCGGCGCTGGGTATCTTCATGGCCTCGATCAATATTTTCGGCGGCTTCCTCGTGACACGGCGCATGCTCGCCATGTTCCAGAAATCCTAAGGGGGCAGGTACCATGGAATTCGGATTCACCATCGCGGCCTATGCGGTCGCAGCCGTTCTCTTCATCCTGTCACTGGGTGGTCTGAGCGGTCAGGAAAGCGCGAAACGCGCTGTATGGTACGGTATCGTCGGCATGGCCATTGCGGTTCTTGCCACGCTTATGGGACCGGGGCAGGGGCTGTTTGTGGTCTCTATCGTCCTGATCGCATTGGGTGCGGGTGTGGGCTATCAGCTCGCTACGCGCGTTCAGATGACCCAAATGCCCGAGCTTGTGGCCATCATGCACAGCCTCGTCGGTCTGGCGGCGGTGTTCGTTGGCTTCAACGCCGACATCATGATCAACAATATCGGTGATCTCTACGAGGCGAATGGCCTTGTTATGGGCGCTGTGTCGGAAGACGGCTATACCGCCATCGGCCTGCCGAAAGAGGTCTACGACGGCCTGTCGTCCTTCGGCAAATTGATCGCCAAGAAAACCAATGTTGAGATCAACATCCTCAAGGTTGAGCTTGTTCTGGGTATCTGGATCGGTGCTGTGACCTTCACCGGGTCTGTCATCGCCTATGGCAAACTGGCGGGCAAAGTAGACAGCGGCGCGAAAAAATTGCCGGGCGGTCACTTGCTCAATGCTGGTGCTGCGGGCCTCTCGCTGCTGCTGGCAATCATGTACCTTGGCGGTTCGGGCAGCTGGACCTTGGTTCTGCTGACCCTTCTGGCGCTCTTCATCGGCTACCATTTGATCATGGGCATCGGCGGCGCCGACATGCCGGTCGTGGTTTCCATGCTCAACAGCTATTCGGGCTGGGCGGCTGCCGCGATTGGTTTCTCTCTCGGCAACGACCTGCTGATCGTTGTGGGTGCGCTTGTGGGCTCCTCGGGTGCGATCCTGTCTTACATCATGTGTAAAGCGATGAACCGGTCGTTCATCAGCGTGATCCTTGGTGGCTTTGGTGGCCCTGCGGGCGAACAGATGGCTGTGGAAGGCGAACAGATCGCCATCGACGCCGACGGCGTTGCACAGGCTCTGGAAGAGGCAGACAGCGTCATCATCATTCCGGGCTACGGTATGGCGGTGGCTCAGGCACAGCAAAACGTGGCAGAGCTGACCCGTCGTCTGCGCGCCAAGGGTAAGGAAGTTCGCTTTGCGATCCACCCGGTTGCGGGCCGTCTGCCTGGCCACATGAACGTGCTTCTCGCCGAAGCCAAAGTGCCCTACGACATCGTACTCGAGATGGACGAGATCAACGACGACTTCCCGGAAACGGATGTTGCCATCGTCATCGGCTCGAACGATATCGTGAACCCGGCGGCACAGGACGACCCCAACAGCCCCATCGCCGGCATGCCGGTTCTGGAATGCTGGAAGGCCAAGCAGGTCTTCGTGTCCAAACGCGGGCAGGGCACCGGTTATTCGGGCATCGAGAACCCGCTGTTCTTCAAGGACAACACGCGGATGTTCTACGGCGATGCGAAAGCCAGCCTCGACACGCTGCTCAACAAGATCAGCTAAGTCTGGCCACAGAGCAGAGAATTGGAGCCCCGCATCGCAGGATGCGGGGTTTTTTCATGCGGTGATCTTGGCCACCCATGCATCGATTTGGGCATTTAATGCGTCCCAATCGGTGTATTCCTTGTCCCAATCCAGATCTGCCTCTGGGTCTTTCGCGGCGATGATCCGGCGCATAACGAAACGGTGGAACACGTCGTACTTTGACGGTTCGTAGGCACCAGCGACCTGCATGACCTGAGCTGGTGTCCAACCTGTGGCTTGGGAGAAATCCGAAAGTATGGTTTCCAGTCCGCGCCAGTCTTCAGCGTCGTGCCCCGCCGCCGCTAACGACACCGACAGCAGTAGCGACGGCATCGCGGTCAGCTTGTCTGCTTGGGCCTCGGCAAAACCCGACAGCACCGACTGGTAATGCCCGACATGAACCGACGCGCCAAGAACCGCTGCGTCGAACCGCGAGAGGTCAATCGGGCCTGCTTCGCTCAATGCCGACAGTTCAACGCTGTGGCCTTGTCCCACAAGTCGATCCATGAGGTGACGGGCGATCTTTTGAGTCTGCCCTTCCGTACTTGCATAGCCAATGAACAGCTTCATAATACCAAAGGGGCTGGCTTCTGACTCATTAGGGATTTCTGAGGTTCCCAGCTCGCCCGCGCTCTGATTCCATG
>CANNCS010000043.1 GCA_947503115.1 uncultured Marivita sp.
CCGTGTTCAGAATCCATCTCGCCGGTCGGCACCACCCCTAAAATTGGCGAAATGCGCCCTGTGTCGTGTAGTGTGGCAAAGATCTCGATGAAACGGCCATCGTATTGTTTCAGAATGGTATTCTTGGTCGAAAGGTATACTGGCCACCCGATGTTAAGCCCGTAGTTGAACGACGCCCGTGCGAAATCGGCAATCGAGGCATCAAGGTTGTACATGGACATAAACACCCCGGCTGAGGGCGCGTCATAGACCTCGCGTTCGATCACCTCGCCATCGGCACCTTCGAATTTCATAGTGAGTTTGCCCGGCCCGGGGAATTTGAAATCAGACGCTTTGTACTGGTCACCAAAGGCATGGCGGCCCACGACGATAGGCTTGGTCCAGCCCGGCACGAGACGCGGGACATTGCGGCAGATGATGGGCTGACGGAAGATCACACCACCAAGAATGTTTCGGATTGTTCCGTTCGGGCTCCGCCACATCTGCTTGAGACCGAATTCTTCGACCCGCGCTTCATCTGGGGTGATCGTCGCGCATTTGACCGCGACGCCGACCTCTTTGGTCTTTTCAGCAGCGTCGATGGTGATCTGGTCGTTCGTGCGGTCGCGTTCCTCGATGCCCAGATCGTAATAGAGCAGGTCAATGTCGAGATAGGGTAGGATGAGTTTTTGCTTGATGAAGTCCCACATAATGCGGGTCATTTCATCACCGTCCATTTCAACGATGGGGTTATCGACTTTGATTTTCGACATGGGGGAGAGTCCTTTCCGAAGTCTTAATCGTGACCGTATCAGGTTGTCAGTCGCGCATCGACCCGCACCATGAGGCCCATAAGCGCAAGGCCAAGTACCGCCTGTAGGAAAATCGAGATCGACAACGGCAAGGGCGTGCCGTCAAAGAGCAAACCCACGGGCACTGCCAATGCCACGCCGCCGACAGTGGCCACCGAACTGATGACGCTGGCAGCCATGCCTGCGATATGGCCCATCGGTTCCTGCGCGATGGCGTTCAGGTTGCCGATGGTCATGCCGGCTTGAAAGAACAGCGACGCCTGCCAGATCACAAACGCTCCGAAATACAGGTCGTTCGACACATGGCCTGCTGCCGCAGCCGTGGCGACAAGGATCATCGCGGCGGACAGGATCACCTGTGCCAAAAGCATTGCGCGGACAAGGAACATCATTCCAAGTCGCATCACCAGACGCGCGTTCAGGAAACCAGAAGAGGCCGCAACAATGGCCACCGCACCGAACCAAAGCGGAAAGCTCTCGGCGCGATCAAAGGTGATGTCAAAGATTTGCTGGATCGATGACAGCAGCCCAAAAAGCATCCCAAAAGACAGCGCCTGAACGGCGATGGAGATGCGGACAACGGGATGAACGAACATTTCGGTGAAGGCACTGCGCAAGGCATCAATGCGCAGCGATCGCCGGTTTTCGGGGGCGAGGGTTTCGGGCAAGCGGACGGCCACCCACACTGCGGAAACCGCAGAAAATCCGACAAAACAGTAGAATACGGCGCGCCAGTCCCAGATATCGATCACGATGGACCCAAGCAGTGGTGCGATCGCGGGGACCAACGAAAAAACGATCATTACGAAAGACACGATCTGCGCCATGCCGCGCCCAGCATAAAGATCGCGGATCACCGCCATCGCGACGACGCGTGGTCCTGACGCACCAAGTCCCTGCACAACCCTGGCCGCCAGCAAAACCTCAAGAGACTGCGCCCACGACGCAATCACGGCGCCGATAATGTAAAGGACCGATCCCCATAGCATCACCGGCTTGCGACCGAACGTGTCTGACAGCGGCCCGGTCACAAACGTGCCCAGCCCCATACCCAGAACGAAACTTGTGACGATCAGCTGCGCCTTGTTAATGTCGTCGGGTGACAGGCTTTGTGCAATTTGCGGAAGCGCGGGAAGCATCGCGTCGATGGACAGGGCGACCGTTGCGGCCAACATGGCCATCAGGGCGACGAACTCTGAACGCGACATGGCAGTGGACATGGGAACTCCGGGAAACTTACCGGAGCCGTACCACCATGCGGCGTGGGGGAACAGTGCAGATCGTGTTCAGGTTTTGTCAGCCTTGTCTACAGGATCCGTATCTGTGTTGGCTGTCTGCTCTGGTTCTTCAAAGCGCGCTACAAGCCATTCTGTGTGTTCTTCGCGTTTGCGCATGGCGAACATGCCGAACTGTTGCACAGCAACGGCAAAAATTCCCAAACCCATCAGGATGAACACGGTGGTGCCGATCTTGCCGATATCGGTTTGTGGAACAAGGTTGCCGTAGCCGACAGTGGACAGTGTCACCACGGTAAAAAAATACGAGTCGAGCCAGCTCCAGCCTTCCGCCCAGCGAAAGAATGCCGTGCCACCGATGATGATCGTCATCAATGTCACGACAAGCGTAGCTATGCGGAACGGGGTCGTCATGCTTCGAGCGATACGCCCTGTGCCAGATCGTCAAGCACCTGTAACCACAGCTCGGTTGGTTGTGCGCCGGGAACGGCGTGTTGGCTGGCAACAATGAATGTGGGAACAGACGTGACGCCCATACCTCGCGCAGCGGCGTCACGGTCAACGATATCCCGCTGGTCTTCGTCAGTGCCTAGAAGGCGCAGCACGACGCTGGCATCCATACCACAGGAATCCGCAATGTCGGCCAGAACGTCGGCATCACCAATATCACGGCCTTCGACAAAATACGCGGTGAACAGGGCATCGACGACTGCATTCTGATGTCCTTCGATCCCGGCCCAGTGGATGAGGCGGTGCGCATCAAGAGTGTTCGGCGTCTTTTTGATGCCTTCGAAGTTGATGTTCAGCCCTGCCTTTTCGGCGTGCTCGACCACTGGCGCGTAGGCCTTGATAGCACCTTCTTTGCCGCCGAATTTACCTTCAAGATAGGCACGGCGATCCATGCCATCTTTCGGCATTTCGGGATTCAGTTGGAACGGGTGCCAGGTGATCAGGAAGGGATGGTCGGGGCGCTGTTCCAACGCGCGGTCGAGATGTGTTTTGCCGATATAGCACCAGGGGCAAATCGGGTCGGACATGATGTCGAGCTTGACCATGAAGTATTCCTTTCCAGTCGTTGGACCCCATCTAACAGACTGAGTTGCGATTGGTAAGCGTGGGTCAGAGCGACGGATGATCCGGCAGTGCGCGGCGTAGAAGTTTGTTGTTCGCATTGCGGGGCAGGGACGCGATGCGGGTGTACAGGCGGGGTTGTTTATAGCGGGCCAACCGTTCGGCGATGAAGCTATCGAGCGCGGCTTGGTCAAGCGGTCCGTCCGAAACATAGTAGGCGGCGATCACGCGAGTGTCGGCCTTGATTTCTATATCGGTGACGCCAACCTCTTGGATGTCGGGATACGCAAGAAGCGCCGCTTCTACCTCTAGCGGACTGACCCGGAACCCGCCCGCGTTCATCATGTCGTCGGCCCGCCCGTGATACAAAATGTCTTTGTTTTCCGTCATTTCGCCCATGTCCCCGGTCAGGAACCAATCACCCTGATATCGGGCATCGGTTTCGTCGGGCTGATTTAGGTAGCCCAGCATTAAACCCGGATCACCACGATGCACGGCAATGATGCCGGATGTCCCGATAGGAACCGGACCAGTATCGTCCATTATCGCGATGCGTCGGCCCTGTTGTGGCCAGCCAAGGCTTTCTGCGGGCAGGTTAGGCGATCCGGGGGCGGAAGAGATGAAGGTCGAACATTCCGACATTCCAAACGCCTCATAGACGCGTGTGCCGGTCGTGTCTTGCCACGCATCGCGGATCGACGCAGGCAATTTTTCACCGGCAGAAAGACTGTGGCGCAGTTTCGGAAGAACCAGATGACCGGACTTGAGGATATTTCGGTAAACGCCCGGTGCAGCGGCAAAAATCGTCGCCTCATGGCGTTTGAGCAAAAGTGGGATTTGCGCGTGGTCGACACCTTGTGCCGGGATCAGCGCCGTGGCGCCCTTGGTCCACGGATCAAGCAGGCCTGTCCCCAGCGTATAGGTCCAGTTGAATGCGCCTGCATGCATGAGGCGGTCGGAGTCGTGCAAGTCATACCACCCGTCCATCATCATACCTCGCGCCCAGATTGCGCGATGGGCATGGCAAACGGCGCGGGGTTTGCCCGAAGTCCCTGAAGTGAAGATGATGTAGGCCATCCGGTTCGGATCACCAAACGTATAGTCGGCGGGTGGCAGACCGTACCATTCGGCCATTTGTTCCGTACGGATTATTCGGAGTGTTGTCGGACAGGCGGTTTGGCCGTCATGCAGGATCGCCGCCGGTTCCGTTATGTCGACCAGCACCTGTACCTCGGCTTCGGTGAGCTGCGATGAGGTCGGAATGGGAACGATGCCAACTGCAATGGCCGCGAGATATGCCACAGGAAATTCGACCGAATTGCCGACGCGCATCAACAGCCGATCGCCAGGTCCAAGCCCGCTTTCAAGCAGTCCAGTGGCGGTGCCAAGGACGGCGCGACGCAGACGGTCATAGCTCCAGCGTTGGGCACCTGTTGGTTTGACCACAGCCAATGCGATCTTGTCGGGAACGCGGTCGACGGCCGAAAGAACATGGGCGGTCAGATTGAAATTCTGCGGGCACGACGGCCAGAGGTCAGTTTTGGAGGTCGAGGTCATGGCACAGCCCTAGGCCGCAAATGAGTCTGCCGCAAGCGCCGGTTGCCGGGGGGGCAGGCGGCCTCTATAGATGTGCGCATGACTCATGATCCAAAGAACCTGATCCGCATTGCCCGGGATTCCGGCAACCACGACCAGCCCGAGCCGCTGAATCTGGGCGAGCGTGTGCGTGATTTGCGCAAGGCGCGGAACTGGACGCTTGAACAAGCGGCGCAGCAGGCTGGATTGGCGCGCTCGACATTGTCGAAGATTGAGAACGGGCAGATGTCGCCCACCTATGACGCGCTTAAGAAGCTTGCGATCGGATTGCAGATCGGCGTTCCGCAGTTGTTCACGCCACCGCAGCGGGAAAAGGTCAATGGCCGGATGGCGGTCACGCCCAATGGTCAGGGTCAACAACACGCCACAACCACCTATGAACACGAACTTTTAGCGGAATCTTTGACCAAAAAACAGATGCTTCCGTATCGCGCGCGGGTGCGGGCGCGCACGGTGGATGAATTCGATGGTTGGGTGCGGCACGACGGTGAGGAATTCCTGTACGTGCTGACTGGAGTGGTACGGCTTTACACCGAGTTCTACGAACCTGTCGAAATGCGCCGAGGTGACAGCGCGTATTACGATGCCACTATGGGGCACAATGTGATCTCGATCTCGGACGACGATGCCAGCATCCTGTGGGTCACATCGCTTTCTTCGTGATTTTCAGAAGATAAGTTGAAACCTTCAGATTTTCCCAAAGAATGGCCGGGCGTGGTTTAGAACCACGACTGTACGGTGCGTGATGTGGTCGAGATGTCCTGACCGATCCCGTCAACGGTGGCACAGGCGCTAAGCGCGCCTGTCACCAATATCATCAGAGCCCATGATCGCATGGTTCACTCCTCTTCCCACCACCAGACATCTGGCTGCCAGCCGATCCAATCGCCATAGATCGGAAGTTCGGTCGGGTACTTCAGCTCTTTCGAGTGTGCGATGCGGCTGATGTTCCACTGGTAGATTGGGATCACATAGCGTCCGGTGGTCAGCACCCGATCCAGCGCACGGGTGGCTGCGACGAAATCATCGCGGGACTCGGATTGCAGGATCGCATCGACCATTGCCTCGGCGGCAGGAGAGCACATGCCCATCCAATTGCGCGTGCCGGGGTTTTCGACACCGTCACAGCCCCAATACAGCTTCTGTTCGTTGCCCGGGCTAAGTGACATGCCCCAACGGTTGTAGCTCATGTCGAAGTCGTAATTGGTCGTCCGTTCCTTGAACTGCGCGCTGTCGATCGTTGTGATTGTTGGTGTGATGCCAACCCGCTCAAGCGACTGCGTATATAGGTCGATGATCGACTGTTCTTCGTTGCTGCCTTGTTTGAGCAAGATCTCAAACGTAAAGGGCGCACCATCGGGGCCGACCATTTTGCCATCGGTGATGGTGTAGCCAGCATCTTCCATAAGGTCGATGGCAGCCCGGATATTACCACGGTTGCGTTCCGTGCCATCGGACATCGGAAGCGTGTAGCCATCCAACGCGCCGGGCAGCAGGTCTGCTGAGAACGGTTCGAGCAGGTCACGCACGCGGCCGTCTGCAGGGCCGTCCTGCATGCCCAGTACCGAGTTGGAAAAATACGAGGTGATGCGCGGTTGTTTGGAGCCAGTCATCGTTTCGTTGATGAATTCGAAGTTGAACGCATGCAGCATCGCGTCGCGCACACGCCAATCCTTGAACGCATCGCGGCGGGTGTTCATCACAAAGCCGGTCATGCCCGAGGGGCGCTCATGTGGGATCACTGACTTGACCACATCACCGCTGTCGATGGCGGGGAAGTCGTACTGGGTATCCCATTTTTCGACATTGAATTCGCGGCTGGAGTTCAGCGCACCTGCTTTGAACGCTTCGAACATGGCGGTGCCATCGCCATAGAATTCCATGCGGATCTCATCAAGGTTTGCCTGACCGCGCATAAAGTTGACGTCTTTGCCCCAATAATCGGGATTTCGTTTGAGGCTGACATAGCGGCCTGCCTCGAATTCATCGATCACATAGGCCGCACTTGAGATCGGCACTTCATCAATGCCAGAGGCATCGAATTCCTTGCCATCCCATTGCGCCTTTTTGAGAATTGGGCGCATGCCGATAAGAAGCGCCATTTCGGGGTCGTCTTCGTTAAAGGTGAAGCGGATGCTGCGTGGCCCAGTTTGCTCCATCGACGCCACTTTCTTCCACGCACTGTGATAGCGCGGGTGGCCGATGGTTCCGAGAGTTTCGTAAGACCACATCACGTCTTCGACGGTCAGAGGTGTCCCGTCCGAGAACGCCGCCTCTTCGCGCAGGACGAATTCTACCCAATCACGATTCTCTCCAACCTCGATTGATTCGGCCAAGAGGCCGTAAAGCGTGAAGGGTTCGTCCCAATTCCGGCCCATCAGGCTTTCGTAGGCAAGAAAGCGAAGTTGCCACGGCGTCGAGCCTTTCGAGATATGCGGGTTGAGGCTATCGAAGCCGCCCACCTCACCTGTAACGATGCGTCCGCCCTTCGGTGCGTCCGGGTTGGCATAGGGCAGGGACACAAAATCCGGTGGCAATTCGGGGTCCCCATACATAGCTATGCCGTGTTGCGGGTCTGCCAAAGTGGATTGCGCGCTTAGCGCGAATGTCATCGCGGCAATGCCAATGTGCCGCTTGAGGAAAAAAACCGATCTCATTTTCGAAACAATCCCTGTCTGCCTTTGTTTTGTTGTGCGTGACGGTAACTGGGCTTTTGAGGCTTTTCAAACTTTTAGCTTGGATCGTCGCGAAGAATTGCCTATAAGAAAGTTACTGCTCGATAGGTTTCTTGCCTGTATGAAACCTGCCTCAATAACTTAACCCCGGCTTCGTGCCGGGGTTTTTTTCTGTCTGGACATCAGCCTGTGTGCAAGGGTGACGCAACAGCAGGAGAGGTTTGGTGGGCAACTTGTCCCAAGTTCTTAAGGCCTATGGCGACGCGTGGTGCGAGACGGATGGCGAGAAACGACGTGCGTTTCTAGAAATCGCATGGGCGGATGATGGCCTTTACCAAGATCCCGGTAGCGAGGCGCGCGGACGCGATTCGCTGCATGCTCATATCGGGTCTGTGCTTGGGCAGTTTCCCGGTGCACGAATCGAACTGACTTCGGGGGTCGATGCGCATCACGATCGCATCCGTATTGCATGGCATATGGTCATGCTGGACGGAACGGTTCCAGTGCAGGGGATCGACTTTGGCCGCGTCGGCCCAAATGGCCGATTGACGGAAATCATCGGTTTTTTCGGCACACAGCCACCAGAGGCCTGACGCACAGATCCTTTCTTTGTATTATGCAGACGCAGCATTTAGCGTGCCGCAAAAGCAAAATCGAAGAAGAGGAGCGATCATGTCGCTTAAAGGTAAAACCGCTGTCATCACCGGATCGAATTCTGGGATCGGATTGGGCGTGGCGCATGAATTGGCTCGCGCGGGCGCAGATGTGGTGATTAATTCGTTCACCGACCGCGACGAAGACCACGCTCTGGCCGCGTCCATTGGCAAAGAGTATGGCGTGACCGCGCGGTACATTCAGGCGGATATGTCAAAGCCTGACCAGTGTCGGGCGCTGATCGAACAGGCTGGTGCCTGCGATATCCTTGTGAATAATGCGGGCATTCAGCACGTTGCCCCGATCGACGAATTTCCCATGGAAAAATGGGATGCGATCATTGCGATCAACCTCAGCTCGGCGTTTCACACGACGGCTGTGGCGTTGCCGATGATGCGCAAGGCGGGTTGGGGCCGGGTGGTCAACATTGCAAGCGCCCACGGGCTGACCGCGTCGCCGTTCAAATCTGCCTATATCGCGGCCAAGCACGGGGTTGTAGGCCTGTCCAAGACAACGGCTTTGGAGACGGCACGCGAGGACATTACCTGTAATGCGATTTGTCCGGGTTATGTGCTGACGCCACTTGTTGAGGCCCAAATCCCCGACACCGCCAAGAAATACGACATGACCGAAGAAGAAGTGACGCAGAAGGTGATCCTCGAACGGCAGCCTTCGAAAGAGTTCGCCACGGTCGAACAGATTGGCGGAACCGCAGTGTTCCTGTGTTCGGACGCCGCAGCACAGATCACCGGCACGACGATTTCGGTGGATGGGGGTTGGACCGCGCTTTGAACACGCGCTTGTAACGAGGGGCCAGCCCCTCGTGCTCCCCGGAGTTTATTTGGCAAGATGAAGGTGCAGGTGACAGTATGGTGAAGATCAATCTTGCCCTTCAGGGCGGCGGCGCGCATGGCGCATTTACGTGGGGCGTACTGGACCGATTGCTGGAAGAGGATGATCTGGAGATCGCGGCGATCACCGGCACCTCTGCCGGGGCACTGAACGGTGCAGCGCTCAAGTCTGGGTGGTTGCTCAACGGGCGACAAGGGGCAAAGGACAACTTGGATTGGCTTTGGTCGCAAGTCGCGCGCCTGGATGATCTGGCGGTTCCGAAATGGATGCAGGCCTGGTTACCAACCCCGGCCGCGATCAGCACCGGGTTGGAATATTCGCCAGCGTATCTCTTGGGGGATACGTTGGGGCGCATGATGTCGCCCTATGCATGGGGGCCGCTGTACGAGAACCCGTTGGAAAAGATCGTAGATCAGTTCGATTTCGGGCGGGTTTGCGCGATGGAGGGACCTCAGCTTTACGTGTGTGCAACGCAGGTGCGCGAAGGCAAGATCCGGGTATTCGAGGGCGACGCGATCAACACCAAAAGCATCCTTGCGTCGGCTTGTTTACCAACGCTGTTTCAGGCAGTCGAGGTCGAAGACCCACAGACCGGGATCATTGAGGCGTTCTGGGATGGGGGCTATACCGGAAACCCAGCGCTTTTTCCGCTGTTTGATGCGGCTTTGCCGGATGACATGGTGATCGTGAACATCAACCCGCTTGAACGCGACAGCGTGCCGGTGATGCCAAACGAGATCCAGAACCGGATCAACGAGATCAGTTTCAACTCGTCGCTGTTGCGCGAATTGCGGGCCATCGAATTTGTCCAGCGTCTGATTGCGGATGGAAAGGTGCAAGAGGGCGCAATGAAGAACGTCCGCGTGCATATGATCGCCGATGACGCACTGATGAACGACCTGTCGGTGGCGACCAAGATGGTACCTGTCCCGTCAGTGATCGCAGAGCTGAAAGAGGCGGGCCGCCGCGCGGCGGGATCGTTCCTTGCGCATCACAAAGAGGATCTGGGAGTGCGGCAGACGGCCGATCTTGTCAGAATGTTTGGCTGAGCCACGCCATGTAACCGGCATAGAGCAGCAAGAACACGGAGCCAGACCAACGGCTGATCTCCTGTTTCCAGATGAGCAGGCCGAATAGCAGGGCTGTTGTGGCCAGCATCACGACGATATCGGGAAGCAGTCCGCGATCAATCGACAGAGGGGTGACAAGGGCGGTCACGCCCAGAATGCCGAGTATGTTGAAGATGCCAGAGCCAAGAATGTTGCCAAGCGCCACATCCGATTGACCCCGCCGCGCGGCCATAACCGTGGTGGCAAGTTCTGGTAGCGAAGTGCCGACCGCGACCAACGTCAGTCCGATCACCGCTTCGGGCACACCATATGCGCGGGCAATACCAGTTGCGCCATCGACCAGCGCAACAGCGCCTCCAATGGTCAAGGCAAGTCCGATGGTAAGAAAGGTCGCGGCCTTGGGCAAAGGATCTGTCGGGATGCTCAGATCTTCTTCGGGTGCGACACCGCTTCGGAACGTGCCCCAGAGGTAGACACTGAGAAGGCCCAACAGGGCGAACCCGGCTGGCGCCGAAATCTGACCCGTCACGGCCAGAACAGCCAGTCCGACAGCGCTGCCCCCGACCCAGAACGCTTCGCGCGACAGGCCCGCCATCCGCGCAGCCACCGGACGGATCAGCGCCGCGACACCGAGGATCAACAGAATGTTTGCGATGTTGCTACCCACCACGTTGCCAAGTGCGATGCCGGGTGATCCGGCAAGAGCTGCACTGAGCGAGGTCACAAGTTCCGGCGCCGAGGTGCCGAAGCCTACAAGGGTGAGACCGATCACCAGAGGGGACACACCAAATCGGCGCGCCATGCCGACGGCACCGCGCACCAAAAGGTCACCGCCCACAAGAAGAGCGACAAGGCCAAAGACCACGAGGATCAGGTTCAAGGGAGAGACCTCAACGTGTCACGTGCGAAACTGCATCGGACCGTGTGGTTTAGGTGTGACGTTCAAGGCCGGCGTTCAAGTGGCGCGGCGGAAAAATCAGGCCGCTTTTGCGGGCTGGGTCGGATCTTTGGCGTTCGGATAAACGAGCCCGGCAGAAATCACGAGTTTCGCCGCGTCTTCAATCGTCATATCGAGTTCGACAACGTCTTCTTCCGGAAAGAAAAGCAAAAAGCCCGAGGTCGGGTTCGGTGTCGTCGGGACAAAAACCGAAATCAGTTTGCCCATGGTTTCCGCCCGGTTCGCCACCTCACCGCGCGCATCGGTCGAGATAAAGCCAATGGCCCAAATGCCTTTGCGGGGATACTGGATCAGGCAGGCCTTTTCGAAGTTCCGTTCGGATTGCGCAAAAATGGTTTCGGCAATCTGTTTGACGCCGCTGTAAATCGACCGAACCACTGGCATCCGTTCGACAAGGCTTTCGGCAAAGCGGATCAACGACCGCCCGATCAACCCCTTGGCGACCCAACCCACGAACACCGTGAAGACCAGAAAAAAGATCACACCGACGCCGCGAAGGTTTATTCCGATAAACTGTTCCGGGTTGAACCGGCCGGGCACCAATGGAAGCACGAACCCGTCGATCCATCCCATGAGTGTCCAAATCAACCAGATCGTCAATGCCACCGGTGCAATGACGACAATGCCTGTCAGAAAGCTGGATCTTAGCCTGGCGATCAATCCGGGTTTGCGCCGCTCAGGATCAAAGGGGGTGGTCATGGCAGGTCCGTCACTGGTTCAGAGAAAACCTAGGAGGTCGACCCGCCGTCTACAATGGGGACTGGCGGCAAGATCCTGTTTTTCAACGCAAGGACACTAATTCCTGTGCAATTTGCGCCCCCAAACGGGCATTGTTCAGCACCAGTGCGATATTTGCATCAAGCGAGCGACCATCGGTTAGCTCGAAAATGCGTTGCAACAGGTACGGGGTTAGCGCCTTGCCCGAGATACCATGCGCTTCGGCGTCCTGTGTGGCGCGTGCGATGATCGGGTGAATTTCGGCATGCGGGATCTCGACTTCGGACGGGATCGGATTGGCGATCAGCTGGCCGCCCGGCAAACCCAACGCTGCGCGCATAGTGTGGGCTTTGGCAATCTCGGCTGGTGTGTCGGCGCGCAGCGGAGCCTTGAGGGTAGAGCCACGCGACCAGAAGGCCGGCAATGCATCCTGACCATAGGCGATGACAGGCACACCAAGGGTTTCCAGCACTTCGAGTGTCTTGGGCAGGTCAAGGATCGCCTTGGCCCCTGCGGCCACAACTGTGACTGGCGTTTGCGACAATTCCTGAAGGTCGGCAGAGATGTCAAAGCTTTGATCTGCCCCCCGATGCACGCCACCGATACCGCCGGTGACGAACACATCGATCCCTGCGATATGCGCCGCGATCATGGTTGCAGCCACCGTTGTGGCACCGGTGCCGCCTTTGGCCATGCAGACCGCCATATCGGCGCGGCTGAGTTTGGCGACCTGCTTGGCCTGTGCCAGCGCTTCGAGTTGATCCGCGCTGAGACCGACGCACAGCCGTCCGTCGATCACCGCGATGGTGGCGGGCTCGGCACCCGCTTCGCGCACTGTCGCTTCAATAGCGCGGGCGGTTTCAAGGTTCTGCGGCCATGGCATTCCGTGGGTGATGATCGTCGATTCGAGCGCGACGACGGGATGGCCCGCGTCAAGAGCGGCCTGAACGGCAGGAGAGATATCAAGGGGCAGGGTGGTCATGTCAGGTTCCTCCGGCGACATAGGCCGCGGCTGTTACAAGTGCGCGGTGAAGGGCTGTTGGGCGGTCGGCTCCGCGCAGTTCGGATGCGATATGAGCAGCCATGAACGTGTCACCTGCGCCAGTGACGCGGGTTACCATCACTTCGCGCGGGCGTTCGGCTAGGATGCCGTCCTTGGTGGCATCGCAGGTGACATTGCCCCCATCGGTGACAAGCGCACGAGCTGCTCCCCGTTCGACCAGTGCAGCCCCGGCCTGTGGGGCGCTGGCGAATTCGGTCTGGCACAGCAATCCTGCCTCTTCGAGGTTCACATAGAGCACACCTTTGCCCGCACGAATGAAGGGCAATAGCCGTTCTGCCTTGCCAGGAGAGGCCGGCGCGATGCGCAGGTCGGCCTTTGCAAAGGCGGGATGGTTCACGATCTGATCCAAAAGCGGTTCGGTCAGATTGCCATCAAGCGCGATGGGGCCGGGAAACGGGGCTTCGACAAAGCCGACGGGACCGGTGATCAAGGGGCGCAAAATCTTTTCGCCAGCCTGTTCTAGCGAATGAGCATCGGCGATTGCGGCAATCAGACCGTTCTTGCCTTCGACCGCCATGTATTGATCCGTCGGCAAATCATCCGAGCGGTAGAGATGATCAGTGACCAAGCCAAGCCTGTCGCAGGCCTCGATAAGTTCGTTGCCTTCGGGATCGCGCCCAACGACGCCGAGCAAGGCGGGCAGCAGATCGAACCTAGCCAGTGTCATCGCGATGTTAAGTGCCACGCCGCCGGGTAAGCGGGTGATGTGGCCGGGCACATCTGCACCGTGGTTCATATGGCGGTCGGATCTGCCGATCACATCCCAAAGGACGGAACCGATGCAAAGGATATCGGGGCGCTGTGTCATATGCCCGTCATCGCCCGAGTGTTATGCTAGTGCAAGTGCAGGATTGCAGAACGTGCCGTTGCGCCTCCCATTGTTGCCGCTCGCGGTTTGTGGCAGGGCTTCGAGCAGAATTGAACGGAGTTTTGCGACAATGATGAAACCAACCCTGATGCGTCCCGTCGGCCTTCCTCAAAGTGCGTCAACGCCTGTGGTGACGCCGCTTATGCCGTCGGTGGTTTATGCCAGCACAACCCCGGATCAGCTGGACGACCAATACGAGGGTCGCGCGGACGGGTATACCTATGCGCGCGAAGGTCATCCCAATGCCGATGTTCTGGCGCGCCGCATTGACGCCATGGAAAGCGCCCCGGTACCGGGGATTGTTCTGGGATCAGGTATGGCCGCCGTGACAGCGGTTTTGCTGGGGCTCTGCAAGGCGGGGGATCATGTTGTCGGAGGGGATCAGCTTTATGGCCGGTCCTTGCGGATGATGCGGGACGACCTGCCCCGACTGGGAATCGAGACCTCCTTGGCGGACCCGACGGATGCGGCGGCGGTGGCGGCGGCGCTGCGCCCCAACACGCGGTTGGTGTTGATCGAAGTGGTGTCGAACCCGACGCTTCGAATCGCGGATGTGCAGGGGATTGCGGATCTGTGCCGTGAGAAGGGCGTGCTTTTGGTGGTGGATAACACCTTTACGACGCCACGCTCTGTCACGCCGTTCGATCTTGGTGCGGATGTGGTGCTGCATTCAGTGACTAAGCTGCTTGCGGGCCATTCCGATGTGACCCTCGGCTGGGTGGCGACACGAGACGAGGCTTTGAGCAAAGCTGTCTACGATTTCGCGGTCACGACCGGGATGACGCCAAGTCCGTTCGATTGTTGGTTGGCAGAGCGGGGGCTGATGTCTTTCGATCTTCGCTTTGACCGAACAGAATCAAATGCTGCGCGATTGGCAGATCATTTGGCGGCGCAGCCTTTGGTGAAGCGCGTGCTTTATCCGACGCGCCCCGATCACCCGGACCGCGCTCGCGCGCAGGGGCTGTTGCAGGGACGCGGCTGCAACATGGTCAGCTTCGAGTTGAACGGCGGGCGGGCCGAGGCCAATGCCTTTACCCAAGGCGCGCATCAGGTCGCCTTTGCCCCGACTTTGGGCGATGTGGGCACAACTCTTTCGCATCCGGCAAGCTCTTCACATCGGGGGCTGACTCCCGAGGCCCGCGCAGCACAGGGTATGACCGAAGGGTTCTTCCGTGTGTCTGTGGGTCTTGAAGACTCGGATGCCTTGATCGCCGCGTTTGATGCGGGGCTTGCTGCAGTGGCGGCCGCCAAATGACAGCCGCGCCCCGCGATATTCTGATGGTTCTGGGCATTCCGGCGGTTCTGATTGCGCCGGATGATCGGATCTTCGCGGTCAACGCCGCGGCCGAAAAATTGTTGGGTAAGAATATTGAGGGGCGGCATTTTATTACCGCGCTGCGCCAGCCGATCTTGCTGGACACAATCGAACAGGTGCAGCGCGACGAGACCAAACGCGAAACGAGATACCTGACCAATGACGGTCAACACGACATCACCTATCGCGTGACCTGTGGTGCGGTTCCAATGCAAGGGCGGCAGGGTGTTCTGGTGTCCTTTGAAGACATCACGCCGATGGAACAGGCTGGCCAGATGCGACGCGATTTCGTGGCCAATGTGAGCCATGAGTTGCGCACGCCGCTTACGGCTCTTTTGGGCTTTATCGAAACGCTGCAGGGCCCGGCACGCAATGACGTCACGGCGCAGGAACGCTTTCTTGGAATCATGGGGGCCGAGGCCGAGCGGATGAACCGATTGGTGTCGGATCTTCTGTCCCTGAGCCGCGTCGAAGCTGATGAACGGGTGCGCCCGATTGATCCGGTCAACCTATCAACGATCTTGCAACAGACGCGGCACAGCCTTGCGCAGCTTGCCGAAGATGCAGGGATCGAAATGTCGCTGCACCTGTCAGAAAACTCTGTGACAGTTCCTGGCGATTCCGATCAATTGCGGCAGGTTCTGACCAATCTGGTCGAGAACGCGATCAAGTATTCCGGGCGCGGCACATGTGTACGGATCACCTTGGGCACACCGGCGTACGAAAACCGTCTGCGGGGTCAGGGTGTTCGGATCGAGGTGAGCGACAACGGCCCTGGTATTGATGCAGTACACCTGCCGCGTTTGACTGAACGTTTCTATCGCGTCGACAGCCATCGGTCCCGTGAACTGGGCGGAACGGGTCTTGGGTTGGCGATTGTGAAACATATCGTCAACCGCCATCGCGGACGGTTGCAGGTGGAAAGCCAGCAAGGCAAAGGCACGATGTTTACGGTCATCTTGCCACTGGATGGTCACCAAGACTGAGAGGGTGTTATCTTAACCTTCTCGTTTTCCGTTGATGGAAACGGATGATGCGTTGGCGCATCATCCTGTATCGCTCCGCTTAGCCCAGCGAATAACCCGCACCGCGCACAGTACGCAGAGGGTCGCCGCCGCCAGCCCCGGTGAGGGATTTCCTCAGACGCCCGATATGCACGTCGACGGTCCGTGTGTCGACATAGATGTCGCGCCCCCAGACGCGATCCAGCAACTGTTCCCGAGACCAAACGCGGCCCGGCTTTTCCATCAACGTGGACAACAGGCGGAATTCCGTCGGACCCAGCTTGACCTCTGCGCCATCCCGCAAAACCCGATGAGTTTCGGAATCAAGCACAATGTCTTCATATTCCAGCCGCAGCCCTGCCGCCGCTGGTCGCGTCCGTCGCAGCTGCGCCCGCACCCGCGCCATCAGTTCCACAACCGAGTAAGGCTTGATCACGTAGTCATCTGCGCCGGTCTCAAGACCACGCACGCGGTCGACTTCTTCGGACCGCGCCGAAAGCATGATGATCGGCACGTTACGCGTGTCAGATCGTGTCTTGAGTTGGCGACATACCTCGATGCCCGACACATTGGGTAGCATCCAATCCAGCACGATAATGTCGGGCTGTTCTTCATCCACGAGGATCAGCGCCTCTTCACCGTTCTCTGCTTTGGCAACGCGAAACCCCTCGGCTTCGAGGTTGTAGCCCAGGACTTCGCGCTGTGCAGGTTCGTCTTCGACGACCAGAACTGTCGGCTGGACGGTGTTCATCGTTTACACTCCGAGACTGGGGCCGGACGATAAGTCCGTATCAGTTGAGGTCGTATCCTCTTTCTGACGTGGCTCTTCGGGTTTTTCACCAGTCACCAAGAACACCACCTGTTCTGCGATCGAGGTTACATGGTCTCCCATCCGTTCCACGTTCTTGGCGATGAAGTGCAAGTGCATGCAGGGTGTGATATTGCGCGGGTCTTCCAGCATGAATGTCAGGAATTCGCGAAACAGCGTGTTGTACATCTGATCGATATCCACATCGCGTTCGATCACGTCACGGGCCAGAGCATCGTCGCGCTGGATATAGGCGTCCAGTGCATCTTTGAGCATGATCTGCACATCGCGCGACATACGGCGCAACTGAGCGGCAGAGCCGTTGATGGCCGGCATGGTCATCAGAACCGCGTTGCGCTTGGCAAGGTTCTTGGCCAGATCACCGATCCGTTCAAGGTTTGCGCTCATGCGCATCACCGACAGGATCACCCGCAGGTCGATGGCGGTGGGCGCGCGCAGAGCGATGACGCGGGCAGCTTCTTCGTTAAGCAGCTCTTCCAATTCGTCGATTACCCGGTCATTGGCGCGGACCTGCTCGGCCAGTTCCAAATCGCGGGTTTCCAGAGCCTGCGCGGCGTCAAGGATCGCCTGTTCCACAAGTCCACCCATTTTCATGATGCGGGCCTGAATGCCTTCAAGGTCGCGATCGAACGCGCTTGAGATATGGTCTTTGGTTGGGGTCACGATGTTATCCAATCCGTCCGGTGATGTAGCTTTCAGTGCGGCTGTCTTCGGGGTTGGTGAAAATCTTTGAGGTGTCATCGTATTCGACCAGATTGCCCAGATGGAAAAAGGCGGTTTTCTGGCTGACACGGGCGGCTTGCTGCATGGAATGGGTTACGATCACCACAGCGTAGTTCTGGCGCAGCTCGTCGATCAGTTCTTCGACCTGTGCGGTTGCGATCGGATCGAGCGCCGAGCACGGTTCGTCCATCAGCAGCACTTCGGGTTCCGTCGCCACAGCGCGAGCGATGCACAGGCGCTGCTGCTGACCACCCGAAAGGCCGGTGCCGGGCGCTTGCAACCGGTCCTTGACCTCGTCCCAGATGGCGCCGCGCCGCAGGGCGCGTTCGACGATGTCATCCAGCTCGGCCTTGTTGCGGGCCATGCCGTGGATGCGTGGACCATAAGCGATGTTGTCGTAGATCGACTTGGGGAACGGGTTCGGCTTTTGGAACACCATTCCTACTTTGGCGCGAAGCTGCACCGGATCAACGCGCTTGTCATAGATGTCATCGCCGTCGATCAGGATATCGCCTTCGACGCGGCAGATGTCGATCGTGTCGTTCATCCGGTTCAAGCAGCGAAGAAAGGTAGACTTGCCGCAGCCCGAAGGTCCGATGAAGGCCGTGACCGTGTTGTTATCAATCTCGACAGACACGTCTTTGATCGCGTGATTGTCACCGTAATAGACCTGCACGTCTTTGGCTTTTATTTTGACGTCCGTCACGGCGGTCTCCTGTGTGTGGTGTGGTATATCGTACATGGGGCAGGGTCCAGTTTACCAGCGGCGCTCAAAGCGACGGCGCAGAATGATGGCAATGATGTTCATCGTCAGCAGGAACATCAGCAGAATGATGATCCCGCCCCAGGCTTTTTCGTAAAAGCCCGGATCCGCGCGAGAGGCCCATGTATAGATCTGTGCGGGCATCGCAGAGTTCGGATCAATGAAGCCGGACACCACGCCTTCGGGATAAGCGCGAGCAATGAAACCGACCATTCCGATCAGCAGTAGAGGGGCCGTTTCGCCAAGGGCTTGTGCCAAACCAATGATGGTCCCGGTCAGAATGCCGGGCGCGGCGAGCGGAAGAACGTGGTGAAACACGGTCTGCATCTTGGATGCGCCGACGCCCAATGCGGCTTCGCGGATCGACGGCGGTACAGATTTCAGTGAGGCGCGGGTCGAGATGATGATCGTCGGCAGGGTCATCAATGTCAGCACCAAACCACCGACCAGCGGGGCCGATTGGGGCAGGTGCATGAACTGAATGAACACCGCAAGGCCAAGGATACCAAAAACGATGGACGGCACCGCTGCAAGGTTTGAGATGTTCACTTCGATCAGGTCGGTGAACCAGTTCTGTGGTGCGAATTCTTCAAGATAGATTGACGCGGCCACACCGATGGGAAGCGACAGCGCCAGAACCACCAGCATCATGAAGAACGAGCCGATCACCGACACGCCGATACCTGCGCCACCGGGGTTGTCCACACCGGAATCCGATCCGGTGAGGAAGTTCCAGTTGAACGCAGTGACAACGATTCCGGCGTCGACCAAGGCATCCACGAGATCAAGGTCAGTCACTTTAAGAAAGCGGCTGTCGACCACGGTGTCACGGCTGACGCGACCTTTGAAATAGCCATCCACGCGAGAGGACGCGGCAAGGTTGAATGTGACCGTCGAGCCGATCTGATCCGGGCTGTCGCGGAAATATTCGCGGATCGTGCTGCCTGTTTTACCAAGCAAACGTTCGATAGCGGCGGGGTCGAAAGTCACGTCAAGACTGCGCTCTTCAAGCTGGCTTTGGAGTGCGGCAATGAAGAGGTTCTCATACGCCTTGGTCTTGAGCATCTGGCTTTCGGCCTCGTCGAACTGCGCTTGGGTCAGCGTGAATTCGACGCGCACTTCCGCCTGTGTGAAGGCTGGGATGCCCGATCGCAGGATCGAGACGGCCAGCACAACCAGAAAGAACAGACCGATCATGATGGCGACCAGACCATAGGCCTTGAACCGCTTTTCGGCTGCGTTGCGCTTTTTGGTGCGAGCATCGAGTGTTGTCAGGCTGCCCTTGACGGGGACGCTGTTCATGCTTGCGTCGGTCATTCGTACTGCTCCCGGTATTTGCGCACGATGTAGAGTGCGAAGACATTGAGCCCGAGCGTGATGACAAAGAGCGTCATCCCAAGGGCGAAGGCCACCAGCGCTTCGGGTGATGCAAAGTCCGAGTCACCCGTCAGCTGCGATACGATCTTGGCGGTCACCGTTGTCATCGCGTCGAACGGATTGAGCGAAAGGCGCGCGGCGGCGCCAGCACCCAGCACGACGATCATCGTCTCGCCAATAGCGCGACTGGCGGCTAGCAGGATTGCACCGACAATGCCGGGCAGGGCGGCCGGCAAGACAACCTGCCGGATGGTTTCGGATTGTGTGGCACCCAGCCCGTAGGACCCGTCGCGCATTGATTGTGGCACTGCGTTGATGATGTCGTCCGATAGGGACGACACAAACGGGATCAGCATGATGCCCATAACCAGACCGGCGGTCATCACGGCGGTGCCAGCCTGCATCCAGCCCAATCCATCATCCCCGAACACCCGCACCAGAAGCGGACCAACGGTGAGCAGGGCGAACAGGCCGTAGACGATTGTCGGGATGCCAGCCAGCACTTCGAGCATTGGCTTGGCAAACGCGCGAACTTTTGGGCCTGCGTATTCGGACAAGTATATCGCTGCAAACAAACCGATCGGAACAGCCACGATCAGCGCCACGATGGAGATGTAAAACGTGCCCCACAGAAGCGGCAGGATACCAAGATCGGATGCCCCACCTCGACCCGAAAAGCTGGGCGCCCAATTGGTGCCAAAGAAAAACTCGGAGGCGGGATATAGGCGGAAGAATTCGATGGTGTTGAACACCAACGAAAGGACAATCCCAAGCGTGGTCAGAATGGCGATGGAGGCCGCAGCAATGAGGAGGGCGCGGATGCCCTGTTCGACCACGTTGCGAGCGCGGAAATCAGGCTTGGTTTCCCTAATGCCCCAAAGTGCGCCCGCGGCGGCAATCAGCAACACCATCACCGACATAATATTATATCCGGTACTGTTTAGCACGCGGAACTGCTGCGCTGCGCGCAGGACAGGTCGAGTGATCTCGGAGGTCAAAATAGCGCCGGCGTCCGACAACCGAGTTGTCACGTCGGAAATATCAGCCTGCATGTTGCGCGCTTCGTCTTCGGTCATGCCGCCGGTGGAGACTGCAAGGTCCAGTCCGTCCGCTGCGCGACGTACTTCGGCAAGCACGAGATTGCGCGAGGAGCTTTCCACAATGGCACTGTCAGGGATCATGTCCGAGACCGTTTTGTTCACGTAGAACGGCTGCGCGAGAAGCCACAGAACCAACATCAACAGGGCAGGGACCGCGGATTTCATCGCGGCATTGCTGCCATAATAAATGGGAAGAGAGTGCAGGGAGCGACGGTCCTGACCCGACAATGTCAAAACGCGTGTGCGGGCAAGGACAAATGCCCCGGCGGCAATCGCCAGTACGAGCAGGAAAAGCCAAAGAAGTGGCATGGAGCCCCCAGTTTCGTCAGTCGTAAGTCACAATAGAAAGGAGGCGGCGATGCGTGCCGCCTCCTGAATGGTCAGGTGTCTAAGACACTTACATGTCTGCGCCCAGGACCTTTTCGTCAGCAACCGTCTGCTGGGTCTTTGCCAGCTCGGGATCGGAGACGAGGCCATAGTTGGCGAGCGGGCCGGACGGGCCTGCCAGATCGTTGGAGATGAAGAACTGTGCGTATTCCTTGAGGCCCGGGATCACGCCGATGTGGGCTTTCTTCACGTAGAAGAACAGCGGGCGGGACACAGGGTATTCACCGGATGCGATGGTTGCGGTTGTCGGCTCGATGCCGGACATGGTTGCCACTTTCAGCTTGTCGGTGTTGTTCTCGTAGAATGCCAGGCCGAACACGCCAATGCCGTTGGTGTTGGCGTCGATACGCGCGAGGGTTTCGGTGTAGTCGCCGTCGATGTCGACCGACTTGCCGTCCTGACGCACGTCAAGGCAGGCGTCTTCTGCGTCGTCTTCGGACATGCCGCCAGCGATCATGGCTTCCATTGCGCCAGTTGCTTCGCAACCGATCAGCAAAACTTTTTCTTCGAACACTTCGCGCGTGCCGTGCTTTGTGCCCGGAATAAACATCGCGATTTCCGCATCCGGCAGATCAGCGTTGAACTCGGACCATGAGGTGTGCGTGTTGTCAACGATTGCGCCATCTTTCAGAACCTTCGCGCCGATGGCGTTGAAGATGTCGGACGGTTCAAACGCAGTGAAGTCCGGCCCGGACTGCTGCGACGCAAATACGATACCGTCGTAGCCGATGCGGACTTCGATGATGTCGGTCACGCCGTTCTCTGCGCAGGTTGCGACTTCTTTTTCACGGATTGCGCGGGACGCGTTAGCAACGTCGATGGTGTTTTCGCCGACGCCTTCACAGAAACGCTTGAGGCCCGAGGACGAACCGCCGGATTCAACAACCGGTGTCGGGAAGTCCGTGTTGTCGCCAAATGCCTCAGCCACGATGGAAGCGTAGGGCAGAACGGTGGACGAGCCGGCGACCTGTACGTTGTCACGCGCCATTGCGGATGTTGCAGATACGGCAGCAATCGCCAGTGCCGATACAGAGAGTTTTACGGACATGATGTCAGCTCCTTGGTTGGATATCTCTCGGCCATCCCACTGATGACCGTTGGCGGTGGGTTTATTGGTGTTCAGACATGCTTTTGTGACAGTTACGTAACGGTTTTATGACACGCGGTCTCAGGGATCGAAAAATGATCGAATATAGACTTATATCACTGTTATTTAACGTTTATTTTTTATCTGACTGACGCCGGGGAATGCTTACTCAGCACGAGATGTAATCAGTTTGAGAAGGATCACATTAAGGTTCTGGGGGCTTTGTGTAACAGGAGTGACGACTCGCAGTGTGGCGTGATTCCATTTTTCATTTAGCGACCGAAGGGATGGGGCGGTATTTTGAATTGCAGCGAGTGCCAACTGCACTTGAACATGAACAACGCTTCGCATCTGTCTGATATCACGAGGGTACAGTCGCAAAACCAATGGTATATAAATCGTATAATCAGTATTATGTAATTTATTGAAGTGCCGCTCTATAGACAAATCGGCATTTCTGAACGTACACACCCTAAAACGTACACACCCTAAATGGATCTAACCCAGCAAAACATGACACCTGAACAAAGCGCTGCTCTTTTGGACCTGACGCACTCTAACAGCATTGAAGAGCTGTGGGATTTGCACTGTCGCAGGATGGCCGATTTCGGCTTTGATCGGCTACTTTACGGATTCACCCGGTTTCGGACTGCGACGTCTCTAGGTGATCCAGATGATTTCATTGTGCTGTCGAACATCGACTCGGGTTATGTGGGTCCGTTCATCAATGACGGACTCTACCGATCCGCCCCAATGGTTCGCTGGGCGCTTGAAAACGACGGCGCAGCAAGCTGGACGGTTCTGCGGATGATGATGGACAGCGGCACCGTCACCGATGAGGAACGGCGCATTCTTCAGTTCAACGCAAAGCATGGTATCACGGCTGGTTTCTCGATCAGCTTCCGCAGTCTTTCAGACCGAGCTAAAGGTGCGATCGCGTTGATCGCTCAGGATGGCATATCGCAAGACGAAGTGGACGCGCTCTGGGTGCGCTCGGGTGAATTGATCCAGTTGATGAACAATATCGTTCACCTGAAAATCCTGACCCTGCCCTACACTCCGCCAAACCAAAACCTGACAAAGCGACAGCGCGAGGCGTTGGAATGGGTTGGAGGCGGCAAGACCATGCAGGATATTGCAACCATCATGGAGCTTACGCCAGCGACAGTAGAAAAGCATCTAAGGCTCGCTCGTGAGGCTTTGAACGTCGACACGACGGCTCAAGCTGTTCTGAAAGCCGCTCTACAAAACCAGATGTTTATCAGCGACCGCTAAAAGCGTGAAAAAACCGTGAGGTCAGGAATTCCGGACTTCCTTGACCCAGCGTAAATTGGCACAGTGTCAGTGTTCCGTGAGTGGTGGCAATTTTAGCCAAGGAACGCGGGACCCGCATCCCTGATATTTCCTCGGCTCTGCGGGTCTCATTCGAAAGACACTTGGTGTGTTGTAGTCAAGACCTGTCCCGGTCGACGGCTTGCATGCACCGAGGGACAGCAGCATCATCCCCAAAGTGATGCGTGTCCATTTCTCCCGCAAAAAAAGCGGCGCTGTTTATTTCAACAGCGCCGCTTCCTTTTTTAGTAATAGTTCAGAGACTTAGCCCTGAGCAGCCTTTGCAACTTCAGCTGCGAAGTCTTCGACTTTCTTCTCGATGCCTTCACCGACTTCGAGGCGAACAAAACCGGTCACATCAACGCCAGCTTCCTTGGCCGCGGCTTCGACAGTCAGGTCCGGGTTGACCACGAATGCCTGACCCAGCAGCGTAACTTCGCTGAGGAACTTCTTCATGCGGCCTTCGATCATCTTTTCGATGACCTGCTCAGGCTTGCCCGACTCGCGTGCGATGTCGATCTGGATCTGACGCTCTTTCTCGACAACTGCCGGATCAAGGTCTGCCGAGGACAGCGACGCCGGGTTCACAGCGGCGATGTGCATTGCAACCTGCTTGCCGAAAGCTTCGTTTTCACCCGAAAGCGCGACCAGAACGCCGATCTTGCCCATACCGTCAGCAACGGCGTTGTGGACATAGGATACAACCTGGCCACCTTCGAGCGTCGACATGCGACGCAGCGACATGTTTTCACCGATGGTTGCGATCTTGTCGGTGATCATGTCCTGAACGGACTTGCCGCCGATTTCGGTTGTCTTGAGCTCTTCGACATCACCGGCTGTCAACGCGGCGCCGGAGATGGCATCGACCATCGCCTGGAATTCCGCGTTTTTGCCGACGAAATCGGTTTCGGAGTTTACTTCAACGGCAACGCCTTTACCGCCATCAACCTTAACAGCCACAAGACCTTCGGCCGCGGTGCGGTCGGATTTCTTGGCAGCTTTGGCCAGACCCTTGGTGCGCAGCCAGTCAGCGGCGGCTTCCATGTCGCCATCGGTTTCGACCAGTGCTTTCTTGGCATCCATCATGCCTGCGCTGGTCAGTTCGCGCAGTTCCTTAACGAGTGCTGCTGTGATCGCCATGTTGGCTCTCCTCATTTCAAATTCGGGCGTGGTGGGCCGTTACGTTTAACGGCCCTGCCCTGTCATATCGATGTAACGACGCGGTAACGCGATTACGCGCTTGCGTCTTCTGCTGTGGCTTCGTCAAGCACTTCTTCAACCGGCGCTTCTTCGAGTGCGCCAAGGTCAACACCGGCTGCGCCCATCTGAGCTGTCATGCCGTCAAGTGCCGCACGGGACACGAGATCACAGTAGAGGCTGATCGCGCGAGCCGCATCGTCGTTGCCCGGGATGATGTAGTCTACACCAGCAGGCGAGCAGTTGGTGTCAACGATTGCCACAACCGGGATACCCAGCTTGTTGGCTTCGGCCACGGCCAGTGCTTCTTTCTTGACGTCGATGACGAACAGAAGGTCCGGTACACCGCCCATTTCGCGGATACCGCCGAGCGACGCTTGCAGTTTGCCCTGCTCACGTTCCATGCCCAGACGCTCTTTCTTGGTCAGGCCTTCGGCACCGTTTGCCATTTGCTCGTCGATTTGCTTCAGACGCTGGATCGACTTGGAAACAGTCTGCCAGTTGGTGAGCGTGCCGCCCAGCCAGCGGTGGTTCATGTAGTACTGTGCGCATTTTTCAGCGGCTTCCGCGACCGGCATCTGAGCCTGACGCTTTGTGCCAACAAACAGGATACGGCCGTTTTTGGCGACGGTTTCGCGGATCACGTTCAAAGCTGCGTCGAGCATCGGAACGGTCTGCGTGAGGTCCATGATGTGGATGCCGTTACGCGCGCCATAGATGAACTCGCCCATGCGGGGGTTCCAACGCTGCGTCTGGTGGCCGAAGTGTACGCCTGCTTCAAGCAGTTGGCGCAATGTGAACTCTGGAAGAGCCATTGTCTTTATCCTTTCCGGTTTCAATCCTCAGCGGGGGTATCAGCCTGTTGGCCAACCGGTGGACGTTTGAGGATTTCTCCCTCAAAGGCCCGACCCCGCCTGCGGTGTCAGTGGCGCGCGTATAGCCGGGGTTTCAGCGGGGTGCAAGCCCCCACAATCGAACCCCATATCAGCCTTGTGCGACAGGTTCTGGAGCGGTCCATTCGGCAATCTGATCCGGCGTGAGAACTCGGTCGCGCGTACGGATAAACGCTTCGAGCGATTGGGTATGCAGAAAGTTAAGAACGGGATCGGCCATGAATTCGGCCCACCGCGCGTTCAGCGCATCTTTGTGCCGCCGGATCGAGGTGTCCTGTCCGCCATTCTTGTTTTGGCGGCGATAGAACTTGGAATTGAGAAAGTACTTTTCACTAACACGCCCCATACCGTCGCCGCGTACGTTCTTCATCAAGAAGATGTCGTCAGAGCGGATCGCGTAGTGATTGATATAGGCGTTGTCCCAGCTCAGATTTTCAACTGGCAACCGGTAACGGGCCTGATGACGGCTGAACAAGGCGCGCGGATCACATGTGATACCCGTGCTGTTTACCAGACGTACATCCCCCGACAGAGGTTCTTTCGGCATATGGTCGATTGCAGCCCCAAAGCGGCGCGGCCGGAACAGGCTTTTGTGTTGCGCATTCGGCGCGCGGGGTCTGGCTTGGGTGGCGGTGAATGTCTCAAGTACGCTGCCGCCAGACCAGCGTGTCAGCCCGTTATTCCCAAACGGCCTCCACATAAGCGCCATTACATCCGCATCGCCCGCCACAGCCAACAGGTCGCTCACCCTGCCCTGTCCAGTTTGGACGTTAAGAAATTCGTCGGCGTCGATATGCAGAACCCAGTCTAGCTGCTGTACAACATCAAGCGACAAGAAGTGCTGCATCGCCGATTCCTGCGGGCCAAGCCCCTCGGACATGGGATTGCGCACATGGGTCAAGACGCCCATCTGCTGTAACCGTTCCAGCATCAAATCGGTGCCGTCGGTGCAGGCATTGGTATAGACGAAGATCCGGTCGAACCCCAGCACACTGTGATACGCCACCCATTCCAAAAGGAACGGCGCTTCGTTGCGCATACAACTGACAAGCCCAGAGGTGGGCGTGGTGGAACCGCCTGTCATGGTGTGACTGCCGTTATTCGACTGCTCATTACGACAACGCTATCGCAGTTTGCCCACACGACACAACGGGCCCGCTCAGCAGCGGGTCCGCCTGTGGCCATTGGGCCGACCCACTGCTGCTGGTTGGTTTAAAGAAAGACCCGTTCGACGAACCAATACGCCCCAACCAGCGCAATAGCCGCAGATGCTGGCACCGCGACGTAGCGGCGGTATGCGTCCAGTTGATCCACCAGAGTGGCTGACACAGCACACAAAACCGAAAGCGCGGCCAGCGGCCAGAAGAACACCATTGCCGAAGCGCCCATAACGTCTTGGAACCCAAGAGTGTTCATCGCAAAGCCGAGCCCGACAAAGACCACAGCTAACACGCCGTACAGACCTTGGGCCGGGGCAACATCGGCCTCACCGCGATCGACGCGGATGGCGTACCAGACAAGGATAAACGCAATAGCGATCACGGTCAGTTGGCCGAGTTCAACACCGATGTTGAAGCCGATCAACGCGGGCACAACCTGACCATCCGGCAAGCCGAACTCGCCAAGGACACTGGCAAAGCCCAAGCCGTGTAACAAGCCAAACCCAAAGATAATGAACGGTCGCCAGCGGTTCAGCTTGTCGGACAAGATGTTTTCGACCGCGACATAGACGATGGAGGCCGCAATCAACGGTTCAACGATGCTGCCCGGAACCGACACGATACCAAGGACCGCCATCGCCAGTGTGACCGTGTGTGCCAGAGTGAAGGACGTGACCTGCCACAGCAACGGCGTAAAGCGCGTGGACAGGAAAAAGAGCCCCAGAACGAACAAGATATGATCCAGACCTTTCGGAAGGATATGGTCAAACCCAACCGGGATATAGGTGGCGAAGGTCGACAGACCGCTGGCCTCGTCACCGCCACCCAATTGGATGTCACCGCTGCTTTGCCCCGCTTCAAGATAACCGGTGTACGGCTCTTCGACCCCCTGTTGGCGCAAGACCAACGCGCCATAGGCGGCGGGCCATGTAAGGCTGATGGTCGCGGCCCCATCCGGCAGCGGGCCGCTCAGGTTCAGAACGGTATCGCGCGGCAATTCGGTGTTGCCCACTTCTGACACGTCGATCTGGGTTGCTGTCAGATCAACTGACATGCCCCCGGCGGTTACAGTCAGGTTCTGAATAAAATCCGCCATGCGCGGCTCAAGTTCGGCGCGCAAGGCGTCCGGCTCTAACGCGCGAAGGCGGTCTACCTCTTCGGATGCGTCAAGCGCGTCGGTATTGTCGATCCCATCAAGGCTGACATCGGCGACCAGTGCTTCGCCATTCAGAGTCAGTGTGATTTCAACCTGTCCTTCGGCAACCTCAAGATCGCCAATCGCGGGGCGCACCTCGTGGGCGGACACCATGGCCGCGGCCACAATCAACCACAGACTGACCCAAATCGTTTTCATCATTCCAATCCCTTTGACCAACCCAAAAAGCTTATGCAGCCACGTGTGGTTTCAAGT
The DNA here is from genome assembly GCA_947503115.1 of uncultured Marivita sp. GTDB lineage: Bacteria > Pseudomonadota > Alphaproteobacteria > Rhodobacterales > Rhodobacteraceae > Marivita. The sequence continues at coordinate 28,129 of CANNCS010000043.1, forward strand.
AAAAGTTTCAATAAACAGATTGACGTTGTGTGTTTAAAGCGCCGTGAGCCCGTTCCGGAAGCGGCGCATATTGGCTTGATAACCAAGGGCGCTTTTGCGCAGACCTTCGATGCCCGCTTCATCGAGAGCGCGCACAACCTTGCCGGGGACACCCATTACCAATGATCCATCGGGAATTTCTTTGCCCTCGGTGATCAACGCCCCTGCCCCGATCAGGCAGTTGTTGCCAATCTTGGCGCCATTGAGCACCGTGGCCCCCATCCCGATCAGGGAATTGTCGCCAATCGTGCAGCCATGCAGCATGACCTTGTGGCCGATGGTACAACCTTTGCCGATGGAGAGTGGATAGCCCATATCGGTGTGCAGCACACAGTTTTCCTGGATGTTGCTGCCCGCGCCGACGGTGATCACCTCGTTGTCGCCGCGCAATGTGGAACAGAACCAAACGCTGGCCGCTGCTTCCACCACGATGCGTCCAATCAGGTTCGCATCCGGCGCGATCCATGTGTCATCGTGCAATTCCGGCGCGATGCCGTCCAAAGCGAAGAGAGTCATGTCAGATCCTCGAATTCCTGTTGCAACTTGCGCACATGATCAACCAAACCCGGCTGCTGCAAGCGCCGCAAGCGCGTGGCCGTAACAATGGTTTTAAGATCTGCAAAGGTCTGGTCCAGGTCATCATTGACCAGCACATAGTCATAGCTGCCCCAATGGCTGATCTCATCCCAGCTTTTGAGCATCCGCTTGCCGATGGTTTCTGCGCTGTCCTGCCCCCGGCCTTCCAGGCGGCGGCGCAGTTCGGCAATTGACGGCGGCAGAATGAAAATCGACAGGGTGTGCGGGCCGAGGGCCGAGTTCACGATTTGCTGGGCGCCCTGCCAATCAATGTCGAACAACACGTCATTGCCTGCGTCTATCGCGGATTGAACAGGTTTACGCGGGCTACCGTAGAAATTCCCGAACACGTGCGCATGTTCCAACATGTCGCCGTTGTTGACGTCGTGCTTGAACGTCTCTTCACTCAGAAAGTGATAATGCTCACCGTCAACCTCGCCGGGACGCGGAGCGCGGGTGGTGGCGGAGACCGAAAAGCTCAAACTGTCATCCCAATCCAACAGCCTCCGAGACAGTGTCGATTTCCCTGCACCCGAAGGCGACGAAAGGATGATCAGCAATCCGCGCCGCTCGATCATAGCTTACTCCACATTCTGAACTTGCTCGCGCATCTGTTCGATGACGGTTTTGAGTTCGAGACCAACAGCAGTCAGAGGCGCCGATTGCGCCTTGGAGCAGAGAGTATTGGCCTCGCGGTTGAATTCCTGCATCAGGAAATCCAACTTGCGCCCCACTGGGCCATCGGCCTCAAGAAGTGTCCGCGACGCATCGACATGGGTGCGCAGTCGGTCGATTTCTTCGGTCACGTCGGCTTTAACCGCGATCAGCGCCAGTTCCTGCGCGATACGCTGTTCGTCAATTCCGTCCTGCGCGTCCATCACTCGTGCCATAGCCGCGCGCATCCGGTCGGCCTGTTCCTCTTTGCGTCCTTCGGCGACCGTGTCAGCTTGCGCCACCAGATCTGCAATCTGATCGACTTGCCCGGTCAGCACATCCAATAGTGCCGCCCCTTCCGAATTGCGGGACGCGACGAAGCTGTCGAGAACCGGTCCAAAATCCGCAATCAATGCGGTACGCACTTCAATCGGGTCAGACTGGTGATGCGCGACATCCATAACGCCGCGCACAGTGATCAAATCAGCCGCCGACGATGCGGTGAGTGACAGACCGCGCGTCATTGCCTCGGCCTCGATCTTCAGCATGGCGGTCAATACACGGTCAAGCTGCGCCTCGTTCAGATCTTGTACAGGTTCTGTGGCGCTTGCATGCAGTCGGAGCGCGACTGTTACGTTGCCACGCGCCACCCGTTTGGTGATCAAAGCCCGCAGCGCCTGTTCCAGACCATCGACCCAATCCGGTACCCGAACCCGAATGTCTAGGCCACGTGCGTTCACGCTGCGCAGATCCCATGTCCAGGTCAGGCCCAAAGCCTCTCCCTGCCCCGACGCAAAACCCGTCATGGATTGACGCATGTCTTTGTCCTCGTTCGCCCACTTTCACCGGTTGGGTTACGCTGTGCGCCGATGTGATGCAAGCCAATGGGCGGCCCCCGGAAGTTAACCTTTTATTAAGATCTCGGACCCAATCGCGGCGACAGTATGGTAGGCCTCAAGCAAGCAATGATACCAAAGGGGCTGGCTTCTGACTCATTAGGGATTTCTGAGGTTCCCAGCTCGCCCGCGCTCTGATTCCATGGC
>CANNCS010000044.1 GCA_947503115.1 uncultured Marivita sp.
CCATGGAATCAGAGCGCGGGCGAGCTGGGAACCTCAGAAATCCCTAATGAGTCAGAAGCCAGCCCCTTTGGTATAATTCGTCCCTAACGGGGCACGACGACACCTAAAGTATCGGACCAAATCCATGCCCTTCATCGTGACAGCCGTCACCGCGATCGCGGGGGCGATCAGCGGCGTATTGGCTGCAGGCGGCATTGGCGCAGCACTTCTGCGGATCGGCGGGACGCTACTTCTCTCCTATGCGGCGCAGGCCCTGATGCCAAAACCGCAGACCACGATGCAGCCGCGCACCGTGACAATCCGCGAGCCCGTGGTGCCGCGCGATCTCGTCTACGGCCGCACGCGCAAGGGTGGGGTCATCGTCTTCCTGCACTCCTCGGGGTCAGACAACAAATACCTCGATCTGGTGATCGTGCTGGCCACGCATCGGCTGAAATCGATCGGGGCCATCTATTTCGAAGGCGAAGTGGCGGTGAATGCCGAAGGCGTGGCTCAAGGCCGCTGGGCTGGAAAGGTCATCGTCGAGAAGAAACTGGGCGCCGCAAACCAGACCGCCTTCGCGGGCCTCAAAACGGCGCTGCCCGACAAATGGACCGAGAACCATCGGCTTCGGGGCTGTGCGGCCATACGACTGCGGTTGACCTATGACCAGGATGCCTTCCCGGGCGGGATCCCGAACATCACGGTCGATCTGGAGGGCAAGGACGACATCTGGGATCCGCGGACGCAAACCACAGGCTATTCGGAAAACCCCGCCCTCTGCCTTGCCGATTATATGGCGAATGCAACCTGGGGCATCGGGGCGCGCATCGGCCAGCCCGACGGGATTGACGAGATCTCCTTGGTCGAGGCCGCCAACATCTGCGATGAGACGGTCGCGCTGGCCGGTGGCGGGTCTGAGCCGCGCTATGCCTGCAACGGGGTGATCACGCTCTCGGAGGTCCCGAAGACGATCATCGAGGGGATGCTGTCGTCCTTCGCCGGTCGCTGTGCCTTCTCGGGCGGGTCCTGGCGCATCCATGCGGGCGCGTGGCGCGCACCTGATGTGGCGCTGACCTCGGACCATGTCCGCGAGGGCGGGCTGACGCTCGCCACGCGCGTGACAATGTCGTCGAACTTCAACGGCGTGCGCGGGCAGTTCGTCAGCCCCGAGAACGATTGGCAGCCGGATGACTTCCCCGCCTATGCCTCGGATGTTTACCTCGCGGAGGACGGCGGTGAGCGGAAATGGCGCGATATCTCGCTGCCGTTCACGATCTCGGCCGCCATGGCGCAGCGGCTTGCGAAAATCGAGCTTGAACGCGCACGTCGACAAATGACGGTGCGGTTGTCGGGGAAACTGTCGGCCTGTGCGGCCACCGTCGGCGATGTGGTGACGCTCTCCTATGCCCGGTGGGGCTTTGCCGCCAAACCCTTCGAGGTGCATGGGGTGAGCCTTGATCTGACGGCCTCGGGCGATGGCGCACTGCTTTTGCCTGAGCTCGTGCTGCGCGAGACCTCGCCCTTGGTCTACGACTGGTCAGCGTCTGAAGAACAGATCTACGCAGCCGCCCCACGCACGGCGCTACCCAACGCCTATGACATTCCGCCCCCCGGCGCGCCGCAGATTACCGAAGACCTCTACATCACGCGAGACGGGGGCGGGCTGAAGGTTCTGGCGAAGATCAGCTGGGAAGCCGCACCGTCTGGATTTGTCGCGGCCTATCAGCTGCAAGGCAAACTTGCTGGCGCGGCCGACTGGATCGACTATGGACGCACCGACGGCACCACGCTCGAAATCCGCGACATTGCCCCAGGAGTCTGGGCTTTCCGTGTCAAGGCGATCTCGGTCTTGGGCGTTTCTTCGCCTTGGCAGGAGACCCAAGGTGAAATCTTGGGCCTGACAGCCCCTCCAGCACAGCTCGAGAATGTGACGCTGCAAACGGCAGGCGGGCTCGCCATCCTCAAATGGACACGCTCGGCCGATCCAGATGTCCGCGTGGGCGGCAACATCGTGATCCGCCACTCGAAAGAAGCGACGGCCACTTGGGCCGACAGCTATTCGATGGATCGTGTCTCTGGAGGTGAGGCCATCGCTGTCGTGCCGCTCAAACCTGGTACCTATCTCGTGCGCGCCGAAGACAGCGGCGGCCGTGCCGGTCCAGAAACCCGCGTCTCGACCAAGGGCGCGCAGGTGCTGGCCTTCTCGACCTTGGACTTCCTGCAGGCCGATCCCGGCTTCTTTGGCCCAAAATCCGGACTGCAGGTTACGGGGTCGACGCTGACGCTGGCCACGGCGGCCGCAAATGGCGTGACGCAGGCCGCCACGACGGAGGGGCAGTACGCCTTTGCCGCGGGGCTTGATCTCGGGGCTGTGAAACGCGTGCGCCTGCGCTCGGAAATTGGCGTCGCAGCATTGGCGCTCAATGATCGGATCGATGCCCGCACCGCGCTGATGGATACATGGGCCGACTTTGACGGATCGGCCGGTGCAGAAATCGATGTGCTCTTCGAGGTCCGCGAGACCGATGACGATCCCGCCGCATCGCCGAATTGGGGACCTTGGGGCCGGCTCGACAACCACGAAATCGAGGCCCGCGCGGTAGAGGCGCGCGCGTTTCTCACGACGAAGGACGCGTCCTACACGCCCATCGTCAGCCAATTGCGGCTCTATGCTGACGAGGTGGCCTAATGGCGCAGACAGCGAACTTCACGATCGCCAACGATGCCGGCGCCGCGGTGCGTGCGCGGATCAATGAGGTGATCGCCGCGCTGCAATCAACGAGTGCGGGGGCCTCGGCGCCAACGGCAACCACGGCTGGCATGCTCTGGGTCGATACCTCGGTCTCTCCGCCGGTGCTCAGACGGCGCAATGCCACCAACACGGGCTGGGACGCGCTCTTGGATGCGGCCGGCAATCTGGCGGGGCTCGCGAACACCGCCGTGGCGCGCACGAACCTCGGGCTCGGGACGATGGCGACCAAGTCGGCGGCGGATTACGACGCGGCGATCGCGGCGAAGGCTGCGCTCGCTGGCGCGACCTTCACCGGCGTAGTCACCGCCCCGAACTTCGTCTCATTGTCAGATGCACGGTTGAAGTCGGAGGTGGAGACCATCGTCGACGCGCTGGCCTTGGTTAGCGCTTTGCGCGGCGTGCGCTTCACCATGGATGGCAGCCGCCAGATCGGCGTCATCGCCCAGGAGGTCGAGACTGTGCTGCCCGAGGTGGTCCGCGACAATGAGGCGGGCCAGCTCTCCGTCGCTTACGGCAATATCACCGGCCTCTTGATCGAGGCCGTCAAGGAACTGGCCGCCCGAGTCGCGGCGCTCGAGGAGGCACGCCCATGAATGATGGTGGGTTCATCGACATGATCAACTCGTTCTTCGGAGGTGCCGTGACCACGCTGATCGGCGCCTTCACCGGACGGCTGATGTGGCATTCTGGCGAGGTGAAGCTCGGCAACCGCCGCTTCTTCGGGAAAGAACTCCTCTGGGAAATCCCCGTCGCCGTCGGCATGGCGCTGATCGGGGAGGCAGTGGCACGCTATATCGGCCTGTCGCAGCCAGTCTCGACGGGGTTTGTGGCCACGCTTGCTTATCTGGGCCCGCGTGGGGCCGAAGCTCTGCTGGCCGCCTGGCTCTGCCGCAAGAAATAAACCTTCCACCACTCACATAAATCCTGCCCGCCGTCCCATCTGGGGCGGCTTTTTGTTTTGCATGGGAGACAACCATGACGCCGTTCGATATCGCCCGAAGCTACATCGGCACGACCGAAGGCCCAGGCCCCGCCGACAACCCTGCCATCATGGAGATGTATGCCTCGGTTGGTCACGACTGGGTCGAACACGACTCTGTGGCCTGGTGCGCAGCCTTCGTCGGACACTGCCTTGAGCAGGCCGGGACCCGCTCGACCCGCAAGCTGACGGCGCGGTCTTATCTCGACTGGGGCATTCCCATCGAGGTGGCAGATGCCCAGCAAGGCGACATCGGGGTCATTCCGCGCGGCAATTCCAACTGGCAGGGCCATGTGTTCTTCATTGACCGGATCGAGGGCGCTTGGGTCTGGGGCCTGGGCGGTAACCAAGACGACGCGGTTAATGTGAAGCGCTACCCGGCCTCGAAACTTCTCGGTGTGCGGCGCGCCGGGAATGTTGCGCCTGCAGTGACGCTGTCGGTGGAGGCGGTTCAGCAGCAGTTGAAAGATCTGGGCTATCACGAAGTCGGCCAAGTCGACGGAAAAGTGGGGCCGCGCACCCGCGCTTCGATCTTGGCCTTCCGCAATGACAATAGCTTATCGCTGAGCCCCATCATCGATGTCGCGCTGACCGAGGCGCTGGAACATGCTACGCCGCGGGACATCGCCCCCGAGCGGGCTTCTGGCGTCCCCACGGATAGCCGGATCGTGACGGCGGCCAATGCACAGATTGGTCTCGGCGTCATTGGTGCTGCAGGCACCATCGGCAGCCAGATTGCGCCTGCGCTCGTGGAGGCCGAACAGGCCCGCGATATGGCCGGGCGGGTGTTCTCGTTGATCGGGTTGGAAAGCTGGCTCTCCAATGTCCTGCCATGGATTGGTGCGGCCGTGTTCCTCGGCGTGGTCATCTATGCCCTACGCGCCAAAGCGGCACGGATCGACGACTATCGCTCGGGGAAAACGCCATGATCCCCATCCTGACCACGCTACTCACGGGCATTGGCCGTCGCTTCGCCTATTGCGGCGCGATTATTGCGGCCGTGGGTGCCGCCGTCTGGATCCTGTTCCGGCAGGGCAAGCACGCCGCAGAGGCCGACCTCGCCATCCGCCGCGCCGATGCCCGTGTCCGCGCGCTGCAAACGTCCAAGGACATCCGCCATGACCTTCAAAATACTGATCGTGCCGATCTTGAGCGTCGGGCTGACCGCTGGATGCGCGATTGACCCGCGAGGTTTGCGGGACGATTGCGATTGGGCCGAGCCTATTCGCCCCTCGCGCCAGGACCTGCTGAGCGACGGCACTCTGACGCAGATCGTCGCCCATAACGAGGTAGGCGCGCGGCTCTGCGGGTGGCAGCCATGACAATCGCCACTTTGAGCGAGGGCCCGGCCATTCTGATCGGCTACGCCTGGCGGCTGCAGATTGAGGCGGAGGCACCGGTCTTTGCCGAGGGTGCAAGCTATACCGGCCATCTACGCCTCAAACCCAGTGACCCGACGTTACTTGCAGAGCTGTCCAGCGCTGATGACGGGATACAGCACATCAGCACGAGCGTATTGGAACTGTCTCTGACGCGCTCCCAAACCGCCGGCCTCTCGCCTGGGCGCGTGGTGCTGGATTTGGTGCGTACCGATCTCGAGCCAGACCTACACTTGGGCTTCCTTCTCGAAATCCCCGTGATGTTGCCGGTGACGCGAGGGCTGAGCCCATGAGTGAAGCGATCCGGCAAACAGGTCCGATCACCATCACCGCACCGATCAAGGTGCGCGTTGTAAATGGGCCCTTCCGCATCCGGCTTGGCGGCCAGCCCGGGCCACAGGGTGCGACCGGCCCACAAGGAGACAAGGGCGATCAAGGTGATCCGGGCATAACGATCCTGCCCACCGACGCCCCTATCAATGGAGGATTTTTCTGATGGCCAATACGATCCAGCTGAAACGCCGCGTCTCGGGCGTAGCAGGTGCGCCCGCTGCGCTGAAATCAGGCGAGCTTGCCCATAACGAGGTCGACAACACGGTGTATGTCGGCAAGGGCGACGACGGGTCTGGCAATGCGACTTCCATCGTCCCTGTCGGAGGTAGCGGTGGGTTTGTTGCGCTCACTGGCACCCAGACTATTGGTGGGGCCAAGACCTTCTCGCTCGTGCCAAAGTCCAGCCAGGATGCCAGTGCCGCCACTGACCTCGTGCGCAAGTCGCAACTGGATGCTGGTCTCGCCACGAAAGCCGCGCTCAGCCATAGCCACGCCATTGCCGATGTCACCGGTCTGCAGGGCGCGCTCGATGGCAAGCTCGGAGCGACGGCAAACGCGGTCTCGGCGAGCAAGCTTGCCACCGCCCGCACCATCGCACTGGCGGGCGATCTCTCCGGCTCCGTGAGCTTCGACGGCTCGGCCAATGTCACGATCACAGCCGCTGTGGCTGATGACAGCCATGCCCATGTCATCACCAATGTGGACGGGCTACAGGCCGCGCTTGACGCTAAGGCACCGCTTGCCTCGCCTGCGCTGACAGGTACGCCGACCGCGCCCACGGCGGCTTCGGGCACAAACACCACGCAGGTGGCAACAACCGCCTTCGTCCAGCGGGCCATCGTCGACTTTGGCCCCGGTGACATGCTGGCTGCAACCTATGACACCGATGGCGACGGCAAGGTCGATGCGGCGGAGGTAGCCAATGCCGCGCCCTGGGCCGGGATCACCGGCAAGCCCACCAGCTTTCCGCCCTCGACCCACAGCCACGCGATCTCTCAAGTTACCGGCCTTCAGGCCGCGCTCGATGCCAAGGCTGCATTGGCATCGCCAGCTCTGACCGGCACGCCGACTGCGCCGACGGCAGTTACAGGCACCAACACGACGCAGGTCGCGACGACCGCCTTTGTGGCTGCTGCGATCGGCGCGTTGATCGATGCGGCCCCAGGCGCCATGGATACATTGAACGAGTTGGCCGCGGCGCTGGACGACGATCCGAACTTTGCAACGACCGTCACCAACGCTCTTGCAGGCAAGCTCTCTGCCGCATCGAACCTGTCTGACCTCCCGAACAAGGCAACGTCGCGCTCGAACCTCGGGCTTGGCTCCATCGCCACGCAAGCCGCAAGTAATGTCGCGATCACGGGTGGGTCGATCAATGGGATCATCCTTGATGGCGGGACCTTTTGACCATGGCAAACACCGTTTTGGTCAAACGCACCACCGTGGCTGGCCGGGTGCCCAGCAGAGCGCAACTCGCTGCCGGAGAACTCGCCGTCAATGTTACCGACGGAAAGCTCTTCCTCAAACGCATCTCGGGATCGGAAACCGTCGTCGAACTGGGGCAAACAGGACCGCAAGGGCCCGCTGGCCCAACCGGGCCTCCAGGTGCGACTGGGCCCCAGGGCGCAACCGGGCCTGCGGGGACCAAGGGGGATACCGGTGCAACGGGACCGCAAGGCCCAACAGGTGCCACAGGTCCAACACCGGCCCATCAATGGTCTGGTACAAGCCTTCGGTTCTATACCGGCACCGCCTGGGGCGCTTATGTCAATCTCAAGGGGGAAACTGGTGCCACAGGGGCAACCGGTGCAACTGGCCCTCAGGGCGACACCGGCCCAACTGGACCGCAAGGTCCGGCAGGGCCGACCGGGGCATCTGGCCCAACAGGTTACACAGGCGCGACCGGTCCTCAGGGCCCAACAGGTGCCACGGGCCCAACACCGGCCCACCAATGGTCCGGTAAGAGCCTGCGTTTTTTCAATGGGTCCACCTGGGGCGCCTATGTGAACCTGAAAGGCTCAACCGGTGCGACGGGAGCAACCGGTGCGACGGGCCCCAAGGGTGATACTGGCGCCACTGGCCCGACAGGACCGCAGGGACCTGCAGGTCCCACGGGCCCAACCGGTCCACAGGGTCCCGCAGGAGCAGACGGCTCCCCAGACACCGCAGCACAGGTGCGTGCCAAACTGGTGACGGTCGATGGCTCTGGGTCGGGAATTGACGCCGATCTGCTCGATGGCAGCCATGCCAGCGCTTTCGCCCTCCTCAGTGGAGCGACTTTCTCTGGCACGGTGACCGCACCGAACTTCGTCTCCTCGTCGGACGCACGGCTCAAGTCCGACATCGCGCCTATCGCAGATGCGCTGGCCAAGGTGCAGGCGCTGACCGGCGTCACCTTCACCATGGCGGGCAGCGACGCGCGGCAGATCGGCCTCATTGCACAAGAGGTGCAGGCCGTCGCGCCAGAGGCCGTCGTTGAGGCCGAAGGCGTGCTGCGTCTGGCCTACGGCAATCTCGTGGGCCTCCTCGTGGAGGCCATCAAGGACCTCGCTCAGGAGGTCGATCAGCTGAAAAGGACCGCGCCGTGATCGAGACCGGGCTGCATGTCATCTACAATACGAGCTCGCGGCTGCATTACGCCGTCGATGTCCAAGAGAGCTATGCGGGAGTCGCGGTCTTTGTGCCCTGCGATGCCGGCGAGGGGGTCCGGGACGGCGTCGGGGTCGTGACCTGGGCCAATCTCGCGGCGGAACTTGCGACACCGTATGACTATGCCGATGGCGCAGGTTTCGTGGATCTGCACGGCAACGGGATCTTCGTGCCAGACCTTCCGGGCTGCCCGCATGGTGGGATTTACAAGGGACGCTCCTACGTCTTTCCAGACGGTATGCGGGGTCACGACGAGATCACCGATCACGCCTTAATCGACATCATGACCGACAATGCGGGGTTCCCGCAGCCCTGGCGCAACCGCTTTGCCCAATCGGCGCGCGAGAAGGTCGACCTGTCGTTTCGCCATCGTGCGCGCACGCAGGCCTCGAATGCGCTGGTGATTTTCATGCCGATCAAGGGGCCGCTATCCTCGGCCCGGATCGAAGTTCTCTGTGAACAAGACCCGATCCTGCTGAACGGCACGACTGTTGCTGGCCGGATCGATGACGCGACGATCCCGAATGACGGGCAGTGGTTCAAGCAGTTCTACTTCCACGCGGTGGCGACCGAGACGGTGACAGTGCCCTCGGGAGGGCGCGCTTATGTGCCGATCGCGCTGCTCTGGAATGGGGATAGCGCTCCTTGCGCCCATGCGCTGTCGCTGAAGCTCGAGAGCGACGCCGGCTATCTGCCGAAACGGCGGCTGACCACGGACATGAATGGTGCGGGCAGCTTTGCCGTCGAGGCCCTGGGGCTCAGCACGGGGGATCAGATCGCGGTCAAGATCAACACCGAGCATTACACCGCGATCGGCAAGATCATCCTGGAGGTTGTGTGATGGAGATCGCGACCACGACCGAGTTCCAGCTGATTTACCCGGCCTTCGTCCTGCACAAGCATTGGGAGATGCCAGAGGGCTTCAATGACCACCTGCATGCGCTTGCGGCCGAAGACGCAGTTGCCAATCGCATCCAAGACGATGCCGACGGACGCAACGTTGGGGATCAGACCAACCATCTCGGGCATCTGCGGCACAACTTCCTCATGGGCCGGCAGGATCCAGCGATTGCCGTGCTGGCGCAGATGGTTGCGGCAGCTGTCCGGGAATATCTGCAACTGGCCTATGGCTACGACCACACGGGCGAGATCGCGATGATGTCGGATACCTTCTGGCAGCGGCGCTCGTTGCGCGAGAACGTCGGCATCAATGCCCACACCCATATCCAGACCGACATCGTCTGCACCTATTACCCGCGGGTCGTGCTGGACGCCGATTGCCCCGAGACCTCGCTCCATCGAGGGGCGGTGCGCTTCTACGATCCGGCCAATGTCGGCAAGCGGCTCTGGCCCTGCAACAATCCAGGCGCCTATGTCGGCGGCTGGTATGCGGTGGAGCCGCGCACGGGCTCCATGCTCACCTTCGAGGGCCATGTGCCCCACGACAGCACCTACTTCGAGGGCGATGAACGGATGTGCATCCCGGTCCTCTGCTCGCTCACACTTCCCAATTCCCACTGCAAGGCCGGTCTTTCGGAGATCCTGGCCCATCAGGCGCAAGGAGGCAGCCATGGCCTATAAGGTCGGAACCACCATCGTGATCGACGACAGCGGCTTTGTAGATTGGTCGCGTATTGCCAATAAGCCAGCCATCGGCGCTGGCGACATCACCTCTGTTGCGGTGCAGAACGGGGGCATCAGTTCTGGAGTCAATGTTGGTCTCAGCATGTTCTCAACCGGTGGGAATTGTAACTGTACCGCCAATTGCTACGTCACCAGCCTGTCTGGAGGTGGGGCCGCGGGCGATGTGTCGATCACCGCCAACCGATCGTACTTCAATTGCAACTGCGCGTGCCGGTGCTGACGATGCAAGTTCAGCAAACAAACCTTGCGCTCTGGCCCACCCATGTCAGTTTTTTTGAAACCCCCGTGGACTGGGATGTCAATTGCCAGCTCGCGGATGAGGCCATGGCAGCGGTTGGCGGAGATGGCGGCGCCAGTCCGCTCAGCGCTGCCAAACGCCGGGTGCGTGGCATTCTTGAGCGGAGCGAAGCCGGTCAAGCGCTGAAGGCCCATCTCTTTGCTTGCGCGCGTGCCGTCCTCGGCCCCTGGGCTCGATATCTCGACTCCGATCATTGCGAAAACCGCGCACTGGTGATCACCAAAGGCGGCTTCATCTCAACCCACAAGGACAGCCGCGAGGGCGACCTGACCTGCGTCCACTTCCTGACCGGCAGTGGGGTGGGGCAGCCAGTGAATTCTGTCGGCACCCCCCGCTTTGTAATCGAGGATCCGTCGCGGTACTTCGATGAGGGCCGGCTGCCCCATGAGAGCCGTCACGGCTATTCAGTCAACCCGCGGCCGGGGCTCTCGGTCTTCTTCCCCTCTCATATCCCTCACAACCAGCACCCCTACGAGGGGAGCGCGCCGCATGTACAGGTCGTCGCGAACTTCCGCGTCACCCTGCCCACTGCAATCGAAGAAAGACTGTTTGACTGATGTGGTTCAATCTGACCCTGGAAGCGCGTGACGGCAGCCGTCACCAGGTGCGCTACAACCCGCACACCTCCGAATGCGAAGGGCTGCCGCTGCCGGTCGAACCGGGGATATTTGCGCAAGTCGCTCGTGTAGCCAAAAACAAGTCCCTCGGAAAATCCCGCGCGCCCCGCATCCTGAAAATCCAGCTCGGGCTCTCGTGCAACTATGGCTGCAGCTATTGCAGCCAAGCCTTCCAGATCGCCGATGCCACGGTCTCGAAGCTGGCCGATGTCGAGCACTTCCTGACCCAGCTCGACGGTTGGATCGCCGATGCGCCCGAAAAGATCGAGCTCTGGGGCGGCGAGCCCTTCCTCTACTGGGCCAAGATCAAGCGGTTGATCCCGGCGCTGGCCGCACGGTTCCCAAGCGCGGGCTTCTCGATCATCACCAACGGCTCGTTGCTCAACCGCGAAAAGCTCGACTTCATCGCGGCGCATGACATCGCGATCACGATCTCGCATGACGGGCCCGGGCAGCATCTGCGCGGGCCTGATCCGTTAGACGATCCTGACAAGCGGCGCTGGATCGAGGCCCTGTTGGCTGAACGTCCGGCAAAGACCGGGTTCAACGCGGTGCTGACGCGCGAGCATCACGACCTTCAGGCCCTTAAGGCCTGGTTCGCCGAGAAAGTCGGGCCGGACATATGCGTCGGGCTTGAGGGTGTAGTGAATGTCTATGACGCCGCAACCGCCGTTGGGACAGGGCGCTTCGAGCCCGCAGAACTGAACAGCCTCACCCGGTCAATCTTCGAGGCTCTGGTCGAGGACCCGAACGCCTTTGGCCTTGGGGAGCGGATCGACGAGTTCTATGGTTCGATCCAGCGCCAGCGCCCCATTGAAGCCCTCGGCCAGAAATGCGGCATGGATCGCGAAGACACCATCGCCGTCGATCTGCGCGGTAATGTCATGACCTGTCAGAACACCGGCGCAAAGGGGGTGCACAAGATCGGGCATGTCTCCGAGTTTGACACCATCGCACTCGATACTGCGACGCATTTTGCGTTCAGGCCCGAGTGCATGGCTTGTCCCGTGGTCCAACTCTGCAAAGGGTCCTGCATGTTCCTCGAGGGGGAGTTCTTCACGCAGAGCTGTGCCAATGAGTTTGCGTTCAACTTCGGCGTCATGATGGCGGCTGTCTGGCATTTGACCGGGATGGTAGTGGTCGGGGTGGAGCAACCTGATGTGACTGCTCCAGTTTGAGCGTCAGTGCATGATCGGCGTTCGGCCCAATTGAACCACAGTTTTTGATGCCGTTTGCCGCTATCCGAGAGCGCTGTAGGGTCGCTTGGTGTTGTGATGTTTCTTTGAGCTCTAGATGAAGATCTTAATTTGTCTGATCGCGTCAAAGGTCTTCCGGTACAGCAGGTCATCCCGGAACCTCTCTATGAAGTGAAACCATGGCTACTGAAATTACGAAAATCAGCCTCCGGCATAGCTAGCGCGGCTCATCGCGCCCGGATGGGTTTGTCTAGATTAGGGGCGGACCCAGCTACTGGGTAGTAGCACCTTCTCTTTCTGAAGCTGCTGGAGCTCCTTCAGCTGGTCTGGTCTCATACCGCCTTACTGGTTGCTCCAATCGTATTTGATCTGCTCGGTGATATGCTCTTCGTAGATTGCCTCCACCCGGATCATGCCCTGACAGAAAAGTACGTAAAGCTGCCGCAACTACGTGACAATCTCTTCTGGCTCGTGACGTTTCGCAGCCATTTGGCCCACGGTTTTCCCAAAAATAATGGGGATTAATTCAGTAAGGAGTTCGCAGGCGTGTTTTCAAAACCCGAAGCGCCGCGCAAATTTGAATGCAAACATTAGTGCGACGAATAGGGCAAGCATCCCAAGCACGTCGCCGAGAAGATAATATAGGATCGTCTCGAACGAATTTTGTGCCAGGAGGTTTGTGCACACGGCATTTACAGCTGATGCAAGACCACCAACAAGAAGCACATCTCTCCATGGCGCGATGTATCTGGGGGTTCCCTCAGGTTTCGCTGTGGCGTGATGCGCTCGGAGCTAGATCTTGTGGTGGATCGTTGCTGTGAGCCGGTCGCGCTGTCATGCTTCCAGAGATTTGGAGATTTGTCGGCTGTCATAGCTAAGTGGTGGCTTCCACTATCACCGTGAGAGCTTGATCAGTCCGCTGGATATGGGCAGATTGGACGTTAGGAGCAGGGCGCGTGTCTGAAAAAATGGCATGGCATTGTTATCGGAAACCAGAAGAAATTTTGTGTTTTGGCCGTGACTTTCCACAACTGTTATACCTTCGAAATTGTCGCCTGCCCCCGCATCACTTTCCCAGATAGTTGTGGTTTCAAAACCCAAAGCAACAGGTGCGTTGACCCGGCGTAGCCGGGCGCTGAAGCCAAGTAGGCTGAGTCTGCGCTCGAGAATGTAGAGGTTACCGCTCCTGTCAAAAGCTGCGCCGACCGGCAGAAATCCATCAGACTGCAGAAGGGTGCCGCGGGACTGCCAGGATCCGTGCTCGAGGGAGAGGAGGGGGAAGGCCTGATTTGAGGGGGTTTCTGCTATTGCCCAAATTACGCCAGCTGGATCGACTGCGAGCGCCTCAAAGCCTCCGTTTTCTTCGAGATTGATAAAATTCGGTGCGGGCCATGAGTTGATCGGCTCGGAGCCGCTAAATTCATCAATGCGGTGGCGCCGCTCGATGGAGATGAAGGCGCGCCCATCTTGGGACACTGCAATCCCCTCTGCGTCGGTGCGCTCCCGCCGTGATGCATCCCCGCCGGAGGCTTGCAGCTCGGAGGAGCCGGTTACGGTGAGGGTTAACGCGTCGAGGCTGATTTCTGCGGTGAAGAGGATGCCTTGGTCGGAGACGATGACGAGGCTCCCGTCGCGCAGTGTCTCAATGCCTGACCAGCAGCAGATGGGGTGCTGAGCGTCTTGTCTTTGGTCGATGATGGTGAGGTTTGCGACCTCTTCGGCTGCTGCGCCGTTTGGCAGGAGAAGGGAGAGGAGGAGGGCAACTTTATAAAAGTTTATCATACTTGCTGATAGACGTGATGCTATGGTTATGGAATGGGCAATCCTATTGTGGCGCCTATGTCTCTTTAGACTGAGATTAAGTCTTATCGGGAATTTAAAATTTTGGGTGAAAGACACAGCCACGCGCGTGGGGCGGTGTTTTGGTTTTGAAATCAAGTGGTTGCGTGGGGTGTGGGTTGGGGTGTTTTTGGGTGGGATTTGCGTCACTCCGTGAGGCCGCGGAGGTGTTTTGCGTCGACCGTGACGCGGGTGGCGCGGCCCATGAGGTCGATGAGCAGGTAGACGCGGTCCTGTGGGGCAGTGGCCTCGACTTGGGCGATGACGTCGGCCAGCGGTCCCGCGAGGATTTGGACCTGGTCGCCGGGGGAGAACTCGGGGGGCGGGAGTTCCACGCGGGGGGGCGAAGCGGAGGCGGAGGGCTGCCATGAGGTCGGGGGGGACGACGGCGGGCTCCGGCCCCAGCGAGACGAGTTTGGTGATGCCGCGCGTGGCGTTGATGGCGCGGATGCCGCCCGTGGCTTGGCTAGGCTGGACGAAGACGTAGCCGGGGAAGGCGGGGGCCTCGCGCGTGACGAATTTTTGGCCCCGGCGCTCGGTCCGCGTCTCCGTGGGGGCGAAGTGGGTCAGAGACTGTCGCTCGAGATTGCGAAGGGCCATGGACAGGCCGTTCGGGCGCAGCTGCGCCAGGTGCCACGGGAGGTTGGGGTCTGCTTCGGTCATGCCTGCCCTTGAAGCTGCGCCGCTCGCGGATGCATTTGTGTCAGAGAGACACTTATGGAGTTTCTGAGGGGGCTGCAATGCCATGCGCCGGCGTCGGTCGATTGGGGCGGGGCTGTTACGAAGGGGCCGTGCTTGGACGCGGCACGACCTATGGGCGTGTGGTTGTGGGGGCAGGGGACGCTTGTGGGGCCGTGGTTGCTGCTGCTTGGCGTGTGGCTCTCGTAGCTGAGCACACCATTCAACCTTAAGTTGAAAAATGGGTTCGTTTCGGTAAATCGCATTTCACGCCACCTCGCACTGGTGCTGGTGGTGACGCGGAGCTGCGGCAGCTGCCCATGCGCTGATCGCGCGCGAGCGGGCGGATCGCGCCTCGCGGGCGTAGCGGGCCAGCAGCCTGTGTCGCCGCGCCTGCCCGGCAGCATCCCTCAGGCGCGTCTTGGCGATGCGTGCCAGGATCGCGATCCCTGACTTGCGCTCCCTCGGTGTTGTCCACGGCTCAGATAGGGCGTCACGGATGTGCTCGGCGATACTGTCGAGGTCATCCCCGTCGCTCTCTTCTCCCGCCTCGAATTCCGCCAGTGCCTGCTCTGCTGCTGCGAGGCGCGCCTCCGCCTGGGCGAGGTTGAGGGCGGTGCGGCCGACCTCGTCCATGGGCATCAGGTCGCTGGGAAGAATGTGTGGCCGTTCGAGGATGACAGAGAGCCAAGCGGAAACATTTGACGGGTCGGGGGCAGAGGTCGCGCCATGCCGGCGTGCGTTTTGCGCGCTGACGGCCTTGCCGCGGGACGTCTTCGGCCCCGTGCTCTTCGCGGCATTGGCGCGGTTGCGGTCGTTCACGTCTCGGCGCGTCATTGCTAAACAACTTCCGCGTCCGGAATGTCGCCCCTGTTCCCCTCGTGCTCGATGGGGCGGGCGCTCTGAATGGCGTCATAGTCGCGCCGAACTTCGCGGCGGCGGCGCTCAAGCTCTTGCGTCTTTGTGTCGTGCCTTACTGCCGCCCCAAAGGTCTGGGCATAGGCCGCGCCCATCAGGCCGATGAGGTCTACGCCCATTTCGGTGAGCGCCTTGTGGGCCGCCGCCTGTGTCGTCGCGATGTTGGAGAGCACTTCGTCCACAAGTTTTGCGACGCGTTCCTCAGCTGCGTCCTGATCAAAGGGATAGGGATCGTCCCACTCCTCTCCATCGCCGCCCGCCGCGATGAATTCGTCCCAGTCTTCGTCACGCGCCTCGTTCACCTCCGCGTTATGTATGGCGCGGGCGCAGGACAGTGCAGACTTCAATATTGCCTCGCTTATTGTCTTGCGCAGAGAGGCTTCGCGCATTCGGCGTCGCTGGAGGAGTTCCCACTCGATTTCAACGAGGTTCTCCGCGACGACGCATTCATAGGCTGTGGCGGGTGTGAGAGACGCCAGAAGGCCCCGGCGGAAGGTGTCGAAGCTGTGGGGGTCCTCGCCGGGTATGGGTGCTCGGGAGGTTAGAAGCTCGGCGAAGCTTGCGAAGCCAAAGTCTCGCGGGTCGGGGTGGGTAAGGGCATTGGGCATGGCGCGCCTCCTTAGGGTCAGGATGCATTGATTTCCGTTGCGCTGCGTGATTCACGGCTCCGAAAATGGAGCGGTGACATGAGCGACCTTTACTGGCTTAGCGATGCGCAGATGGCCAAGCTGAACCCCTTTTTCCCGAAGTCCCACGGCAAGCCCCGTGTGGACGACAAGCGGGTTTTGAGCGGTATAATCTTCATCAATCGCAACGGCTTGCGTCGGCGTGATGCGCCCGCGGAGTATGGGCCACACAAGACGCTCTACAGCCGTTGGAAGCGATGGAGCGAGAAGGGTATCTTCGCCCGGATGCTTCTCGAACTGGCCGATCAAGGCGGCGGAACTGACACGCTGATGATCGATGCGACGCATCTGAAGACGCACCGCACGGCCTCCAGCTTGGGGCTGAAAAAAGGGGGCGCGGTCGCCTGATCGGACGCACCAAGGGCGGGATGAACTCGAAACTGCACGCGGTGACCGATGCGGCAGGCCGCCCGCTGCGGATGTTTCTGACGGCCGGCCAACGGAGCGATTACATCGGCGCCCGGGCGCTGCTGGACGGCCTCCCTCCCGCCAACCACATGCTGGCGGACCGTGGATACGATGCAGACTGGTATCGCGAAGCCCTTGAAGACAAAGGGATCACGCCGTGCATCCCTTCTCGAAAGAACCGTAAGGTTCCAATCCCCTATGACGAAGCCCGATATCGCAAGCGCCACAAGATCGAGAACAGCTTCGCTCGCCTCAAGGACTGGCTGCGGGTCGCGACCCGCTATGACCGGTGCCCGAAGGTCTTCCTATCGGCATGCGCATTGGCTGCCGTCGTCATGTTCTGGCTATGAATCCTGACCCTAGAGTGCCAAACATCCTCCCGCCTGTGTTGATCGTTTTGTGCACATATATATTGTGTGGCTTTATAAATCAACCGCCGCATCTATGCATGCGGGGTTTGTCACAGAGTTAGCCACAGGAAATTATGGGGGCTGACGCCCAAGGCAATGTAGACGGCCTTGTTCTTGACCATCCGGCTGTCGGCATCGCGGATCTTCACCCGCAAAGCGTCAAAGATCACAATGGGATACATCCGGTCCAGCGCCCGGTGCTGCCATTCTCGGACTTCGTCCAGCACGGCATCGGTGACGCGGCTGATGAGGTCGGGCGACACCCGCAGGCCGTAGAGCTCCTCCAGATGGGCCTGTATGTCGCGCACGGACAGGCCGGCGGCATAGAGCCCGATGATCTTGTCGTCGATGCCATCGATACGGGTCTGGCCCTTCTTCACCAGCTCCGGCTCGAAACTGCCCTCGCGGTCACGCGGCACCGAAAGCGGCACCTCGCCGTCCGAGCTCTTGACCTGCTTCGTGGCAACCCCGTTCCGGCGGTTGGTCTGCTCGGGGGGCGGCTCCGCTCCAGCCTCGTAGCCAAGATGCGCCGTCAGTTCGGCGCCGAGCATCCGCTCCATCAGCCGGAGCTTCAGCTCCTTCATCAGCCCCGCTTCGCCCAGCAGATCCTCAAGCCGCTTGCAGCCTTTCAGCAACTCGTCCAGCAGTTCGTTCGAAATCGTCATCGTCCTTGCTCCTCGCAGGAAGCATGGACCCAATCAGCCATACACAGAAGACCTGACACTTTCTGGTTTCGTCGAAAGCTTCAACGCGCGGCTCAGGGACGAACTGCTCAACGGTGAGATCTTCTACTCACTCCGAGAGGCTCAGATCCTCATCGAGCGGTGGCGCGTCCATTACAACACCGTCCGCCCGCACAGCGCCTTGGGCTACCGGCCGCCGGCCCCTGAAAGCGTCATCACGATGGGTCAGAGGCCCGTCATGCATTAACACTCAAACCGGACCACTCAGTGGGGGCAGACCAAGATCGCTTTACGTATAGTGTCGATCCGTCGGTTGAGCATCGTTTCCCTAAGGTGCATGCCCAACTCCGTGCAAAATACGATAGGTCTTCTTCACATTAATCTCGCAACTCTCGCGGTTCAGTAGCACCCGTATACGCCGGCATCCAAACCGCACACGGATCTGGCATATCTGCCTGATCCGCTGCTCCAATGCGGCCTGTCCGGTCCGACGAAACTTATTGCGGGAGGTCTTGGGATGACACCGTATCACTTCACAGAGCCGACCGATCGACACCTGCCAATCCGCTCGCACCTCATCGACGCGCGTCCCCTTACGGAGAAGCCTCAGAGCATACTACTTGATGACGCCCTGCAGCATCTCCTTGTTGAGCGCCGGTCCTAAACCAGTATGTTCAGGGGCGGATTCTCGTGCTGGATTTCCCTGAACCGCTTCAGCTCCAACGGCACGAACCCCTCATACTGCTTTTCGAAGGCAATGAACGTCTGCGAGCTCTTGTCGGCCTTAGGGCAGACCTTCGCTACGGGCGTCCGGTCCTGCGCCTGCTTTATGATGAACGCCTTGTGCGAGGCTTTTGACCTCGATGCCTTCATGCGTTTCCGCTCCTCTCCCAGCTGGGAGAACGAGCGAATAATTCTGGCAACGATCCATGTGGTTTTTGAGTATCACATTACATTTGGACCGGGTTTACCTAAAACTGGGTGAGGATAAGCTTCTCAGATCAAGCTTCATGAACGCTCCGTATTCGAAGTCACGCTCCATTCCAACTTCGCTGCGACGGCACCCTTGGGCCGCAACACTACTTTGGTAGCTAATTCGCTTTCCAAATACCGCTTTGACCATTCTCCAGACCCGAAGTTAACGATCTCTCCATTGTTCACGGTTATCACCGCTACGTGATGTCTGAGGGAAAACACTAGTTGTCTTTTTGAAGAGTTTTTGAGCTTCCAGTTCCCCTGAACGAGTAAAGTCACTTTAGCCAATGTTTGGTGGCCAGACCAATAATCTTCGAAGCTGATCGTATTTCGGTTCAACAGGCGCAAAGTACGACGCAAAGTTCCTTGCTTTAATTCAAGTTGGCCTGTTACTCGGACATCATTTGCGCTAATTTCGGTCTCTGACATCTCTGCTGCGGCCATCTTCCCGACCTTGAAGCAGCCTTGGTATTCCACCGGGTCGATGTCGGCCCAGCATGGCCCGTTATGGCTTTGGGCGGCGCGCTCACAAAGCCGCCTTTCTCCGGTGGAATACTGATATGTTCCGGGATCCACGATAAAACGTAGTCCGTCCACATCCACCTCTGCGGACAAGAAATCCGCATGCCCGTGGCCAGGGTTCCAGGTCGGCCCGATAGGGCCGGCATCGAAGATTGCCAGGATGTTCTTTCCTTGAACTCGAGCGTATCCCGCATGCTCCAACACTTCAAGCTCCGAGAGGGGGGGCCTCTTAGGCAGTACATCGTTGATGGTCGGCACCTCGCCCCACCAGCTGTCGTTGAACAGGCTGATCTCGCCATCGGGATGGGTCATTATCGCCCAGGCGCGCATGGCCTGATCCAGCCGCTCTTGCGCAAAGGCCCGGGTGGCGGGCGTCAGAACGCGCGCCTCGGCAAAGACCATCAGCGCCATGACCGCAAGCCCTTGATACATGGCCGAGCGTTCCGCCAGCAGCCCGTCCGGCAGGATGCAGGCCTCGACAATGTCGGCCACGTCGCGATCCAGCCGCCGGGCCAGGCCCGCTGGCACATCGTTGAGCGCATCAAGATAGAGGCAGAGCGCCGCCAGATTACGCTCCACATGGTTGTTCTTCAGCTCATGCTCGATATTGCCCAGCACAAACCCCGCATTCCAGCGCAGGAAATCCTGCAGCTTGGTTTCCAGCTCCGCCGGCACGCCACCTTTGCTCTGGGCGATGATGAAGCCGCTGATAAGCGCCAGCATGCGGTGCGAGACGGAATATGGGAAGAGGTAAGAGGTGAAGGCGCCCGGTTCATCATAGCGGGTACTGGCCTGATAGCCGTCGATCATCCGCGCGACCGCGTCCAGCTGATCGGGGTGGCCATCCACCAGCATCGAGCAGACGAACCCCATATGGCCCAGCTTCTGCCGCCAGAGGTGGAAATCATCCTCAGCGGCGATCGTGGCGTGCCAGTTGATGGCCTCAGGCGCGCCAAACTCCAGGCGATGCCCGAACAGCGTCAGCGTGCCTTGGGCCGCATCCGCGGCAATGTCCTGGTACTTGGGCGCGTAAAACGCAGCGACTTTCTCAGCCAGGGGGAGATTTTCCCGTCCGGTCAGGCGGAACGCAGGCAGGGACGCGATCTTGCCATCGATATATCGCGCATAAAGGCCCGGAGATTTGCGCGCGATCTTGTTCCGGGCCGCCCGTTTCAGGTGGTAGGCGAGCATGCGCGGCGACACCCGAGAAGCCGCGCGAATAAGGCTTTTATTGATCATGGGAAGAGAGACTTTCGTTAAGCCGCCGAGACCGAGAGCATCCCGAGTATTTCGTCGAAATGGGCCGTTTTCGTTGTCCCGATCAGTATGACACCCACGGCGGCATCGGAGGTGCTGCGCAACAGGTTTTTCTCTATGTGGCCAGACCGATCACCCGCCGGCAAAGCGGCCACGCCATCAAACACTTCACGGGCCACGACCAGTTTGCCCGCCTGATTGGCCCGCACCGCCCAGTCGGCCATCGCAGCATCCCCGGGCAGATAGGGCACTTGAACGGCCTGGATCCGGCTGTCGGCCAGGGTGGATTCCGCGGCCTCCAGATCGTCGACGGAGACGCCGATCACACGGATATCGCCCCGCGTCTGCGCATGTTCCAGAACCTCCATCGCGGCCCCGGCCTTCACACTGGCGGCATCCACCGAATGCAGCATAACCATGGGAAGCGTTGCCAGCCCGGTGCGGCGGTGACATTTGGCCAGTTCGCTGGTCAGGAAGGCCGGATCGAAATTCACCGGCAGCGCGGCCCCGCGGGATTGGCGCACGGTGCTGCGCATCTTGGCGGAATTGCGCGTCAGGTTGCGCACGATCCCTTTGACCGGCTGCAGCAAACGCGCTTTCACGGGTACCTGCTTGCCCACCTTGGTCACCAAGCATATCTTATCATCCCCGCCAACTAATCGGCCCAACATTCGTTCGCTATCGCCCTGGCCATAGCTGGAAGCCGTGTCGAAGAAGGTGACGCCCGCATCCCGGGCGCGCAGGATGAGCGTCTCAGCCTCCGACGGTGTTGCCCCAGAAAAAGAGCCTAGACGAGCGCAGCCCAGCCCAATTGCCGTGAGTTTAAAACCAGCAAAATTCTTTGTCGGCAGCATCATGATATTTCTTGCCCTCGTTGCCCTAAATTTTCACTGTTGGTCGGCAAAGAGAAATGTGGGTTTTTGTGCAAACCGAGCAGCAGCCAGAAGAGTGGATATGCCGCGGGAAAACTCTGTGTCCATGTTATGAACAACAGTGCCGCTACTACATATTTTGCAGGTTGTTGCGATCTCAAGACCGACGCGAAAATGTAGAAAACAAATAAAACGCCAAGGACTCCATATTCAAAAAAGACTACCGGAAAAATGGCCAATGGACTAGTTTGAAGCGTCGGTATCATATTTGTAAGATACCAACCCTGTAATCCAAGAATGTCTGCTATGTTTGATTCAGCATAAAGCTCGGGGCCCAAAACCGTGAATGTGCCGCCGCCAAAGCCCAAAAGATAAGATTCAAATAACCCATACAGGCCGACCAGATTGTGCACGATCCGATAGGATAAAGTAGTATTGATTAGATCGCCTGGCGACTGAACCATAGTTATAAGCAGGTCAACGCCGCGAATCCCGGTTTGTGGTATAAACATAAGCACCGTGAAAATAGCGAAAAAAACCGCTGAGGTGATCAACAATGATTTCGCCGAAATCCAGTTTCGGCCGGTCTGTCGATCGACGGTCGATTGGTACAAAAGCAAGATCACAGCAATGGCTATTATGCCCGCGCCAGCTCGCGACAGACCGATGTTGATGAGGATCGCCACATAAAGCCACATCGGCGCCGGTGGACCGCCACGCGTTTGTGACGCGATTGAGGCCAGAACCGTCAGCATCCAGAAATAGACCATCGTGAAGCCGAAATCCGTGGCTTCCGGCGCCAGGCTTGTCACCCCCCGATAGCCGAAGGCACCCAGGGCGCCGGGGACGAAATTTGGCACGATCTGTTGATAGAGACCTGGGGCCGCCTGTCCCAAAAGCGCGAAAATCAACCATAGGGGCGCAGCGATCTTCAGCATGCGCAAGGTTTGCGTTGGGTAGAGGTAGCGGGCCATCACGGCGATGCTGGCCGACAAGATGAAGGAAATGGATTTCCGCAGGTATTGGCCAACATCCACGATCCCGTCCAACGGGATGTAGACGATGAACACGAAGCTGAAGGCCAGGAGCACCACGTGAAAGCGGTTTATCAACAGGCGCTGCTGTATCAGAAAGATGAACATCCCCGACCATGCCAGAAGCGCGGACCAGGCCTGGACCTCGGTCGGCAAGCCGATGGGACCAAGCTGAATGTAGGGCAACAGCGCCGCCAACAGGACAAGGCCCATAAGGGTACTCGGGCTGTCATGCCGCTGCACAGACACCCCAAGCCGCCCGCGAGGCGGCAGGTGAGACATATGAGGGGAATATGTCATCGCAACTCTTTGATCTCACAGAGGCTCGGAACCTGGGGGAACACCGCGAAACCGATATTGCGGTACACGACGTAGTTCATCGCCGAAAAAATGCCCAGAACATATGCCACCTGGAACCAGGCGATCCATATCAGGCCGAGATTTGCTACTAAAATACCGCCCAAGAGGAAAGACGACACGCCAATGCCGTAAATCCAGCCAACTGCTTTTTGCTGCCCGTTGGCCTTGAGTAGCTCATCTACCGGACCAAAGACCGCTTCAGCGCAGACACTTAGCAACAGCACCGACAGGAGGCTCGCCGCAGAGGCCAGTTCGGTCCCGAAGAAGAAGCCGATGACCTCTTCGCCCACCAGTTCATTAGCGATCAGTGCCAACACCCCCGCAGACGTCGTGATAAAGGCCACTGTGCCGAGCATGCGGCGAAGTTTGGGTAAGTCTTCCATGGCCAAGGCACGGTTGATGGCAGGACGAATGAAGAAACGCACCGCAGCAATCACCGCCGAAACAGCGATGGCAAGGCGCCCCGCCGTGCCCATTTCACCAGCCAGGGCTGGGGCCAGTAAGAAACCAGTCACCATGGTGGGGATCCAGAAGCTACTAACATGCAGAATGCGCAGCGCGGTCAGACCGGCCCCCTCATATATCAACGACTTGCAGCGGGCGAAGGACCAGCCGCAGGATAACTCGCGGGTCAGACGCCACAGGCTAAACAGCGCCACGCCCCCTGCCAATGTCGCGCCAATGCCCGTCGCAATGGTCAAATCGACAAACCCAGTCTGGCTCAGGAGCAAGGCCGTCGGCACCGTCGAAAACACCAAGGTCAGGTTGATCGCCGGATAGAAAAAAAAGGATCCAGCCGCAGACTTACCCAACCCCATGAGAAGCTGGGACACGTTGAAGATGACGCCCCCCGCGGACAGGAAGATCAGAACGAAGATCGCGGCGACATTCGTGGCAGGGTCGGCAAAGGGCCGAAGGATCACGATGCCAAGCGCGGCGCAGACAAGCACGGCCGCGCATACAAGCGCAGTCACCAGGACGGTGCCGACGATCTCGCCATTGCCCTCTTCCTGCTCCAGCGCGCGGTTGCGGGACAATTGCGCCAGCCCGCTCTCGGATGTGCCAAGCCCCGAGACGTAATAAAACGAGAAGACCAGGCTCAGGCACATCATGTAGAGGCCGTAATCCTCGATCGACACCGACCGCGCGATGACCGCGAGAACAACGAATTGCAGCAGCGTCCCGAGATACCGAAAGAAGACGGTTGTCAGCATCTGATCCCCTACCCCGGCCTAGCTGGCGCGCAGAGACTTGTAGGTCGGCGCAGGGCCCGGTGCGGGCTGGGTGTTCGGGATCGGACCCAACGGCTCGAAGGTCGTGACCGGTCTGGTGGCAATGCCCTGCCGGCCAGCCCCTTGGATCATCAGGGTCAGCTCGTTGATATGGGCGAGGAATTCGGGGCTGAGATACCTTGGCGCCCCGGTCTCGATCTCGCGGGCGGCCTCCGCGATGCCGGTCAGCTTGTCCTGCGCATAGACTTCCTTGCGCCGCAGCCATTCCACCATCTTGGTCTTGAAGCTGCCGGTCTTCTGCCGGTTGCCCTCCACCGCGGCGGAGAAAGGGTTGCGCACCAGCTTCAGGCGCTTGCCGCCAATGCCCAGCAGGCTGCCCAACCCGGTCCATTTCCGCAGGGTGTAGAACTTGCGGGCGTTCAGAACGCGCTTTGAAAACCGCTCCAGGTAGACAGGGGATTGATACTGGCGGTAGCTGTCGCCGCTGACCTCGCCCTCATCGCCGATGATGCGCATCCGGTGGTCCCGCGCCGCCACGACCGAACAGGTCACGCGGGCGGTAGCTCCATTGGCAAAGCTCAGGCAGGCCACGGAAAAATCCGGTGTGCCCACCTTGGGCGGCAACCCCGCCATCTTGTTCTTGATCAGCTCGTCGGAGAAGGCGGTGACATATTCCACCGGTCCCAGCAGGGCGCAGATCCACACAAGGTGATAGCCCACATGCTCGAAGGTGCAGCCCTCATAGATCTCTTCCTTGAGCGGCCAAGGCGCGCCGGACGGGCTGCGGACGCTTTCGAAATCCATGATGTGGATCGGGTTGTCGTCCAGTTCGGCATAGATCAGGAGCGGCTTGCCGATGGCGCCGTCCTCAACCGCCTTGAACATGGTGCGCACAGTGTCGCTATAGAGGTTACAAGGCGCCGCATAGAGTTCCACATTATTGGCAGCGGCCACTTCGAACAGCTCTAGCGATTGGTCCAACTGCTTCGTCAGGGGCTTTTCAGAATAGACGTGTTTGCCCGCCTCCAAAGCCCGCTTGGACACCTCGAAATGGGCGTGGATATTGGTCAGGTTCACGATCAGCGCGACGCTGTCATCGGCCAAAAGCTCCTCATAGGAGGCATAGGCCGGAAAGTTGTAATAGTCGCTGACCTGCTTTAGGCGGGACGCGTTGATGTCATAGAGTCCCTTCACCACAAGCTGGGGATGCGCCGCGATGGTGCGCATGTAGATGTCGAAAACGAAGCCGCAGCCCACGAATGCGATATTCATAGCGATGTCCTAAGCAAACTAGGTCAGCGCGATGCGGCAGGCGTCCAAGTCGTTCGGGTATGACCGAGCATAGCAAGGACCACACCCCATTGCGTGGCCAAAAGTGCGATAATGGTGTCTATTAGAGACGCAAGTTTTCCCTTCTTCGAAGTCCATCCCAAAGCTGCTACGCTGGTCACGAAAAGAAGCGCAACAAGAGCCAACCAAGTCGATGCCAAAAACACAACCAAAATGAAGCAGAACAATCCTAGCAGAAAAAAGCCGCCGCCGAACCATCTGAGGAATTTGTGCGACACATACTTGAATTTGTTTTTTGCTGTCATTCGACGCAGCTGAGGACGTAAAAACAAATGTGTATGAAAAGCGCGCGTAGCGATCCGCACTTTTCGTGCGACTTCGTCTCGACGGCTTGCCACCAAACGCTCGTAGGCAATGACATCTCCTGCCTTAATCAGGCGTTTGCCCGCGAACACAGCTGACATCGACACAGTCATGTCATCGAGCACGCTGTCCGGAAATGTCGGATAAAGTGCACGACGCAGAGAGAAAATGGAACCGTCCCCGCCCATTACGCTGCCGGTGCGAGACTCTTCCGACTTGATACGTTCTTCAAGACGCCAATAAGCTGACCCGACTGCGGCCGTCGCCGAAGCGCTTTCACCAACATACTGCAGCGATCCACAAACCCCTCCAACCTCCGGATCCGCGAAGTAGGCCATCAGATTGTTAATTGCTTGCTCTTCGAGCAGTACATTGGCATCGGTAAAAACAATAATTTCGCCGTTGGCCTCCCTCGCGAGCAGCTTCATCCCATGCGCCTTGCCAGTGCGCCCCGACCCTGCGATAACACGAAGAAGATCGGGCCGCTCTTGCAGTAGAGCAAGAGTCTCGTCGGAGGAGTTGTCATCGTAGGCGAGGACCTCAAGATCGGGATACCGCTCTCGCAACTTAACGATATTCTTAATCTTCTCAGGTATCTGCGCCTCTTCATTATAGGCGCAGAACACCAAACTCACAGAAAGCCTGTGGCCTTCATTTCTTGCAATCGGCACACTCTTCATATGGCTCAGTATGCTAGGATAAATTACGTATGGATAAATCAGAAATAGAATGAAAAAAAACAATGCCCCCAAAAGAATGATAATCATAAGTCAAAAATTCCTTAAATGAAGATACTAAATTCCACTCTTGCGCTTACAAGTTTTCACGCACATTTGCAAATGAATACGCCTGCGATCGTATCGCGCCAGTGTTACAATTATTGTGTCACCCGATTGGCTCTGGGGAAGCCCGGGTAGTGTCCCTGGAGCTGGTGTAACTTTGCTCTTCGGCCTTGGCTCGGCCGCAGTTACAGGGCGGCGATTTTCGCCGGATCCATGGTTGTAGTGTCGCAAATGGCGGCGACGGTTTCCAGCGTCATGTAGCGCCGCGTGATCGCCCATTCATCGTTCTGCTCCAGCATCAGAGCGCCGACCAGGCGGGTGACGGCAGCTTCGTTCGGGAAGATGCCGACCACGTTGGTCCGTCGCTTGATCTCCTTGTTCAGGCGCTCCAGCGGGTTCGTGGAATGGATCTTCGCCCAGTGTTCCTTGGGAAAGCTCTTGTAGGCCAGGACATCATCCTCGGCGCGGCGCATCAGTTCGGCGAGCTTTTCATGGCGGGGTGCAAATGCATCGATCAGCTTTGCCCAGTGCTCTTTTGAGGCTTCGAGCGTGTCCTGGTCGAAGGCGGTTCTGAGCGCCACTATGACGATCGGGCGGTCCTTCTTGCCGACGCAGGCGAGCGCGTTGCGCATGAAGTGGACGCGGCAGCGCTGGGCGGTCGCTCCGAGCACCTTGGCCGCGGCGGCCTTCAGCCCTTTGTGGTCGTCCGCGATGATCAGGTGGGTCCCGCGCAGGCCGCGATCGGCGAGGGAGCGCAGGAACTCGTCCCAGAAGACCTCGGCTTCACTCGGCTGGACTGCGATGCCCAGAACTTCGCGTCGACCGTCCAGATTGACCGCCACGGCCACTATGGCGGCGACGCTGACGATCCGACCGACGCGGCGAACCTTGATATACGTGGCATCGAGCCAGAGGTACGGCCATTCCCCTTCGAGCGGGCGGTTCAGGAACGCTTCGATCCGTTCGTCGATCTCGCCGCAAAGCCGCGAGACCTGGCTCTTCGATACCCCGGTCATGCCCATCGCCTTGACCAGATCGTCCACTGATCGTGTCGAGAGACCCTGGACATAAGCCTCTTGAATCACCGCCGTCATGGCCTTTTCCGCCGCCCGGCGGGGCTCAAGGAACTCGGGGAAGTAGCTGCCCTTGCGCAGCTTCGGGATCTTCACGTCGACCTTGCCTGCGCGCGTTTCCCAGGCCCGGGTCCGGTACCCCGTTGCGGCGGTTCACACGGTCGTCGCTGCGCTCATGCGCGCCGGCACCGCAGAGCTGATCGACATCCAGCGCCATGAATCGACATCCAGCGCCATGAGACGGTCGGCGACGAACCCGAGCATCTCGGCCAGCATGTGGGTGTCGGACGTTTCCGACAAAAGCGCGCGCAAGGCCGCGGTCTCTGATAGGGTATCCTTGGTCATGGTTGGTCTCCTCGGTCATAGGTCAGGTCGGCAAACCGAACCGTAGCCGAAGAACAACCGTGGCCGCCAAGCGACCCGCGCGGGCCTCGCTTCGCTACGCGAAGGCTCCGCTCAGCCCGCGCTACCGGCGGGGATTACACCAACTGCCGGGACACTGCTGAAGCCCGCGCCTTGCCCCTACCAATGTGACATAAGTTAATGTCATTGATTTCAAGATCCGTCCGAGGTGTATGCCCAGTTCCGCTGAAGATATCGGGAGCAGGAAATATCTGCAGATCGTAATACGCCTGCTAAAAGTGTAATTTTCTGTATCTCGAGAGCGACGGCGTCATTAAATGTATCACAATGTACTGAGTTGGGTATCGTTTAAAATGTTTACCGTTAAAAAGCATGCAGGCTTCGTTGCAGTCTTCGGTGCAACTGAATGACGCACCTGCTTCGTCGATATATCCAAAATCTTTGATTGTGTCTTGTCGACCAGCATGAAATAATATTTTTTCCTTAAAGCCTTAGCGAGAAGTGTGGTTTTACAGCCTTCTACAGCACCAGGTACGGCGGCTGACGGCAATATGACGAAGCTTTGGTTGAAGCGGCGCTGCCCACCCTCTGGTATCGACCTGCGCCGCATACCAATGCCGTCTTAATCATTTCGGTCCAATTCTTTCAGGTGTCTGTATTTTTTTGTGGCCACGCGGGCACCACCACAGCCGGCAAGATTATACAAAGTTCCACGGTCACCGCCCCGTCATCTTCAACGGCACGAGGGCCGTCTGGGCGATGATCACTGCGTCGCTGGCGAGATTGATGCCTGCAATGTAGTCGGCGTCCTGCATGACGCGCGCTGCGTAGCTGACGTCACTGCGTCCCGAGATTTGCCATGGGCCCGTGACCCCAGGGCGGACGGACAAGTACGCCGCGGCTACGTCGCCGTACTTCGCGCGCTCTGCGCGTGTCACGGGGCGGGGGCCCACAAAAGACATGTCTCCACGCAGGACATTCCAAATCTGCGGCAACTCATCGAGACTAGTCTTGCGAAGGATGCGCCCGAGGCGCGTGATCCGTGGGTCGTCCTGCAGCTTGTGATCGCGTGCCCACTCGGCTTGTGCTGAGGGATTGCTTGCCAAGAGCTCAGCCAGACGCAGATCGGCATCGATGCACATGGTTCGAAATTTGTAGCA
The DNA here is from genome assembly GCA_947503115.1 of uncultured Marivita sp. Classification (GTDB taxonomy): domain Bacteria; phylum Pseudomonadota; class Alphaproteobacteria; order Rhodobacterales; family Rhodobacteraceae; genus Marivita. The sequence continues at coordinate 28,735 of CANNCS010000044.1, forward strand.
GGTAAACTCAATGCCGTGGCGACCCACGCGTCGGTGGCAGTAGATGATCTGCCCCTTGTGGGCTATGCCAAGCGCAATCAGTGCCATCACTGGCAGCAGTATAGGCAGCATAGTTATCGCGAGCACGACGTCAAAAATACGCTTTCCGTGGCGGGTATAGAAGCTGTCCCGATATGCCACCGTCGCGCTCGGCTCTCCCTGAACGGCCTGTTCCCCTAACTTCGAACCACCGTCCATGTATCAGTCTACCTGTTCCGGAGCCGAGAGGCGCGCCGCCATTAGTGCGCGGAATTCAGGCCCTATTTCCGGGTGGCGAGAGGCGGCTGCTACGATGGCGCCGAGGTAGCCAGGGTGGCTGCCGCAGTCGTGGCGGGTGCCGTCGAGCATGATCGCTCCGACGCGACCTTTACGAGCCAGCCTGTCGATGGCGTCGGCGAGTTGGATTTCACCGCCGCGGCCAGGACTGAGCTGGGCCAATACGTCAAAAATTTCGGGGTGGAGTACGTATCTGCCGATCGAAGCTAGCTTCGACGGCTCCGTTCCCTGCGCAGGCTTTTCGATTAGGCCGGCGATGGTGCCCGGTTCAGTGCCTGGGATGGCAATCCCGTACTTGTAAGCCTCACTTGGGGGCACGTCCTGGAGGAGGATTTGCGAGCGTCCGGATGCCGCATAGGCCTCACGCAGGGACGCGGTGGGATTAGCGGAATTGGTTCCCGGCATGATAAAGTCGTCTGCCAGCAGTACTGCAAACGGTTCATTTCCCACGGCGGGTTGTGCGCACAGGACGGCGTGACCGAGACCAAGCGGCGCTCGTTGCCGAATGTAGACGGCGTGGGCGTGAGAGGGGAGGGTGTCGCGGACGGCTGCAGCGAGATCGCTCTTTCCCGCATCCTCCAATGCGCGCTCGAGCTCGGGTGCAGCATCGAAGTGGTCTGCAATGGCGCGTTTCGTTCGGCCAGTGACGAAGACCAATTTCGTGATCCCAGCTGCCAGCGCCTCCTCGACGGCGTATTGGATGATCGGCCTGTCGATGATTGGCAGGAGCTCCTTCGGCATGGCCTTGGTCGCGGGTAGGAACCGCGTCCCGAGGCCTGCGACAGGAAAGACCGCCGTTGTAACAGGCGCCGTCGTCTTAAGTGCCGTCGAGACGCTCACGCGGGAACACCCGTGGGAGACGCAACGCGAATGGATTGCGGGGCAGGAGCCGACACGTGGCTCTGCGAGAGGGGCGGCGCCGACTTAAATTCCCAATAAGTCACAACATCCCCTCAAATGGTCCGGCACACCGGCACCCCGCGCCGCAGTGCCCCTTCAATTTCCTCGGCCGCCTCCACGCTACCGCACGGCGCGTCGCCACGGGCGGCGCTCCAGCAGGGCCGCGCACAGGGGCGGCCGCAGCCTCTTAAACTAGACGACCGCCATGTGGTGTCAATTTGAAACTTTTTACATTTGGCGAAAATTCAGGGGGGCTCCCCAGGGGCCGCCGGAGGCCGCGCGCGCGGCGGCGCGCCGCCCGCGGCCCACGGAGGGCTGGTGGGGGCAAAGCCGCGCCGGGCAGGGGCTATGACATTCACACATCTTGGTTTCAGTTATTGAGCTGATCTGATTCCCTTTTTGAAAAGGGAGACGATGAT